>CAYJNV010000365.1:1589-3683 GCA_964370975.1 uncultured Caldilineaceae bacterium | reverse complement strand
TCTGCCCTTCAGACTTGACGACCTCCTGCAGCACAGCCTTGAGGCGCTCTTCGAACTCGCCGCGGTACTTGGCCCCGGCCACCAGTGCGCCCATGTCCAGCGAAATCAGCTTGCGATCGCGCAGGCTGGTGGGCACGTCGCCGTTGACAATGCGCTGCGCCAGCCCCTCGACAATGGCTGTCTTGCCCACACCCGGCTCGCCAATCAGCACCGGGTTGTTCTTGGTGCGGCGGCTGAGAATCTGGATGACGCGTCGAATCTCCTCGTCGCGGCCGATGACGGGGTCGAGCTTGCCCTTGCGCGCCTCCTCGGTGAGGTCGCGGCCATACTTGCTCAACGCCTCGTACTGCGTTTCGGGGTTGTCGGAGGTGACGCGCTGGTTGCCGCGTACGCTTGCCAGCGCCTGCATGATGGCGTTGTAGTCCACACCGCTGCGCGCCAACAGGTCGCGCACCTTGTGCTGCGACGAGGCCATCGCCATGAGCAAGTGCTCGGTGGAGACGAACTCATCCTTCATGTTGGTGGCAACGGTCTGTGCTTCCTGGAAGATGGTGCGAACAGCCGAGCCAAAGCTAATTTGTAGCGATGCTCCTGTGGCGCGCGGCATGGAGGCCAGCGCGCGCTCGACGCTCTGTTCCACATTCTTTTCATCGGCGCCGATTTTGCTCAGGATGGCAGGGACGACGCCTCCCTCCTGACGCATGAGGGAGAGCAGCAAGTGCTCGGGCTCAATCGTCGAGTGGCCCATTTGCTCGGCCAGGCTCTGGGCTTCAACCACAGCCGCCTGGGCTTTCTGCGTGTACTTGTCAAAGCGCATGGATGACTCCTCACAAAGGATTCGTGCGCGAGCGGTTCACATCAGGGATACACAAGGCGCGCGCGGCCGAGTCCATCTGGCGATCAATGGACTCAGCATATCACCAGAATGTATGAATCACATCGGCAGGGCGTTAGCGGGATGTATGAGGGAAGGGTTATGAGCTCGGATGTGCTCAACCGCCGCGCTTGAAGTGCGCAACCACCTGCTTCAGGATCTGCACGGCGGCCAGGCGATCGGGGCCCAGCGGCGGTCCAAAGCTCAGGTGATCGGCGCCCGCAGCCACCAGGGGCTCCAGCCTCTCAATCACCTCGGCGGCCCCGCCCACAACGCCGATGCGCAGCATGCGCGCATCCACCAGCGCAACGGCTTTGGCCTCGTCGCGCTCCACCATCATGGCCTGCTCAATCGCGTCAAAGTCGGCGCGCACCAGCCCCAGGCGCGCCCACAGCAGAGGACCCAATGCGTGGCCATAGTAGGCCACCTTGTGCGCCAGCACCTGCCGCGCCGCGTCGCGATCATCGGAGAGAGAGACCCAGATGCACGCCGCAAAGTCGAGCGCACCCAGCGTGGGGTCGCGCTGCGCTTCGCCTGCGGCCACCAGCGGGCGCACGCCAAAGTAATGCTCGGGCGGAAAGAGCAGCGGCAGCGCACCGTCGGCCGTTGCGCCGGCAAGCTCGAGCATCTTTGGCCCCATCGCGCCGATATAAATGGGCGTGACGCGCGGCGCGGCAAAGCGCAAATAGGCCTCGTCGCTCCACTGCAGGAAGCTGCCTGCGAACGCGACGCGCTCGCCGCGCAGCAGTGCGCGCACGGCGGCAATCGTCTCGCGCACGGCCGCCAGCGGCGTAGCCTGCTCCAGCCCCACCCATTTGAGAAACTCGCCTGCACCTGCTGCCAGCCCCAGGTTGAAGCGATTGCCCGTCAGCTCGTCCATGGTCGCGGCGAGCATGGCCATCTCGGCAGGGTGCATGGTGTAGGGGTTGAGGATGCCCGTGCCCACCTCCAGGCGCGAGGTGGCCTGCGCGACGCTGAGCAGAATTGCCGGGCCATAACGCAAAAAGAGGTCATTGCTGACCCAGAACTGGTCGAAACCCGCCGCTTCGGCAGCCTGGCCAAGCGCCACGTATTCCGCCGTCGGCAAATCATTGTTCAGCCGCAAACTAAAACGCATGGCATGGCACCTCGATGAAAATGCGCGACCCCGTAGCGGAAGGCCTCCCGGCCTTCGCATTGTGTGCCGCGTAGCGGGCGGGCCCCCCCGCCGGGGGTTTGTT
>CAYJNV010000365.1:0-1579 GCA_964370975.1 uncultured Caldilineaceae bacterium | reverse complement strand
CTCCCGGCCTTCGTTTTGGGGCGCGCGAATGACGGCCGGGAGGCCTTCCGCTACACATCGCGCGCCAGCAGAGCGTAGATCACATCATCCCAGAAGCGCCCCTTCTCCCAGGCATGTTCGCGCAGGTAGCCCTCCTCGGCAAAGCCCAGGCTGCGCAGCAGGGCACGCGACGGCGTGTTCTCGGCGTAGACCAGCGCCTCGACGCGGTTGAGGTGCAGCGGCCCAAAGGCGTGCGCCAGCACCGCGCCGATGGCTTCGCGCGCATAGCCCTGTCGCCACTGTGTGCGCGCGACGGCATAGCCCAACTCGGCGCGCCGGCGTGGACTGTGTGCGCCCTCCAGATTGACTGTACCGACCATGAGGCCGTCGCAGCGCCGGCGCATGGCCCAGCGCAGCTCCGTGCCTGCGGCGCTACGTTGTACCAGCGCTTCAATCAGCACTGCTGCCTCCGCGTCGTCGCCGAGGGGTTCCATGGAGAGGTAGCGCGTCACCTCGGGATCGCAGTGCATCTGAAAGAACGCGCACGTGTCGGCGGGCGCAATCGCGTCGAGCAATAAACGCGGCGTGTTCAGGATGGGCAGGGGCAACATGTTGAAGCCAATGGCTTTTCGTTGTAGCGGATAAACAAAACCCGGCGACCCCAAGGGTCGCCGAGCGTGAATACATATGCTTCGTGTGACTATTCGCTCTCTTTGCGCTTGGCGGCCGATTCCTGCGCCTTGCGCTTGAGCTCGTCGATACGCGCCTTTCTGGCGGCGGCTTCGTCGTCAAGGGCGGCGGCGGGTGCTTCGGGTGCAGGCGCCTCAGCCGCAGGCTCAGCCTCAGCCGCAGGCTCGGGCACTGCCGCTGCAGTTGCCGGCGTCTCACCGGAGGCGGCTGCACGTGCGGCCGCGCTCTCCTGCGCCTTGCGCTTGAGTTCGTCGATGCGCGCCTTCTTGGCCGCGGCTTCATCCAGGGCCACATCAGCTGCGGGTGTTTCGGATGCTTGTGCGGCTATACCTGCTGTTGTGGACGCGGCGGACTCTGTGGACGCGGTGGAGGGATCGGCGGCGCGTGCCTTGGCGGCAGCGGCGCGCTCCTGCGCCTGCCTCTTCATCGCCTCGATGTCGGCAGCGCTGCGCGTAGGCTTGGCGGCGCCATCCGTTGCGGACGCTTCACCGGCAGGCGCCGCGGCCTTGGCAGCCGCGGCCGCCTTCTTCTCGGCATCGGCCTGGGCCTTGGCTTCCGCCTTGGCCACGGCGGCGGCTTCCTCGGCAGCGCGGCGCTCCTGCTCTTCGGCATACGCCGTGGGCCACAGTGCCGCATAATACTCGAGCGGCACCGTCAACTCCACCTTGTCGTAAACCAACTGCGGGTAGCGGTCAAAGACCGCCAACTCGTAGTCATGGTTCATGCGAATCGCATCGAAGGGGCAGAACTCGGTGCAAAAGGAACAGGACATGCAGATGGCCGCGTCAATGTAAAACTCGGCGGGGCGGGTCACTGGCTTCCCGTTCTCGTCAGAGTCGCGCACAATCCAGATACACTGCGGCGGGCAGACCTTGGCGCAAATGCCGCAGGCCGTGCAGCGGTCCTCGTT
>CAYJNV010000364.1:0-3685 GCA_964370975.1 uncultured Caldilineaceae bacterium | reverse complement strand
TGATGGAGGCGTTGCGCACCTACAAACTGCTTGAGCAGTTTCCCAATCGCACAGAAGCCGACATGTATCTGTGGCTTACGCACCACCGCGAAGACCTGGCCCGCCTCTACGATCTTGCGCCGCTGAGCCCCGAAGAAGCGGTTTCGACCTTTGCGCAGATCTATGATGACCGCCTGCTGCAACGCGCCTACAAAGCGGTGAAATATACGCTCATGCGCGCCCGTGGCTGGCTCGACAAGCCCATGGGCATGAGCGACGAGCAGTTCGCCACGGCGCGCGCTCGTTACGTTGCCGGCGAGCGCACACTGATGGAAGCCGAAGAGCAGGCAGCGCCCGACGCAGATGCTGACCCTGCCGACGGCGCCGGTCTGCAGGGCGACGCACTGGGCCAGGCCAACGCTGCGCTTGACCTGCAGGAACACGCGGGGCTCTACCTGACGTCGCAGTGACGCCACCGCGTGCGCCGGCCGAGATACCAAACGAAAGCGACATAGCGAAATCCATGCTGTTCTGTATAAAGCAAGCAGTGCGCCTATGAAGGCCCGCTGGTGGGTTGCCACAGCGCTGGCAACGCTGCTGATTCTGGGCGTTGCCTTTCCTTTTGCCTGGCGCTTCTGGGTGAATCATCATTACGCACGCAACATCGTGGCCGTGGATGACGCGGCGCCGACACGCGTTGCGATTGTCTTTGGCGCCCGCGTGTACGGCGAAGGACGCCTTAGCTCCATGGTGCGCGATCGCGTCGATACGGCCGTGGAACTCTACAACGCGGGCAAGGCGCAGAAGCTGCTCTTCAGCGGCGACAACCGCTTTGCCGACTACAACGAGCCCGCCGACATGATGACCTACGCTGCACAGCAGGGCGTGCCGCCGGCCGACATGCAGCCCGACTACGGCGGCCGGCGCACCTATGACACCTGCTACCGCGCCAAATCAATCTTCGGTGTAGAGAGTGCGCTGCTGGTGACACAGCAATTCCACCTCCCGCGCGCGCTCTTTACTTGCGGCATGCTGGGTATCGACGTGCAAGGCGTGGCCGCCGACCGCCGCATCTATGGCCCGACCTCGATTCAGTGGTCCGAAGCGCGCGAAGTGCCTGCAACGTTGGTGGCCCTGCTCGACGTAGTGCGCCGTACGCCTCCGCCCGTCATGGGTGACCCCATCTCAATTCAATAGTGGTGCAGACTGCGCTGCGTGTGCTATGGGTGAATGCGATTACAGTTGCTGCGCGCACGGCAATCTCACCACTGAAGTGAAATCGCCCGTTGTGCTTTCGCCATTTTGACGTGGGCGGCAATGGGCCGTACCATTGATTCCGGCCGCGCATCCTGGTGACGTGCGCCCCGAGTTTCCGTCACCGCCAAAACATTTTGCCAGCATAGATCGTTGCTTGGGTGCGCTGTTGCAGCGCATCTCTATCCAACCAGACACAAAGCGCCGGTTCGCCCATTGCCGGGCACTAGCAGAGAGGCTCCATTCATGCGACTGATTCCCCGCAAACTCTTTTTAACCCGCGGCGTCGGCGTCCACCGCGAGAAGCTCACCAGCTTCGAGCTTGCGCTGCGCGACGCGGGCATTGCCTACTTCAACCTCGTGCGCGTCTCCTCCATTTTCCCTCCCTCCTGCCAAATCGTCACCAAGGACGAGGGCATGAAACTGCTCCAGCCGGGCGAGATTGTCTTTGCCGTGATTGCCGAAATGGCCAGCAACGAGCCGGGGCGACGCATCGCCTCCTCGCTGGGTGTGGCGCGCCCCACCGACCCGAGCAAGTACGGTTATCTCTCCGAGCACCACACATACGGCCAGACCGAACAGGAAGCCGGCGATTACGCCGAGGACCTGGCCGCCACCATGCTTGCGACCACGCTGGGAATCCCCTTCGACGCCGAGAAGGATTACAACGCCCGCAAGGAGCAGTACCTTATGGGCGGCGAAATTGTGGACACCACCAGCATTACCATGGCTGTCACGGCGGAGCCGGGCGGCGTATGGACGACGACCATCGCATCAGCCATCCTGATTTAGGAACGACCGTACACAGCGTTCACACATTGACAATGGATACAAATGGATACCTGCGGTCATCCGTCATCAATCTGTGAAGCTTGTGTACGGTAGCTGTCAATTCCCTTGAATCCGCTTGTGACAATGACGTAACAAGAGAGGATACCTGCAATGACGCAACATACCCCGCCCAACAATTTCCTGGGCCTGTCCGACGAGCACGCCGCCTTCGCGCACGCCCGTGTGGTTGTGCTGCCCCTGCCCTTTGAGGCCACCGTGAGCTATGGCAGCGGCACGGCCAATGGCCCCGCAGCCATCATCAGTGCCTCGCAGCAGGTTGAGCTCTATGACCGCGAGTTTGATTCCGAACCCGTCGCTGCCTACGGCATCCACACGCTGCCCGCGCCCGCGCTCGACGCCGACCCCGAGCGCGCCGTGGAGCAGATTGCCGCGACTGTGGCCGATCTGGTGCGCCAGGGCAAATTCGTTGTGGGCCTGGGCGGTGAGCACACCGTAAGCGTGGGCGTTGTGCGCGGCATCCTCGACGCCATTGGCGGCCCGCTGACGGTGGTGCAGATTGACGCCCACAGCGACTTGCGCAACGAGTACGAAGGCACCCCCTGGAGCCACGCATGCATCGCGCGCCGCCTGTTGGATGACGAACGCGTAGGCCAGGTGCTCCAGTTTGGCGTGCGCTCCGTTTGCTCCGAGGAAGTGCAGTTTGCGCTTGATAACAAGAGCCGCGTGCGTGTCTGGTATGTCAACGAAGTGCACGAAAGCCCCGGCTGGAAGCGCGAACTCGGCGACAACCTGCGCGGCAGCAAGGTCTTTGTGACGATTGACGTCGACGGTCTGGACCCTGCACTGATCCCCGCCACAGGTACACCCGAACCGGATGGGCTGACCTGGCGCGAGGTGCTGGACATTCTGCATACGGTGACACAGGTCGCTGATATTGTGGGCATGGACTGCGTAGAGCTTGCGCCGCACGACGGCCAGCACGCCGCCGACTATACGACGGCCAAGCTTGTTTACAAGGCCATTACCTACGCCATGGTGCACAGTCGCCAGGCAGAGGGCGCGGGCTATTTGACAGCAACTCCCACTACCAAGTATGGCGGCCTGGCCAACCAGCCCGAGCTCTGGAGCGCCAAAAAGTCTGCCGGCGCAACCACGGGCCCCGCCACGGCATAAGCGCGCAAGCACCCGCAAGGAGAGCCACGCATGGAAAACGCCAACAACATCAAGGCATTTATTCGCCACCACTTTCGCCATTTCAACGCGGCCGCGCTGGCCGACGCCGCCGAGGGCTACAGCACCTTCATCAACAACGGCGGCAAGATGTTCCTGGCCATGGCCGGGGCGATGAGCAGCGCCGAACTGGGCCTCTCGCTGGCCGATATGATCCGCGCCGGCAAGATTCACGCCATCAGTTGCACAGGCGCGAATCTCGAAGAGGACATCTACAACCTCGTCGCGCATGACTACTATGTGCGCATCCCCAACTACCGCGACCTGACGCCCGAGGATGAGCACGATTTGCTCGAGCGCCACCTCAACCGCGTCACCGACACCTGCATCCCTGAAGAGGAGGCGATTCGCCGCATTGAGGACGCGCTGCTCGACGAGTGGACGGCGGCTGACGCAGCGGGCGAACGCTACTTCCCGCACGAGTTTCTCT
>CAYJNV010000363.1:0-3709 GCA_964370975.1 uncultured Caldilineaceae bacterium | reverse complement strand
ATCAAGTGCAACATCTGCACCACCTACTGCCCGGTCTCCGCGGTGACGGATCTCTTTCCCGGCCCCAAGTATTCGGGGCCGCAGGCGGATCGTTTCCGCGAGAGCGGCCAGCCCCATTCGCCCGACCACGGCGTGGACTACTGCTCCGGCTGCCGCGTCTGCAATGACGTTTGCCCCACAGGCGTAAAAATCGCCGAAATCAACGCCCGTGCGCGCGCGCAAATTGTGGCGGATCGGGGCATGCCGCTGCGCAACCGGCTGCTGGGGCGCAACGAACTCATGGGCAAGGCAGGCCACTACACGCCGCGCATTGCCAACTTTGCGCTGCACAATCCCCTGAGCCGCGTGCTGGCCGAGAAATTGGTGGGCGTTGCGCGCAAGGCACCTCTGCCACACTGGAGCCTCACCGGCTCCTTTGGCCAGTGGATGCAGCGCACACGCGCGCACAGGCTGCGCAGCGACAAGAAGGTTGTCTACTTCCACGGCTGCGCCACCATGTACTATGAGCCTTTCATCGGCAAAGCGACCGTAGCCGTCCTCGAGCACAACGGCTTCGAGGTAATTGTGCCGCCGCAGAACTGCTGCGGGCTGCCCATGCTGAGCAACGGCGAGTTCAGGGCCGCCGCAGGCTATCACCGCAGCAACGTGGCGCGCCTGGCGGGCTTTGCGCGCGCCGGGATGCCCGTGGTGGGTACGAGCACCTCCTGCACGCTCACCCTCAAGGAGGAAGCGCCCGAACTGCTGGACATGCACGACGAAGGCTCCACAGCGCTGCGGATGGGAACCTGGGACATTTTCGAGTTTCTGTCGGATCAGTACGCGCAGGGTAACTTGCGCACCGACTTCCGCTCGCTGCCGCTGAACCTGCCCTACCACGCACCCTGCCAGCAGCGTGCACACCGTGTGGGCAAGCCGGCGCTGGAGATTCTGGCGCTGGTCCCGGGCATTACGCTGCACGAGAGCCACGCGCGCTGCTGCGGCATTGCCGGCACCTATGGCTACAAGGTGGAGAAATATCAAATCGGTATGGACGTGGGCGAGGAGCTCTTCGCCTTCGTCCGCGCGCATGCCGAGGGCACGGAGTACACGGCGTGTGACTCGGAGACCTGCCGCTGGCAACTCGAGCACGGCACGGGCATTGCCAGCCGCCACCCCATCGAGATTCTTGCTGCGGCTTATGGGCTGTATGACCTGGCGACGCGCGAATTGACTTGACATCTCTGCACACCGATAACAGCGCAATTGGCGGGGATGCCACGTATATTCGCCTCGATCCCTGCTTTTTCCGCCCGAATCTGTGTTCAAGCAGGCGCGGAATTGCGCGACTCACTCCCCTCATTTCGGTTTCTAGTAGGTAGAGCAAACGACGCAGCAATGGCTGCGATTCAGTGTTGAGGAACAATACGCATGGCCGACAAATCACTTAACAAGGACACCAGCAACCTCGACGATACGGTCTGGGATCACACATGGGGTTACGCCGACACAAAGTTGTTCGTTCACCCTGAAGACATGACAGTCGAAATGACGGGCAGCCGCTACAACCTCTGCGGCTATCGCATGCCCTACCTCATCCCCTTTGCGCGTGAAGTGCTTGGCGCCGACATCGACTTCTCCGAGACGCGCCCCACTGTCGAGAACCCGCCCGTCGCACCAGCCAGGAGCAACGAGGGCTTTGTCAACGCCATCAAGAATAAGCTGGGGCCTCAGCAAAGCGCGCAGGATGACCGCATTCGCCTTATCCACAGCCACGGCCAAACCACCGTGGATGAGGTCTCAAAGGTGATCTACGACAAGATCGACCGCGTGGTGGATTTGGTGGTCTATCCCGAATCGCAGGAGGACTGCGTTGCCATCATCGAGGCGGCGCGCGAGCACAACGTCTGCCTCATTCCCTATGGCGGCGGCACGAATGTCTCCAGCGCGCTCATGATTCCCGAGAGCGAAACGCGTATGGTCGTCTCGGTGGACATGCGCCGCATGGACAAGATCGAGTGGATTGACCGCACAAACATGCGTGCGTCCGTGCAGGCGGGCATCCTCGGCAGCAAGCTCGAGGCGCTGCTCGAGAAGGAAGGGCTCACCACGGGCCACGAACCAGACAGCGTCGAGCTCTCGACGCTGGGTGGGTGGATTGCCACCAACGCCAGCGGCATGAAGCGCAACCGCTACGGCAACATCGAGGACATCGTCGAGGGCATGACCCTTGTCACCCCCAGCGGCATCGTGGAAGAGCGCCATCCCATGGCGCGCGTGGCCATGGGCACACAGGTGCAGAAAGCGCTCTTCGGCAGCGAAGGCAACCTGGGGTTGATCACTCGGGCCGTCGTCAAGCTGCACAAGCTGCCCGAGGCGAAGAAGTACGACGCCTACGTCTTCAAGGACTGGAAGACGGGCGTGGCCTTCATGTATGACCTGTATCACACGGGCGTCGTCCCCGCGAGCATTCGCCTGGTGGACAACACCCAATTCCGCTTCAGCCAGGCGCTCAAACCGGCGCCCGAGGGCATGGGCGTTGTCATGGACAAGGTGCAGAACTTCGTCCTCAAGAGCGTGAAGGGATTTGACTCTCGCCAGATCGTGGTCTCAACACTTGTCTTCGAGGGGTCGGCCCAGGAGGTCGCTTTCCAGGAGAAGGTGGTGGGCGACATCGCCAAGAAGCATGGCGCCGTTTCGGCGGGAGCGACCAATGGCCAGCGCGGCTACATGCTCACCTATGCGATTGCCTACATCCGCGACCTCTTCGCAGCCCACTACATCATCGGCGAGACCTACGAGACGACCTGCCCGTGGAGCCGCATCCAGGAAGTGTGCGATGCCGTTGCGCGCACGGTGGAAGCCGAGCACAAGGCCTACGGTTTCCCCGGCAAGCCCTACTCGTCGCCGCGGCTGACGCAAATGTACCGCTCAGGCGTCTGTATCTACTTCACCCACGGCTTCTATCACAAGGGGGTCGAAAACGCCGAAGAGAAGTTTGCGGAGATGGAGAAGACGATTCGCCAGGCCATCATGGATGCGGGTGGCTCGATTTCGCACCACCACGGCGTGGGCAAGCTGCGCCAGCAGTTCCTGCCGCAGACGATGACACCCACTTCGGAACACATCGTGCGCGAGTTGAAGTCAGCGGTGGATCCAGAGAACATCTTCGGCGTACGCAACAACGTCCTCGGCGAGTAGGCGACCATGCAGCTTGACGGCAAGCGGGTACTGCTCACAGGCGCATCGCGCGGGCTCGGGCGCGCGCTGGCGCAGGATCTGGCGCGCGCCGGCGCGCATTTGGCGCTGACGGCGCGCGACGGGGCTGCGCTCGCTGATACGGCCGCACTTTGCCGCGTCATGGGCGCGGGGTCGGTCCACGCCGTCCCCGCCGCCATTACGCAGGAAGACGCGTGCCGCCGCCTTGTGGCCGAAGCCACCGTGGCGCTGGGCGGCCTAGATGTCATCGTGCTCAACGCCGGCCTGAGCATGTGGGCCGACTTTGCCCAGGTGAGCGACCTATCGCTCTACGAGGCGCTGCTGCACACCAATTACCTGAGCGCAGTCTACTTACTGCACGCAGCGCTGCCTCACTTGCGCGAGAGCCGCGGGCGCATTGTCACCATCTCCTCGGCGCAGGCCTGGACGGGACTGGCCCACCACACGGGCTACGCCGCGTCCAAGGCCGCGCTGCAGGCCTTTCTCGACTCGCTGGCCATGGAATTGGGCAACG
>CAYJNV010000362.1:0-3714 GCA_964370975.1 uncultured Caldilineaceae bacterium | reverse complement strand
GGCGGAGAGGCCTCGCGGCAAATTGATGGTTCGCCCACAGGCAGCGAGCCAGTCAGTACATCTCCTGCCCTCATCTTACACGTCCGGCACGCGCACGTCAAGGAGGCGGAGCGGGTGCACTTCACTCTTCGTCTGCACGCACTCTGCAGGCTAAACCAGGTCCCTCTTCAGAACGTTGGAAAAACGAGCAGCAAAATTGCGCCATGCAAGCGACTTGACCTGCGCTGCCACGCCAGACATGCAATGCGCAGCACCACCAAGCCTCTGCTACAAAATGGGGCGGCGCTCGATGACCAAGCGCCGCCCCATTCTCTTGTTATGCCTGCTTCGTCGGCGGGCCTTAGCGGGCAATCCGAGGCAGGTAGGTGATGCTCGCCGGGCAGACGCTGATGGGCACCTGGCGCACGTTGCCGGGTGCGGGGACCGCAGACGGGTCAGCAACCAGCAGCAGGGTCATGTCCACTGTCTCAGTCAGTGCGGCCGTGCGGCTCACTGTGAGCGTAATCGTGTCCGGAACGATGCCGGTGCCGGTCGAGGCCGTGAGCCAATCAACAGGCGAAGGCACGATGGCGGCCGGGCTGAACTGCGCCGCCGCAACCGCGTCCGCCGTGGGCGAGGCCGCAATCGCCGCAGAGTAGCGTGTACCCGGAGAGCCTATCACGTTGACGGTCACCGTTTCACTTACGCCCGCTGTGCCTGTGCAGACCCCGGTGAAGAAGACAATGGCAGGCGACGTGGTCACCAGCGGCGGGAGCACAACGAAGGTTACATTCACCGGGTAGGGCTGATTCTCAACCTGCGCCGTACTCGTCACCAGCAGACGCGTGGTATAGCTGCCCTGTGCCAGGCCAGCGGCGTTGAAGTTGAGTACGATTTCGGCAAAGGCGTTGCCCGTGGGCACGCTGCCCGTGGCAGGATCGATGGTCAGCCAGCCTGGGTTGCCTTCGGCCGCGATAGCATAGGGAACCGAAGCATCCGTTGTACTGTTGCGCAGGCGCAGAATCGCTTGTGCCGTCAGCGCTACAGGGGCGCTGGCCTGGACGTTCTGTGTATCCGCCTCAAAAACCGGCCCGGCCGTAAAGCCCCTGGCATCCAGGTTGCCCGTTGCCAGGCTGCGCCGGTTGAAGTTCACATTGTAGTCAACGCGCGCATCGGGGCCTCGTTCGGGCTCAGTGTAGATGCGAATTTTGTCGGCGCGCCCGATCGCGATCTCGTCGCGCGAGTCGCTGTCCAGGTCGCCGCCTACAATTGCGCGCCAGTCATTGTCTTCCAGCCGCTCCGCCCACTCATGGGTGCCGTCGCCACCCTCATTCAGGCTCAGGAGGCGCGGCCTGTTGTCGGGCGTGCTGCGCAGCATGTAGAGTTCGTCATCGCCGCTGCCGTTTGTGTCGGCAAAAGCCAGCCTGCGAAACCCGGGATCATAGGCCTCGGCCAAATCATCCTCGAACTCGCCGCTCGACCAGTCCATGATGAAGAGGGTTGTCGCCTGGCCCGGGTCGTCGGAGACACTGCGCGACCATGCCACCTCGTCGGCGTCTTTGTCATCCCAGTCGCCCATAGCGGCATCCTGGGCGCGTTTCTTGGAGTCGCCCGTGCTGAAGAGGCGGCGCCAACCGTCGTCGGTGCGGTAGATTTCGATCTTGCCGCCTTCCTCGTCTACAAGAGCCAGTTCGTCGCCACCGCCCTCAATAACGTCGCCCACGGTCACTCGCGTCCAGCGCTCCTCGAAGTAGCGGCCGGCAATGTGCGGCGTCCACTGTGTCCCGTCGGGCGTGGCCGTGGCGCTCTTGTAAATATCGATCTGGAACTTCTTTCTGGCGTCGCCGCTGGGATCGGCATTGATTTCCTGGCCAACCAGGATTTCGTCACCTGGAACGCCTGGGTCAAAGTTGCCCGCCGCCACAAGCGTGGGCCTTGAGTTCACGTCAAGGGTGACGAGGGTGACCCACGGAATACCGTTGATTTCCTGCCCTGGCACGGTTTTGCCCGATGCAACGGGGTCGTAGATGATTACTTTGCCGCTGCCGACATCTCCCTTGACGCCGATGATTTCCATATCGCCGTCGTTGTTAACGTCACCCAGGGCGAAGTCCCTGAAGTTGCTCTCGGGGCTAATCCAGCGCACCTCGGGCGATGCGCCTCCAAACAGGGGGTCAATCACACGGATGAAGCCGTCGGCGCCATCAATGTAGACAAGTTCATCGCTGACTTCGGGCTGGCCTGCGGCTGCGGGCGCCACGCCCTCCTGCGCGAAGACTGGCTGCGCCGCCTGGGGAATGACCATTGCGGCGATGGCCGCGAATGCGGCGCACAGGGCAATTGCCCTGTAGCTGCGTCGTGTTCTCTGCATGATGCGATACCTTTCACTTTGTGCGCATGACCGCCTGCGGTGGCGACCAGCATGAATCGACTTGAGATATGGAGATGAACAGGGCGTAACGTTCGGACGGGCGATGGCTCCTCGGCTATGCGCGCACCTTGAGGGCGACGGGCGTTGCCGAATCACGCAGATGGCGCTACACTGCGGAGCGTAGCTCAGGAGCTGCGCCGCGCGCGCTAAAGCGGCATTCAACAGCCGCCTGGCGGCACTTGCTCGCCCGAGTATACACCATGCGCCGCGGCCCGGGAACACCGGCCGCCTACGATTACAGTGCGCTTCGCCCTGCACACCTCGTCAAACGCAAACATACCACCCAGGGAGATTTCTGAAATGACACAACCCATTCGTGTTGCCGTCACCGGCGCCGCAGGCAATATCGGCTACGCGCTGCTCTTCCGCATTGCCAATGGCGACCTCTTTGGCCCCGATCAGCCCGTCATCCTGCAAATGCTCGAAATAACACCGGCCATGCAGGCGCTCAATGGTGTGGCTATGGAACTCGACGACTGTGCCTTCCCGCTGCTCAAGGGCATGGTATTGAGTGACGTGCCTGAGGTAGCCTTTAGCGGCATCAACTGGGCGCTGCTCGTTGGCGCTCGACCCCGCTCCAAGGGGATGGAGCGCAAGGACCTGTTGGGCGCAAACGCAGCCATCTTCAGCGTTCAGGGCAAGGCGCTCAACACCAGCGCCGCCGATGACCTGCGCGTGCTCGTGGTCGGCAACCCTGCCAACACCAACGCGCTGATTGCCATGAAGAACGCACCTGACGTTCCCGCCAACCGCTTCACGGCGATGACGCGCCTCGACCACAACCGTGCCAAGGCGCAACTGGCCAGCAAGGCAGGGGTGCCGCTGACCGACGTCGCCAAGGTAACGATTTGGGGCAACCATAGCGCCACGCAGTACCCCGACGCCTACCATGCCGAGATTGGCGGCAAGCCCGCCGCCGCCGTCATCAATGACGACGCCTGGATTCGCAGCAGCTTCATCCCCACCGTGCAGAAGCGCGGCGCGGCGATCATTGAGGCGCGCGGCCAGAGCAGCGCGGCCAGCGCCGCCAATGCCGCCATCAACCACGTGCAGACCTGGCACAACGGCACCCCGGCCGGCGACTGGGTAAGCATGGGCATCCCCAGCACGGGCCATTACGGCTCGCCCGAGGGCGTCATATTCTCCTACCCTGTCACCGTGAAGAACAGCGTCATATCGGTGGTTGATGGCCTGGCACTGAGCGGCTTCGACAAGGAAATGATCGCCGCCACCGGTGCGGAACTGCTTGAGGAGCGTGACGGCGTGGCCGATATGCTGGGGTGACGGCGGGTGGACTGGTGGAC
>CAYJNV010000361.1:0-3801 GCA_964370975.1 uncultured Caldilineaceae bacterium | reverse complement strand
CATAAGCAGCCTGGCAACCTGCATCTGCTCACGCCATTCTACGATGTCTTGAAGGCTATCCCAGTTGTTAAGGGCCTTCTCCATTCCACGATGTCTTGAGGGCCGACACCTACTCCCTACTCCCTCAGTACTGTGCGCGAAACGTTTGTGCGATTGGACATTCACTTTAGTCTGTGTTAAGTTGTTGCTTGTGAACGGTGGCAACGCCCGGTAGCGTGCTGCCGTTCTTCTTTTTGGGCCATGGGGCCCCGTGGAGTCTGCCATTCGCGGCAACTTCCACTTACGCAGCCGCAAACGAAATGCGGCAATCTTTTCGAAGGGCTAAGAGTGCGACTTGGCTCAACGGAGTCTAAGGAGCATTTTTAGTGAATTTCGATCAGCTTTCCCTCGATCCGCGCCTTGTTTCTGCCACCCGGACGGCGGGCTACACAACGCCCACCCCGATACAGGAACAAGCCATTCCCCTTGTGTTGCAGGGCCACGACGTTCTTGGCCTGGCACAAACCGGCACCGGCAAAACCGCCGCCTTCATGTTGCCGATTCTCAACCGCCTGCTGGCCACCAAGCCGGCGCGGCCGGGTGCGATTCGTGCCCTGGTTGTGGCGCCCACGCGCGAACTCGCCGAGCAGATTCACCAGGCGGTGAAGCAGCTGGGCATGAACACGCGCATTCGCAGCGTGCCTATCTATGGCGGCGTGAGCAAAGGCGCACAAGTCCAGGCGCTGCGCCGCGGCCCCGAAATCGTCGTCGCCTGCCCCGGACGCTTGCTCGATCATGTAGGCGACGGTTCCGTTGACCTGCAGCACGTGGAAGTGCTCGTCCTCGACGAAGCCGACCACATGTTTGACATGGGCTTCCTGCCCGACGTGCGCCGCATTCTGCGCCTGGTGGCCAACCGCCAGCAGACGCTGCTCTTCTCGGCCACCATGCCCTACGAGATCCGCTCTCTGGCAGACAGCACGCTCAAGGAGCCGCAGACCGTGCAGGTGGGGCACCGCGCCCCGGCCGAGACGATCTCGCACGCCCTCTACCCCGTGCCCGAGCGCATGAAGAGCAAACTCCTCATGACCATGCTCGAGCAGACGGAGACGCGCCGCGTACTCATCTTCACGCGCACCAAGCGGCGCGCGCGCGACCTCGCCGACATGCTCGAGCGCAAGGGCCTCAGTGTGACGGCGCTGCAGGGCAATATGGCGCAGGCCGCCCGCCAGAAGGCCATCGACGGCTTCCGCTCGGGCAAGTACTCGATTCTGGTGGCCACCGACATCGCCGCACGCGGCATCGACGTGACCGACATCTCGCATGTGATCAACTACGACATGCCCGACACGGCGGACGCCTACACGCACCGCAGCGGCCGCACCGGCCGCGCCTACCACACTGGTGAGGCCTTCACCCTGGTGGCTGAACTGGATGAACTGCAAGTGCGCGCGGTGGAGAAGTTGATGGGCGAGCGCATCGAGCGCCGCCGCCTGGATGGCTTTGACTACCAGGGCTATCCCACCGACGCCCCCGAGATTCGCACAACGTCAAGCTCGGGCTCGCGTTGGGGCGGGCAGCCTCGCCGCGGCGCAAGACGGCCCGCAGGTTCAACTTCATCCAGCGGCTTCCGCGCTCCCTCCCAGGAGAGCCTGGCCGCGGCGCAGCAGACGCAGCAACGGGCCGCGCGTCCGGCCACGCAGAACACGTCCCCTGCACAGTCCGGCCAGTCTGCGCAGACGGCAGCGGCCTCGAATCAGAGCCGTCGCGGCCAGCGCTACAGCCGCCCCTCTGCCTAAAGGCCCCGCGACATAGAGGGCACAGAGAAAAGCGAAGAACAACCAGGTAGAAAAATGGGGAGGCGCATGGATGCGCCTCCCCATTTGTTGTGCCTGTTCATTCTTCGCTTTTCTCTGTGTTTCTTTGTATCCTCTGTGCCCTCTGTGTCGCTTTTCCGTTACGCGATCATTGCGACAATCGCATCAACAAGCGCGGCGCGGGTGTTGACGGCGCCGGGCAGCACAAAGCCGGCTTCGGCCAGCGCGTCGGCAAGCCGCGTAATTGCGGGTACATCCAGCCCCTGCGCACGCAGCGCCGCACCGTTGCCAAAGACTTGCGCGGGCGTACCCTCCATTACGGTGCGCCCCTCGGCCAGCACGTAGATGCGGTCACAGAGCTCGGCCAGTTCCTCCATGTTGTGCGAGACGATGATGAGCGTGACACCCTGCGTGTTGAGCGCGAGGATGTTGCCCATGAGGTGACGGCGGCCTTGCGGGTCCAGCCCGGCGGTGGGTTCATCGAGCACGAGCACCTCGGGCTCGAGCGCGAGCACACCAGCCAGCGCCACGCGCCGCCGCTGGCCGCCACTCAACTGGATGGCCATGCGGTCCTTGTATTCCTCGAAACCCAATTCCACGCTCTCCATGGCCTTGCGCACGCGCGCGCGCACCAGCTCGCGGTCCAGCCCCAGCTTGCGCGGGCCAAAGGCCACATCATCGCCCACGTACTGCTCAAAGAGCTGCGCCTCGGGGAACTGGAAGACCAGCCCCACGCGCCGGCGAATGGCGCGCAGGTCGGTTGACGGATCAGATGTGTCCTGGCCCAGGACAACAACGCGCCCGACGTGCGCGCGCAGCAGCCCGTTGAGGTGCTGCAGCACGGTGGACTTTCCCGACCCCGTGTGGCCGATAATGCCGATGACCTCGCCTCGCTGCACCTGCATGTCCACGCCGAAGAGCGCCTGCACCTCAAGCGGCGTGCCGCGCATGTAGTAGTGGACGAGGTCGCTGACATCGATGACGCTATCTGCTCCGCCTGGGGGCGCGGCGGCAGGCGCGGTTGTGGGGATTGGAGCAGGCGGCTGCTGTGCGCACGGCTCGACCCGTTCCATTACCGCAGCCACAATTTCGTCGCTGGAAAGCAAACCCGCGGGGAAACCGGCCACACGTTCGTGAAGGTCAGCTGCGACTTGCGCGACCTGCGGCACGTCGAGGTGGAGCTCGCGCAGCCGCTCGGGCTGGGCAAATAGTTCGCGCGGCGTCCCCTCCAGCGCAATGCGCCCCTCATCCATGATGATGATGCGGTCGGCCGCAAGCGCCTCGCTCATGAAGTGGGTAATGGCCACCACCGTCACACCCTGCTCGTGGTTCAGACGCGCGACCACAGCCAACACTTCGGCGCGGCCCTGCGGGTCGAGCATGGCGGTGGCTTCGTCGAGCACGAGCACGTCGGGGCGCATGGCCAGGACGCCGGCAATGCAGACGCGCTGCTTCTGCCCGCCCGAGAGAAGGTGGGGCGCACGGTGGCGCAGATCGCGCAGTTCCACCTGGCCCAGCGCCCAGTCTACGCGCGCGATCATCTCGTCGCGCGGCATGCCCAGATTCTCGGGGCCGAAGGCGACATCCTCCTCCACCATTGTCGCCACAATCTGGTTATCGGGCTGCTGAAAGACCATGCCCACTGTCGTGCGGATGTTGCGCAGAGCCTTCTTGTCGCGCGTGTTCCAGCCTTCCACCCAAACCTCACCCGCATCGGGCAGGAGCAGCCCGTTGAGGTGGCGCGCGAGCGTGGACTTGCCTGAACCGTTGTGGCCCAGAACGACCACATATTCGCCGCGACGCACCGTCAGGCTGACCTCGCGCAGTGCCTGCACCGGCGGCCGCGACCCAGCGGCCGGGTAGGCATAGGAGACATTCTCAAGGCGCAGAATGGGGTCGTCCAAGGGGCCTTCAGTCTAGAAGCATAATTGAAGATTGATAATTGATCATTGGGTATGTGCGCGACTGACGCTTCGCGCGCATACCCAATGATCAATTATCAATC
>CAYJNV010000360.1:0-3810 GCA_964370975.1 uncultured Caldilineaceae bacterium | reverse complement strand
GTGTAGCCCGTCTCCTCGTTCTGGAAGGTAATGCGTTCAAGCACGCCGCGCAGGGTTTCCATGGCTCTATTGTACACATGGGTGCAAGGGGGTACTATCGGGTGCCGGTTGTCGGGTGTCGGGTGTCGGGTGTCGGGTGGTGTATTGCCACGCGCTGTCGTTGTGCGTCTTTCTTCTCTTGTAATGAATGTGATGAGTCTGCCCGAAGCATGCCGCGGGCCAGCAGGGGGTTATTGAAGGCGACAAGCAGACGGGCATCGATTTGCACACGCTGAACGTACGCTGGTGTAGTATCGTTATAGTCCAATATCAACGACGGGGCCGGGCCCGTCGGCCGACAACATTCCGGAAATACGGGAAGGCGCGAACCCATGCAAAGCTACAAGGATGAACTGCTCAGCCGCTATTGGGCGTATCAGAAGGAATTCTTCCCCAATTTCGAAGCACTCTTCGATCCAAAGTACCATTCCATCGGGAGCCCGCCCGTCTTCCTGGTGAATCAGGCATGGCAGAACGTGATTGTCAATCCTTCGGCCTCAGAGGTCGAGTCCCGCCGCCTGCTTGCGTCGGTGCCGTCGTGGGCACATCACAAGTGGTTTCGCAGCATGAACAGCTCGCAAGCCCTGGCACAGAGTGTGCTGGGCAATCTGGCAATCCACGATCAGCTGAATTGCCTCAGCGATCTCAGCGACGATGCGGGCGAAACCCTCCTGGGCGAGGCGAATACGTCTCCAGGCAACTTCTCGATGGAACACAAGGTTGCGTATCTCGGCGAGCCGCATAGCACCAGCCTCGATGCATTCTTCTCCGGCTCCTATCAGGTAGCGGTCGAGTGCAAGTTTACCGAAGCCGAATTTGGCGGCTGCTCGCATACACTCCCGAAGGTCAACGCCTCCGGCCTGGTTACAATAGCCTGCAATGGAGAATACGCGCATCAGAATGGCCACGTGCAGCGCTGTGTGCTTGCCGAAAAGAAGGTGAAGTACTGGGACTACGTGCCATACCTCTTTGATTGGCGGAACGATGTTGACCTCGTTCCGTGTCCGTTGAACAAGAACTACCAACTGGTGCGAAACGTCCTGTCAGCTTGCGTTCGCAATGGCATTGCTTCGCCCGAGCACGGTCACGCTCTCGTACTCTACGACGAGCGCAACCCTGCCTTTCAAGCAGGTGGAAAGGCGCTTGCAGGCTACACCGAGACTCGCGATGCGTTGCAGGTCCCGCAGTCGCTGAGAAAATGCAGTTGGCAGCGCCTCATCGGACATCTGCGGGACCTGTCGATACTTCCGTGGCTCACCGACTCGCTGCGCCTGAAGTATGGCCTGTAAGGCGTGCTACTGCTCCCCACTGCCCACTCCCCACTCCCCACTGCCGCCGTTCCCGTTTACACAACGTCTACCTTAAGACCCCGCCAAGGATTTGTCCGCACCTTGTAGATCGTTTATAATGGTTGCCTGAGCGATTCTGGAACATACGCCGGGTACAGCGATGGTCTGGTTCGCATCGCCGGCAGTGTGTGGCCGCCGGTGGCGCCGTTACGTTCAGTTCCCAGCAATGGAACAGGAGTACCAGCATGACGATGTCCAAAGTGCAAAAGGGTGGTCTGATTGAAGAGTATCGTCTCTCTGAAACCGACACGGGTTCGCCCGAGGTGCAGGTAGCGATTCTCACGTCGCGCATCAACCAGTTGATTGAGCATCTCAACATCCACAAGAACGATGAAGGGTCACGCCGCGGATTGCTCAAGCTGGTAGGCCAGCGCCGCCGCCACCTTGCCTATCTCAAGAGCAAGGATGCGCAGCGCTATCAGCAGTTGATTACGCGCCTCGGCCTGCGCAAGTAGGCGGTGACGTAGAGATGCCCGGAAAGCGCAGGCAGTCTGCCAGGCCCCTCCATCAGTCATGTGGTTGGCGCAAGGCACTGTGTTGGATGGGCGTCAGTTGAAGTAGCGAGAAGAGGGGCGGGTTTCAGCGCTCAAGCGCGCCCCGCCCTTTTTCGTGGTCTGTTTTGGCAGTTCCGCAGTTCTGAAGTTTGTTGGTTTGAACATTGTTGGTTTGAGCATTGGGCAATGGGACCTCAAGGCGGCAGATGCAGCATCACGCGGTGATGCGCTTGGCCGCCGGCAGCGACGGTGAGGTTCGGTATTGGAGAGCGGGGCGAACTGTGATTGCTTGTCCATGCGCCATCATGCGCATGGAAGCGCAGGCACAGTTCGCAGCGGTCTCCAGTCCCGCACCTCAGCCGGCACGGTATGCTGGACGCCGGCCCCCTTGCCCCGGATCGCGGGGCAACCCCGCAAGGAGACAATTGTATATGCAACTTTTTGATGGCGCGCAGGTCTTCACCGCCGAAATGGGTGGCAAGACTCTGACCATCGAGACGGGCGTGCTTGGCCACCAGGCCGGCGGCGCCGTTACCGTGCGCCTGGGCGACACGGTCATCCTGGCCACGGCCACCATGAGCAAGGATATCCGCCCGGACATCAACTTCTTCCCGCTGACGGTGGAGTTTGAGGAAAAGCTCTACGCCGCCGGCCGCATCCCCGGCTCGTTTCAGCGCCGCGAAAGCAGGCCGAGCGACGACGCCATTCTGCTCGGCCGCCTGGTCGACCGCCCGCTGCGCCCTCTCTTCCCCAAGGGTTTCGTCAATGACGTACAGGTAATCCTGACCGTGCTCAGCAGCGACAGCGAGCACCTCATGGACCCGCTGGCGATCATCGCCGCTTCGGCCGCGGTGCACATCAGCGACATTCCCTGGAATGGCCCCGTGGGCGGCGCCTCGGTTGGTTTTGTGGATGGCGAGTTCATCGTCAACCCCACCGCCTCGCAGATGGAGAACAGCAGCCTGGACCTGCAGGTAGCGGGCACGCGCGACAACATCCTCATGGTGGAGGCAGGCGCGGCAGAGTTCCCCGAAGACATGATGCTCGAGGCGCTCAAGCTGGCGCACGAGTCCATGATCCCGGTGATCGACGTGATCGATCAGATGCGGGCGCAACTGGGCAAGCAGAAGTTCAGCGACTTTGTCCCTGCGCTGCCCAGCGAAGAGGTCATGGCCGAAGTCAACAATATGGCCTATGACAAGGTCACCGCTGCCTTGGCCGAAGGCTCGGGCAAGCATGAACTCAAGGACGCGCTCTCGGCCATCAAGGATGAGGTCAAGGTTGCCTTTGTCGAGCGCGTGCTGGCTGGCGCCGTCTCGAAGAATATCGTCTCGGATGCCTACGATGCGGTGATGAAGAAGGCAACACGCCGCCGCATTCTGGACCTGGGGCTGCGTCCCGACGGCCGCGAGAGCGAGACCATCCGCCCGATTTCGGTGCAGGTGGGGCGCCTGCCGCGCGTCCACGGCTCCGGCCTCTTCATGCGCGGCGAGACGCACGTGCTCTCCATCGTCACGCTGGGCACGCCCGGCGACGCGCAGCGGCTGGACACGCTCCAGCCGGGCGACTCCAAGCGCTACATGCACCACTACAACTTCCCGCCCTACAGCACGGGCGAGGCGTATCCGATGCGCGGCCCCAAGCGCCGCGAAATCGGCCACGGCGCGCTGGCCGAGCGCGCGCTGCTGCCCGTCATCCCCGAGGACTTCCCCTACACGCTGCGCGTCGTGAGCGAAGTCATGTCCAGCAATGGCAGCTCGAGCATGGGCTCCGTCTGCGGCAGCACCCTGGGCCTCATGGACGCCGGCGTGCCGATTACCGCACCGGTCTCCGGCATTGCCATGGGCCTTGTCCAGGACATGGAAACGGGCGCCTATCGCATCCTGAGCGACATTCAGGGCATGGAAGACTCGCTGGGTGACATGGAC
>CAYJNV010000359.1:1645-3812 GCA_964370975.1 uncultured Caldilineaceae bacterium | reverse complement strand
GGTCAAACCAGTGGTGGTGGCTGGGGTTGCCAAAAATGTCGGGCAGGGCAAAGGTGAGCACGTGGCGTGACGGCCACGCCCACCCGCGCACCTCTGCCAGCGTTGCCGATCCCTGGCGGAAGTTGAGGGGCAGCAGTTCGGCCAGGGGCAGCAACTGCACGGCGCCCAGCGCCAGCCCCAGCGCCACCATCGCCAGCAGCCAGATGGCCAGTTGCAGCACGCGCGCTGTGCGCCCAGCCGGCTCGGGCGCCTGCCCCAGCAGCCGCCACGCCGCCAGCAGCCGCACCAGCGCGTAGCTTCCCGCCACCAGCAGCGTGTAGTAGATGAGTTCGGGATGGCCCGCCAGCGCCACCATGCCCACAATCGCCGCGCCCACCGCCACATAGGGGATGGGCGAATAGTGGCGCGTGCCTTTGCCCTCCTGTTTGCGGATGATCAGTTCGATCACCGCGAGCAGCGCCGGCAGCCACGGCACCGCCGCCACGAACATGGTGAAGACCACGCTCACGATCAAGAAACCGCTGAACATGTAGGCGATGCCGGAAAAGAGCGCCGCAGCCTTGCGCAGACGCAGCACGCGGCCCAGGGCGTACATCGCCCAGCCCGCCAGCGCCACCTGCAGCGCGGTGAACCAGCCGTAGGCGGCGTCCAGCGGCAGGAGGTAGAAGAGGATGTTCAGGGGATAGAAGGTGCTCGCTTGTCCCGCCGCGAGGAAGGGGATGCCGCTGAGAATCTGCGGGTTCCAGAGGGGGATCTGGCCCGCCGCCAGCGCGCTGCGAATGTGCAGCTTCCAGGGCGCGTTCTCCAGCACCAGGTCGGCCGGCAGCCCGTTGTGGGGGATAAGGTTGGGCTGCAGGCTGCGCCACGGCTCGAAGGTGTAGAGTGCGTCCCACGGCAGCAGGCTGCGCCCGGTGAGCGCCGGGAAGAGTACGGGCAGGAACCACAGCAAAGCCAGCGCCAGGATCAATCCAAGCGCGAGCAAGTCACTGCGGTGGTTGCGGAGGCGTGCCATAGGGGGCTAGAAGAACCAACCTCGACGCAAAGACGCAAAGGCGCAAAGGAACGCAAAGAAAAGCAACAACAAGCAATGCCTTTCTTGCCTTTGCTTTTCTTTGCGTTCCTTTGCGCCTTTGCGCCTTTGCGTCGGGGTAAGGTCGTTCATCGGTGGCGCCAGCGAATCTGCCATGTGCGCCAGGCGGACTCGATCTTCACCGGCATGTCGAGCTTGCTCTTGCCAATGCGGCGGTCCTCAAAGTGGATGGGAATCTCGACGATCTTGTAGCCGCGCTTCTCGCACAGGTAGGCCATCTCCACCTGGAAGGAGTAGCCGTTGCTGCTGATCTTCTCGAGGCCGATGCCCAGCAGCGCCGCGCGCCGCCAGATTTTGAAGCCCGCCGTCATGTCGCGCACGCGCAGTCCCAAAATGGCGCGGCTGTAGAGGTTGGCCCACCAGGAGACGAAGCGCCGCCACGCGCCCCAGCCTTCGTCCAGCGTGCCGCCCGGCACATAGCGGCTGCCCACCACCACGTCGGCCCCGGTGGCCTGCAAGACGCCCAGCATCTGCGGCAGATACGCGGGCGAGTGGCTGAAGTCGGCGTCCATCTGCACCACAAAATCGGCGCCGTCGGCCAGGGCGCGCGTCATGCCCTCCACATAGGCGGTGCCCAGCCCGCCCTTGCCTGCGCGGTGGATCACGATCAGGCGCAGGCGCTCGCCGCCGGGCGCGTTGTACGCGTGCGCGAGTTCATCGGCTACGGCGCCTGTACCGTCGGGCGAGTTGTCGTCCACAATCAGCAGTTGCAGCGTGGGCAGGGGCAGCGCAAAGAGCGCCGCTGCCATCGCGGGCAGATTGTCGGCTTCGTTGTAGGTGGGGATGACAACCGTGATGCGGGGCGCGTTTTCAGCATCAGGCACAGTGTGCGGCGCAGTGTGCGGTTGTGCGGGTGCGTGGTCCATCAAGCGCGAGATGCTCCTGTGGGCGCTGCGGGCCGGAACAGGGCAAGCGCCGAACGATCATTTTAGCATGGGGGGTGCGCCGGCGCGAATTGGTGGTGGTGGGAGGGTGGGGGGCGCGCGTCGCGAATCTGGTGGCTATCATAGGAACAAATAGAGTTGGTTGGGTTCAGCGAATTAGGAAAAAGGCGGTCTACTGTTCCGAGAAATCGCT
>CAYJNV010000359.1:0-1635 GCA_964370975.1 uncultured Caldilineaceae bacterium | reverse complement strand
GCCGCCCCCCCCCCCCGGCGCGCGCGCCCAACAAATCGAGAATGGCACCCACGACAGAGTGGGTGCCATTCTTCCCTGCAACACTGTTGGTGATTGAATCGCGTTACGGGAGATTCTCGGGGTCGGGAGTTGCCGTCGGTCTGAACTGGTGACTCCTGGGTTCGCCACAATCCTTGTAATTATCTGCGTTTCGCAAGGGTCCAAGGTCGAATTCTTGATGATACGTATGGCCGCCATAGACGAAATCGACAGCCTTAACCCACTGGTTACGGTCAACAGGAAATGCAACGAACGTCCATCCGTTGACGCTGCCAGGTTGAATTGTTGGTTGTTCGTAGAAGGTGTAGGAGCCGGGCTGCAACCATTGCCAGTTCCAATCAGAAATGAAGTCCGTTTGCCCATCCGTCATGGTCCAGCGCGTGGGTTCCCATGGCGGCTCGATGGGATCATTACTGTTGTTGGTAATGAACATGTCAGCCTGAAATCTCCGATAGCCCCAGATCGGGCCTTCTCTCGAAGCCTGTTCACCTTGCACGCAATCGTAATGAGGGTTGATAAACTGCACAATCAGTGCACCGCTGTCATTTGACTTTGACGGGGCGACGGGTGTGCTTGTAGGTGATATCTCGGATGGGGCCTCCGAAGTGGCAATGTCAACAACTTCCGGCAAGTTGCTGGGCACTCCAGTCACGAGAAATGCTGCGATCCATTTGCCGGTATCGAGTTTGAGCCAATCACCGTGCGACGATTTGGCAATCACATTGAGTTGCTCGCCGGAAGACACTGTACCGGCCTTCTCAAAGCCAGTCCCAGGACCTGATCGCAGGTTCGCAATTGTCTTGGCGGTAGCATAAAGCTTCACCGATGCTGTAGGAGCAACGTCTGCTGGTGTTTGTGGTGTTTCGGCAGGCGAAGAAGCAATTACTGGCAAATCCGACGGCGGCGTAACGAGCAGAAAACCGGCAATCCATGCACCTGCGACGGTCCTGTACCAGGAACACTGTTCATTGCATCCGACGACGACTAGAGTATCGCCTGCCTTTGCGCTGCCTACAATCGTATATGAGATGCTGGGGCCAGCGCGCAAATTCGCGTCGCGAGCAACCAGGACGTTTGTTGAAGCACTCTGCGCGCTTAGCGATGAGGCCGTGGCAATTACGATTGCGAACGCCAAGACGAGAGAGGCAACTCTTTGTTGTGTCATGGGGTTTTCCTTGCTGAAGTGGATGTGGGTCACAGTGACCAATTAAGAAACTACTTCATAGCGAAGATGCCCAACAAACTGGAAGACTACTTTGAAATTGACCAGAACCTTGTAGGCCTTCAACAAGACCATTTGCCTTATCGTTGGCCTACGGTCATTTATCAATTGTTCCGAGCCTTGCCGCAAGAGTTCGACAGATTTGCTTTCCCACTTGCTGGGTAAACAAAGCGAGGCCCCCGCACCCGGAGGCCTCGCTGTTTTCATACACCCACAGCGTCACGTCGGAGACGTGACCTACAGTCCTGCAAACACCCTCCCCGCCGCGGCCAGTGTGGCGGCAACATCCTCGTCCGAGTGCGCGGCGCTCATGAAGGCGGCCTCAAACTGGCTGGGCGCAAAGTAGACGCCTTCCTCCAGCATGGCGTGGAAGA
>CAYJNV010000358.1:0-3822 GCA_964370975.1 uncultured Caldilineaceae bacterium | reverse complement strand
TGAGCAGGGCCAGTGTATCCACGCTGCCGTGGTTGCCCGCCTTGAGCGTGACCCAAAGAGGCGCAGCGCGTACGCGTTGTGCCGCGCAAGTGGGCATGCCGGGCAGCGCCGCGCGCAGTACATCCAGCCGCGCAATGCCCAGCCGCGCACAGAGCGCCTGCGCCGTATCGCCGCCTGCCACAAGCAGATGTTGCACACGCGCATGCTGTATGTGGGCAAATGCCGCGTCGGCGAGGCTGTGTGCACCCGCAGCGCATTCATCGTGCGCGGGCGGAGTTGCCGGCCGGGGCAGATGCAGCAGGAGCCTTGCGCCAGGCGCATCCACCGGCAGCGCGCCACGGCCAACCTCGACCACATGCGTGCCTGGCCGCGCGGCGACGGCGGCGATTTGCGCGTGGGCCATGGCGCTTGCGCTGCCCACAACCACAAGGTCAACCGGCGGTGTCGGAGTCAACGTGTCCAGCGGGGCCGCGCCGGGTGGTGCGTGCGCACGCAGCCACGCCGCCGCCAGGCCCGCGCTGCCGCAGAGCAACCCGGTGGGGGCCGCCGCGCGCCATGCTGCCACCAGCGCATCGAGGTCGCGATCGGTCTGTGCGTCGGCGATCACCAGGCGCGCGGCGACGGTGATTGCCATCACTGCCTGCAGGAGGGCGCGCCCTGCACCGCGCACGGCGTCAATACCGATGTGCGCTTGCGGCAACGTGCTCTGCGCCGCGAGGACAGTGGCGATGCGCGCTCCATTGGGTGCGTGCGCGAGCCGGCCATCGACGACGCTGCGCCCCTGTGCGGGCAGTGCCGGGCAAATCAGCGCGGCCGGCGCAGCGAGCGCCTCAAGCATCGCCTCCACCTCTGCCCCCACATTGCCGCGCAGCAGCGAGTCAATCTTCTTGAAGCAGTCTTTGGCGGCAACATCGTGCCGCCCCGTGAACGCGTCCATCACCGCGCTGTGCGCCGCGTCGGGACCCAGCGCGCGCGAGTTGGTGGCGAAGGCCTGCAAGCCATGCGTGCGGACAAGTGGCGGCGCCTGCGGGTAGATGGCGGCAGGCACGCCGAGGGCCGGCGCGTAGGCGGCGCAATCAGCCGCACCGGTGAGGTCATCGGCCAGAAGCAGGAGCGTGCGCTGGGGCATGGGCGTTGCAGGCGCAATCAGGCGGGGATGAAGCCGAAGTGGGCGAAGAGTTCCGTTGTGCTCTGGTCGCCGGCGGCGATCGTTGTGCGCACGTCATCATAGTGTGCGTCCTGCAGGCTGAGCAGCGACTGGCGCAGCAGAAACGAGCCGAGGCCGCGGCCCTTCCACGGCGACATGGTGAGCACGTAGGCCACCAGCGGCACGCCCGCATCCAGCCGCACGAGGCAGGCCGAGAGCAGCGCGCCGTTGTTTTCGTAGACCCACGAACAGGTGAGGAGCGGCTCACCCATGCGTCCCGCAAAGAAGCCCTCAACCTCCACGAGCGCGTCGTCGGTGCTTTGGCCCGTGTAATCAGTGCTGCTCCGGTAGGCGTCGAGCATGAGGTCAGCCAGGGGCTCGGTCTCTGCAGGGTCGGGGTAGCGCAGCGCGCCGCCGGTGGGGTGTTTGGTGAGCACTGTCAGCGGCGCGGGCAGCGGCAGATGGTAGAGGGTGCGATCCTGGCTCACGGTCATTCTCCTCAGGCGGATTGGCCGCGCTGGGCGCGCACCATTTTGATGGCAACATCCATGGCAGCCAATAAGCTCGCTTCGTTGGCCCGGCCCGTGCCGGCAATGTCGAAGGCCGTGCCGTGATCCACGGATGTGCGGATAATGGGCAGCCCGATGCTCACGTTGACGCCATCCTCGAAGGCCAGCAGCTTCATGGGGATGTGTCCCTGATCATGATACATGGCCACAACGATGTCGAATTCGCCGCGCATGGCGCGCAAGAAAACGGTATCGGGCGGCAGCGGATCGCTCACATCAAGGCCGCGTGCGCGTGCCCGTTCCACGGCGGGGCGAATCTGCGTCGCGTCCTCGCTGCCAAAGAGGCCGCTCTCACCGGCGTGCGGGTTCAGGCCCGCCACGGCAATGCGCGGTCGGGCAATCCCAAGCGCCACGCACGCGCTCTCAGCCAGGTTGATCACTTCTTCCACACGCGCGGGCGTCACCCGCCGGATGGCCTCGGCAAGGGGTACGTGGGTGCTCACATGCACCACGCGCAGTGTGTCGCTCACAAGCAGCATGCTCACGCGGTCGGCCCCTGAGCGTTCGGCCAACAACTCGGTGTGGCCGGCGTAGGGATAGCCCGCCAGGCGTATGGCCTCCTTGTTGAGGGGCGTGGTGACAATGGCGTCCACGTCGCCCGCCAACGCCAGATCGCACGCGAGCGAGACCGATTCAACGGCCGCATGGCCCGCCGCGACAGAGAGCACGCCGGGCGCGATATCGGCCGGGTCGGCGTTGTTCTGTTCAAGGAGTGGAATCGTGCCCGGCTCATAAAGGCCATCGGCAGGTGTCTCCACGCGCACGAAGCGGGGCGGCGGCAGCCCGAGCCACGCTGCGGCGCGCGCCAGAATGCGCGCATCGCCGATCACCAGTGGGCGGCAGCGCGCGAAGACCGCCTCCGCCTGCAACGCCTTGATAATGATCTCGGGGCCAACACCGGCCGGATCGCCCTGGGTGATGGCGAGCAGGGGGCGCGCGTCAATTGCCATCGCTAGAAACCCGCATCCTCGGGGAAGACGTTGCTGTACTTCAAGCTTGTACGGGGGACGACCATCATGGGGGCCACGGTGTCGCGCCAGGTGGCGTAGTGCGCCGTCTCCTTGTGGGCCACGGTGGCCTCGACTGAGCGGTACGCCTCGCTGAGCACGAAGCGCGTCGGGTCATCCGCCTGCTGCAGGATGTCGAAGCGAGCGACGCCCGGTTCCTGCACGCTGTTGCGCGCGTTTTCCACGGTGGCCGCCTTGAAGGCGTCAATGTCGGCGGGATTGACTTGAATAAAGACGTGAACGACGAGCATGAAAGGCCCCCTTCATACGAAGTTTTGGTACGACACCCCCCCCCCTACTCCCTGCTGTTAATCCAACTTGTCGTACGCAATCAGCGTGAGGAATTCGATGAAGTCGGGCGCGAGCACGAGTGTGTCCATGAGTTCAACCGCCGTAGCGTAATTCTCCACGCCGGGGCCACCCAGCCGGGCAAGTTCCGCGTCGCGCAGGCTGCGGTAGAGTGCGGCGGTCACCGGACGGCCGTCATCCAGCGCCGCGCCGTGGTGAATCCACTGCCAAAGCTGCGAGCGCGAGATTTCGGCGGTGGCCACATCCTCCATGAGGTTGTTGATGGCCGCCGCGCCGTTGCCTCCCAGCCATGCATTGAGGTATTGCAGCGCCACGTTGATATTGGCGCGCACGCCCACTTCCGTCACCTTGCCGCCCTCGATTTCGGTGTTCAGAAGCTCGTAGTCCTGAATGTCCACCTCGGCGCGCAGCCGCTCCTTCTGGTTGGGGCGGCTCCCCAGCACGGCGTCGAAGACCTCCAGCGCAGTGGGCACCAGGTCGGGGTGAGCCACCCAGGTGCCGTCGCAGCCGTCGGCCGACTCGCGCTGCTTGTCCTCACGCACGCGCGCCAGCGCGTTTTCTGTGACTTCCATGTCGCGCCGGTTGGGGATGAAGGCCGCCATGCCGCCAATTGCGTGCGCGCCGCGCTTGTGGCACGTCTGGATCATGCGCTCGGTGTAGGCGCGCATGAAGGGAACGGTCATCGTCACCTGCGCGCGGTCGGGCAGGATCATGCGCTCGAGCTTGCGGAACTTCTTGATGACGCTGAAGATGTAGTCCCAGCGCCCGGCATTGAGGCCCGATCCATGGT
>CAYJNV010000357.1:0-3833 GCA_964370975.1 uncultured Caldilineaceae bacterium | reverse complement strand
GGTCTACGCCGAACTGGCCACTGTGACCAATGCCGAGAGTGTGGCAGTGAACGAGAGCATCGCCGCGGCGCCGACCGCTGCGCCCGTCGCGGCGGCTCCTGCGCCTGCCGCGCCGCCCCCCGTCGAACCCACGCCCGCCCCGGCCGAGCCCGCGCCCGCGGCCCCGCCTGCCAACGATCCCTGCGCGGGCATCGGCGGTGACGGCTGCAAATTCAAGCTGCGCTCCGGCCCTGCGTTTGCGCCCAACAGCGAGCTCAAGCTCACGCTCGGCTTCATCCACAGCGGCATTGACGGCGGTCAGCCGCAAGGCAGCTATTTTGTCGTGGTGCTCAAGAACGGCGAGAATCTGGGCATCTCCGACAGCGTGCGCTCGTATGACCCGTCGGTTGAGCAGCGCCAGGGCCCTAATGGCAAATACAATTACGAGTACAAGGTCGGCGTCGACAGGCTCGGCGGCAGCGTCGCCGGCGATTATCAGATTTGGGTGCTGGATGGCAATGGTGAACGCGACAGCCAGACCTTCAACTTCTCCGTACCCGACGGCCAGGGCGAGGTCTGGATGGTCTTCGACCAGAATTGATGTGGCAGTAGATGCCTGTCGGTGCGTTGGAACTTCGCTGCACACCGGGCAGCGGGCCTGCGAGTTGCCAGATGCCGGCAACGCAGTGAAGATGTAGTAAATCGAAGTTTGCAAATACATATTGACAAACATCTATATATGTGCGATACTCCGTTTATGGATACGATTTCGCTTGAGGCCGCCGTCAGTACAGATGCATGTTGCATGCCGGCGCCAGTGCGCCTGATTGCTTCAGAGGAGGCGGACGATCTTGCGGCCGCATTCAAGGCGATTGGTCACCCTGTGCGCCTGCAAATGCTTGAATTGCTGAACCGATGCGAGGGGCAACTCTGCGTGTGCGATGTGGAAGGCTGCTTCACGCTTTCTCAGCCCACAATCTCACATCATCTGCGTGTCCTGCGCGAGGCAGGGCTGGTAGGGGCTGAGCAACGCGGCCTGTGGGCATTCTACTACGTGCGGCGCGACCGGGTTGACGCGTTGCGCACATTACTCGGTGGTTGGAGCGGTGGGGAAAACACCTAAGCTGAATGCATGGTGAAACCGCCGACTCCATTTTGGTTGCGGTTTGGCGTTTGCGTGTTCGCACTGGAGAAAGCGCATTCGTCGGCCGTATATATCGATGAAGTTCAATCTATGAGTAGACGAGGAGAGCACAGTGACAATTGCACCCATTGATCTGGATATGACGCACGAAGCGGGTATTGACAGCGCGGATGCCATTCGCGCCGACGTGCGTGCGCACTACGCCCAACGCGTGCGCACCGGTTCCTCGTGTTGCGGCGACTCGTGCTGCACCGAAGATAATGGCACGGCGCAGGCGTTGTACTCTGCTGAAGAATTGGCTCTGGTGCCCGCCGAGAGCGCGACCGTCGCCTATGGCTGCGGCAACCCGGCAGCCATCGCGTCTCTGCAGCCGGGCGAATATGTGCTGGACCTTGGCTCCGGAGGCGGTATCGATTGCTTCCTCGCCGCAAAGCAGGTGGGACCCGATGGCCATGTTTACGGTGTGGACATGACCGACGAAATGCTGGAGCTGGCGCGGCGCAACGCTGCCCGCCACGGCATGGACAATGTCGAGTTCCGCAAGGGCTACATTGAGCAAATCCCGCTGGGTGATGAGGCCGTCGATGTCGTCATCTCCAACTGCGTCATCAATCTCTCGCCTGACAAGCCTGCAGCGCTGCGCGAAGCGTATCGTGTGCTCCGTCCCGGCGGTCGCCTTGCTGTTTCGGACATCGTGATTGACGGCGACCTTGACGATCTGCCCGTGACCGAGGCACAGGTGCGTGCTGCACTCTCGTGGGCGGGCTGTATTGCCGGCGCGCTGACGGTGAAGGAGATGGCGCGCGCGCTTGCAGAGGCGGGCTTTGAGGATGTGGTGATTGTGCCACAGGGTCGCGCGCTGCCGGAGGAAAATGTGAGCGCAGAGGCCCTCGGGGCCGGGCTTTCGCTTGAGGTTGCCGAAAAGTTGGCGGAACGCTTCGCCAATGCCACGATTCAGGCGCGCCGCCCGCTCGCCTAGAGTCAAACTGCATGTAAGCAACATCTCAACGCAAAGGTGCGAAGAGAGCAAAGAAACGCAAAGTAGTGCAGCAAGTCGGCTATCCTGACCGGTTGTCTTTCCTTTACGCTCCTTTGCCTCCTCCCCGCCTTTGAGTTGAGGTGTGGCAGTGGCTGTGGGTTTCACTTGGGTATCCCTTGAGGATGCGTTTGTATCCGCGCATTTGGTGTCATTGTCACTTGCGCCGCGCGTATTGTACCTGTACAATCGAGCTGTCGCTCAGCGCCGAGGGGCTCGCCTCCACGGCGCCTTGTGTTTCCCGTCAGCAAGATATCAATCACCTGTTACGTCATCATGAGCCTTGACCTCAGCCTCGAGCGCAGCAACGGCATCGCGCTCTACCGCCAGATTGCCGACCAGGTGCGCGATCTGATTGCCGAGAGCGCACTGCCACCCGGCGCGCAGTTGCCCACCGTGCGCGCCATGGCGCAGCAACTGGGCGTCACGCGCCTCACCGTGCAGTCGGCCTACGCCGAGCTGCAGAGTGGCGGTTGGGTAGAGGCCACTGTTGGTCGGGGCACCTTTGTGAGCGAATCAGCACAGGCCGCGCAGCATCTGCCCGAGCGCGCCGCACCCTTCACTGCCGATGCAGTCATCGACGACATGATTCACATCGGCCATGTGGTGGGCATGCGCTCCATGGCCAACGCCTCGCCCGACCCGCGCCTTGCGCCCACCGACGAGTTCTGGGGCGTACTGGCCGACTTGCGCCCGCAGGCGGCATTTCTGACCGAATATGGCGCGATTCAGGGAGATGTGGAGTTGCGCATTGAGCTGACAACGCTTCTGCGCGAGCGGGGCGTGCAGGCAATACCCGGCGAGATCCTGGTGACCGACGGTGCGACGCAGGCGCTGTCGTTGCTTACGCAAGCGCTCTGTCGCCCGGGAGATGCTGTGTTGGTCGAACAGCCGACCTATCTTTCGTTCCTCAATATTACTCGCACCCAGGGCGTGCAGGCGGTGGGTGTGCCGCTCGACGCCGAAGGGCCCGACCCGGAGGCGTTGGAGCGATTGATTGTGCAGGTGCGCCCGCGCTTCTTCTATACGATTCCCACTTTTCAGAATCCTACGGGCCGCAATGCCAGCCTTGCGCGGCGACGCACGCTGCTTGAACTGGCGGCACGCTATGGCTTTCTGCTGGTGGAGGACGACATCTACGCGCGCATCAGCTACGACGGTCCGCCGCCGCCCACGCTCAAGTCGATGGATGAGGCCGAAAGCGTGGCCTATGTGAGCAGTTTCTCCAAGACGCTTATGCCGGGGCTGCGCGTGGGCTATGTGGTCGCGCCGCCTGCTCTCCACCGCCGCCTGATGGATCTGCGCCGCGCCAGCGATCTCTGCGGCCCGCCCCTGCTCCAGCGCGCCGTGGCCGAGTACGTGCGGCGCGACGGGATCAAGCGCTACCTGCGCAGGGTGCTGCCCATCTACCGCGAGCGACGGGACGCACTCCTCCACGCGCTGGCCGCAACCATGCCGCCCGGCGTCACCTGGTCGCGACCTGAGGGGGGCTTCTGCTGCTGGCTTTCCATGCCGCCGCACCCTGTTTATGATGATCTTTACGCAGCGGCGCTGCGCCAGGGGTGGGCGTTTGCACCGGGGAGTGTCTTCCAGGCGCCGGGCGGCGCATCTCCCGAGCAGGCCGTGCGCATCTGTTTTGGCCAGCAGGAGCCGGCCGCGATTCGCAGCGGCGTC
>CAYJNV010000356.1:0-3863 GCA_964370975.1 uncultured Caldilineaceae bacterium | reverse complement strand
CACACCGTCGGCGCAAACTGGAGAGGCCTGCGCGCCAGAGTGGCCGCCAGCAGCCCCAGTGCATCCACGGCCACAATGCGCACGCCGTCAGGGCGCCGTTCCACCCGCAGGATGCGATAGCCCAGCGTTACCTCGCCCGTGTCATTCCCCTTGGTGCAGCGCCGTGTGAGCCAAAGCGCCCATCCAATCTCCGCATCGGCCAGGGGCGACGCGGGCGCAGCCACCAACTCCAGCGTGCCGCCCGCACCCGCCTGAACCACATGGCGGTAGGCAATCACGCTGTCGCCATCCACCTCAACGTCCTCCTCGCTGCCCGGCCCATGTGCGCTGCTGTAGACAGCCGTTAACCCCACCAGCAGCGTCTGCGCGCCGATTTCCACGGGCGCAAAGTGGCGCTCAAGCGGCGCCGTGCCAAGCGCCTGCGCGGTCACCGGCATCGGCTCCTCAATGCGACAGGGCGATGCGTCGACAGCACCCACGCACAAGTACGCACGCCCCGCCGACTGCTCCTGGCACGTGTGCAGCCAGCCACCCAGCCCGCCGCCCACGGCGTGGTGCGCCGGGCGAATCGCCGTATCGCCGCTCACCAGCCACGCCGTTTCCACGAGCGCATCGCGCGCCGCCAGCGCACCCGCCGCCGTCACCGTGCAGCCCAGCGCGCCCAGGTGATGTGCATAGGGGCCGGCAGTGCGCGCCCACGCCAGCAGCGTGGCCGTGAGCGCGCCCGTCACCAGCACGCCCGCCGCCACCCAACCGGCGCTGTCAGCGTGCGCAGCCCATACATTCCATGCGCCGCTCGCGAGTCGCGATGCACCGCGCAGCCGCAGCCCGCCTGTACTCGTGGAGAAGTGAACGAGGTGCACGTCCGCGCCCGCAAAGTGGCACGCGCAGATGTCCCCCACCGCGTCGCCTCCACCGTAGACAGTGGATGCACTTCCCCACGTCGCGCCGTCATCGCTGCTCTGCCAATGGTAAATGTTGCCGTCGGGCAGCAGAGCGTAGAGGTGGACGCGCCCACCTTCGGCCACCAGCGCCGGGCGCGCCACGTCGACGCCTTCGGTTGCGCCGAAGGTCGCCACAGTCGCAAGGCCGTTTCCACCCCATACCACCGCGTTGCCAAGGTCGGCGCTCGCCACAAACTGGCAGGCCAGCGCCCCTTGTTTCCACGACAGGAAGGCGCGCAACACGCCAGCGGGCAGCGCAACTGCATCTGTGGCAATGCTCTGTGCGTGCCAGCCCGCCAGTGCGCTGGGAAAAGCCGCCACGCCTTGCCATGCGCCGCCTGCTCGGCCCCACGCCGTCGCGCGCGGCCCGGCGCGTACAGCCAGTTCATTGCGCGGCGAGACACTCTCCTGTGCCGCGGTCAGGCCCGCCGTTAGCCCGTTCACAGCCCAACCCCCTCCCAAATCAGATCGCTTTGACTGCGCGTCCGGCCCACGAGTTCCGCAACAAAGTCGTGCTCCAGCGCTTCCGCCCATGCGCGCAGCCATGCCACCGCGTCCCTGGGCAGCGCCGGGTTCTCAATCGCCTGGCGCGCCCGCATCTGTACCGCAAAGCACGCGCCCCCCAGCGCCAGCAACGCGCGCAAGTCCGCGGGCAGCGTGGTGGAGATCGCGCCGTCCAGCCCTTCGAGCGTGTGCGCCTTGCGGTAGCGGACGCGCAGCGCATCGCCCACCGCCGGCACGCCGCTGCGCAGCCGAACCTTGGTCGCTTCTCCCACCGTCCGCCAACGTACGGCGCTCTCCTCAAAGGCGATGCCCTCGTGCCACGGCCACGCCAACCCCGTCACTTCAAGCAGCCCCGGCAGCGCCGAGAGCTCCTGTTCCGCGCCCGCCGTCGTCACGGTGTGCGTCGCCTCATAGACGGGCCCCAGTCGATCAACCGCCTGCAGCGCCCGGCGCAACGCCGCATCCACCAGCGCATTGCTCCACGTGGCCGTCTCGTCGCCGCCCGCCAGCGCCGCCACCACCTCCGCCCGCAACTCCGTCAGCGTGTATTCCATTGCAGCCTCCCGCCCTATAGACATACGTGAAAGGAAACCCGCCCAGTAGCGGAAGGCCTCCCGGCTTTCGTTTTGGAGGCGCCTGGTTGCAACGTGGCCAAAACGAAGGCCGGGAGGCCTTCCGCTACTGGGCGGGCGCCCCCTTGCGCTAATCCGCCGAGGGCACGTAGTAGATGATGAGCGTGTACTCCGCCGTGGGCGACGTGCCGCCGGCGAAATTCAGGTCCACGCTCACCACACTGCCGCGTGCAATCGTCACCGCATCGGCGCTGCCCCCCACGGCGGTCGATTTCCATTCACCCACTGTCCCCGCGGCGTTCGAGGCCAGCGCAGCGATCACGCCCACGCCGTCATCGTTCAGGTCCACGTTGAAGCCGGTTGGCGAGCCCGTGAGCGCGAACGCACACAGCGTCATCCCCACCACCGTGAAGCCCTGCAGCGCGTCGAACTTGTGATAGTTGTTGTTGGCGCCAACGCCCTTGCCCGCCAGCGCGATCATGTTTGGAAGCATCTCCATCTCCTTTTCCCCAAGAAGTGATTGATCAATTACCAATTACCAATTACTAATTACTATTAATAATTGCTAATTGGTAACTAATAATTGCTCGGCTTATCCCGCCACCACATTCCGCCCCACGCCCATGTGCGTCGTCACGCCGTAGGCCCACCAGTCGCGCGCCTTCACCGGCAGCGTGTCGTGGCTGAAGAGCAGCCCCGCCGTCTCCGAGCGCACCTCGAAGAGCTCCGGCAGCGCATGCACGCCCCCCGCCGGCGCATTGGCATAGGCCATCACCAGCACAGGGTGCAGGCGCGGGTCCACGATGTAGGCCCAGTCAGTCGAGTCCGTCCACTCGGGCACGACCACCGGAACCGGCCGCGGGTCGCCCGGGCGCGCCATCGCGTAGATATTCGGCTCCTGCGCCGTGCCGCCGCTGTTGGGCTTGCCCACGTCGCCGCTGCCGTAACCAAAAGCCGTCAGCGCGTCGTCGTACAGTTCAATCGGCACGAGGCAGAAGGTGGGCCACAGTGCCAGCGGCTTGCCTGACCCCGGCGCCGCCTGCTCAAAGATGCGCGTGCGTGCCGCCTCCCACGCCGCGCTGCTGAAGGCCGTCGTGTCGGTATTGCCATGGTTGGCGTGGAAGAGCGCCGTGCTGTCATCCGCCAGCGTGGGATTGCCCGTGAAGATGGCCGCGATCGCCGCGGACCGCCTGCGGATTGCCGCCTGCACCAGCAGCCGCGGAATCGCCTGAATGCGCGCCAGTTCACTGCGGCGGATCATCTCCAGCGTAATCCCCACATACGAACCGTACTTCTGGAAGGTGGCGGTCTCCTTGCTGTCGCCCGTGGTCGCCTCGGTGTAGGCCGCGCCTTCGGCCACGCTCGGCAGCGTCGCCACGCCGTCCATGTGGATCAGTTGGAGTTGCTGCGTGCTGCCGTCGTGGGGCAGTACATGCACAATCTGTTCGTACCAGCGGTAGGTGATCAGGTTGTCGTAGTGGAGCATCACCACCTTGTTGAGCGCATTCACCGCCATGCCGGTGAGCGTGCCCGAGTTGGCCGATTGCAGCCGCGCGTAGTCGGGATTGAAGACGCCCCAGAAGTTCACATCGCCCGTAATCGCCAGGTAGAGGTCGCGCAGATTGCGCATGTGCGGCGGCGGCATCGGCGTGCGCACGTCGCCCATCAGCCAGTTGAGCGCCCCCTGCACCTCGTCAGCCGCCGTGCGCATCCCCGTAATCAGCGGAAAGGTGTCGCGCACCAGCGGCCTCGCCCCGCCCGCCCCCGCCAGTGCGGCTTCCGCCTGCTGCTGCGCGGCAATCAGGCCGCGCACCTGCGCGGGTGATTGCGCCGTGCCCTGCCC
>CAYJNV010000355.1:0-3912 GCA_964370975.1 uncultured Caldilineaceae bacterium | reverse complement strand
TAGCCCGCGTCGGCCAGCGCCCACACCACCCACGCAGTGCTGCGCAGCGGCGTGTCAAGCGTGTAGTAGCCGGAGAGGTAGCCCGCGGGCCAACTGCCGTCGGGTTGTTGCTGCGCCATCAGGTAATTGGCGGTGCGGTCGATGAGCGCCGGCTCCACCCAGGCCACCTGCGCCATGTCGGCGAACTCCATGAGCCCCCATGCCGTCAGGTCGGACATTGGGGGTGGGTCGCCCCAGTAACTGAAGCCGCCGTAGAGGTTGTCCACCTCGTAGTTGAGCAGTTGCTGGTAGCCCGAGAGGATGATGTTGGAGGCCTGCTGCTCGAGCGCGGGGTCGGTCGCGCCAGTTCGCCGCAGCGTCTCCAGCGCGAGCACGGCGGGGTAGAGGGTGCTTGTCACTTGCTCGAAGCAGCCGTGCGGCTCCTGGATCAGCGCGCGCAGCCCGTCGCTCATCTGGCTGAGGGCGCCCGGGAAGACCCTGAAGGTGACCGACGACGCGTCGGGCAGGCTCGCTGCGGGCACATAGGCGTCAACGATCATGTCGGTCTGAGCGAGCGTGCCGCCACGCGCCAGTGCCTGCGGCTCGCCATTGGGAACGACAGTGACGACGCGTGCGACGGCGTCGGCCAGCGCGGCCGAGCGCGCGTCCACGCGCAGCGTCTGCTCGCCAAAGCCCACCACGCGCAGAGGGATGTACGCGACTGCCACATCGTTGGCCGCCACGGAGACACTCGCGGGCGGCGCAGCGGTGAAGGTGAACCAGTCCGCCGGCGCCACCTGCAACTGCACCTCCTGCGCCGCATCCTGGTAGTTGAAGATGCTGATGGGGAGATCAACCTCGTCGCCCACAGTAAGGCGCGTAGGCAGGTCGGGCTCGACAAAGAAATCCTGGAAAGCGCGCAGCCCAATCGTTGCGCTGCCCAGGTTGCCGGCGCGATCGGAGGCAACGATGCTCATGCGCCAGGTGGTGATTGTGTCAGCAAGCGCCACGTCAATCTGCGCCCTGCCCTCGGCGTCGGTCTCGACCTCGGGCAGCCAGACAAGCGTTTCGGGGAAGAATTGGCGCAGGCGCGGCGGCTCTGTCCCGCCGCGCGTTGCGGTTGTCTCCATGCTTGCCGGCGCGGCGGCTTCGCCGGCAGGTGCGGATGCGGCAGGCGCAGCGGGCGCAAGCGATGGCGCCGCACACGAGACGAGCACGCCGGTTGCCAGCGCCACAACCAGCAGCGCAACCAGCAGGCGGCGGCGCTTGCGCGTGCCATCATAGAGCGCAAGCCCCAGCAGCGGCAGCGCAAAGGGCAGGCGCGACGCATAGGCCCAGATCCCCGCCCAGGTGCTGGAGGTGGCGGTCTTCTCTGCGCCTGCACCTATGCCCATGGTGGCGCTGCCCTGCTGCGCCAAATAGCCCGCCAGCGCCGTATCCCGGCTGCCCGCGGCGTAGGCGGGGGTCATGGCAGGCACGGCTGCGTTGAGAATACCGGGGTCATAAGGCGAGGCTGCATCGTCCGCCAGGTCGCTAAAGCCGCTGATGCCGAAGCGCGGCTCCTGCAGCGTGCGCGAAAGCAGGAAGAAAGTGCGCGCAAAGCCAGGGTCGCTCTCGCCCAGCGCATAGACCGACTCGTCGACGACGCTCACGCCCAGCGCCGCGGGCAGGGGCGCGCCCGCCTGCGTCACCTGCACAGCCACGACGGCCTGACCGCCGGGCAGGTACGCGGCTGCGTCGGCCTGCACATCCAGCGCCGCCGCCGGTGGATTGACGAGCACATAGCGCGTGGCGTTGTAGGTTGTGCCGTCGAGGGTGGTGGCAAAGGCCTGCACGGCGAGCGTGCCCAGCAGCGCGCCATCGACGGGCAACTCGCCCTGCGCCACGCCATCGAATACGGGCAAGGTGGCAAACGCGTGGCTTTCGCCATTCTTCTCCACCGAAATGAAGACGGTGTCGATTTCGCGCGGCGCGAAGACTTCCAGCCGCAGCGTGTCGCCCAGCGTGTACTCCACCGCATCGGGGCGCAGCAACAGCCCGGGCGCGGCCGTCAGGCGCACGCGGCGCGTAGCGGTCATCTCGGGGTTAGTGATATCCACGGCGTTGATTGTGAAGCGCGTCGAGCGCGTTGTGCGCGCGACCACGTTTGCAGGCAGCGTGATTGTAGCCAGCCCGGCGGCGTCGGTGGTGGCGGAGATCGACTCGGCGAGCATATCGCTCTCAATGGAGAGAGTGGCCTGCGCAGGCGAGCCGTCGGGGTAGCTCACATCCACATAGAGCAGGTTGTCGGCCCCCGTAATCAGCCCCGAGCCCGCCTCTGGGGAGAGATCCACCAGCAGCGCGTTTTCGGCTACGGTGATCTCTTCCTCAATGCGCTCGAGATGCTGCGCTCTGTCAGTCACCTCCACCTGCAAGTCGAGGGTGGCCGTGCGCACGGCTGCCTCACTTTCACCCGCCAGTGCGACAAAGGCCTCGGGCATGGTGAAGGTAAAGGAGTAGACGCCGCTCGCGTCGGTCTCGCCCGCCACGGTCACGGCCTCCACGCGCTCTACATCGGTCACATAGCCCTTCAGACTGACCGCGCCGCCTGCCACCGGCTTGCCGAAGAAGTAGGCTGCTGTGACCGTGCCGGTGACCACTTCACCCGGCAGATACCACGTTCGCTCCGGGTTGAACTCCACCTTGAAGCGAGGCAGCGTGTAGGGCTTGACCTCCACCGTGGTGCTCATGCTGAAGGCGCCCTGGCGCGCCTCAAGCGTGTAGTTGCCCGGCAGCGCCTGCACGCTCAGCGGCAAATCGGCCGCGGCAATGCCGAAACTGGAACTTTCTACGGCCTGGTTGAAGATGCGATTGCCTGCGGGGTCCGTCACTGCGAAGGTAATCTGCTGGTTGGCGGCGGCCTCCATGGTGGCACGGTTGAGCGCCAGCCCGCGCATGTGCAACACCTGTCCCGGCTGATAGACGGGCTTGTCGGTGGTGAGGAGCACGTCATTGACATCGGCAATGACGATGGTGCGCTGGGCGAAGAGGCTGCCTGAGCCCGCATCCAGCTCGATGGAGAGGCGCGTGGTCGGATCCATGAGAGGATCGACGTTTGTCACGGCGTCGGGCACGTCGAAGACGACCTGTGCCGCGCCGCTTGCGTCTGTGCGGCCCCGGTAAAGCAGTTCGGAATCGAGACCGGGCTGCTGCAGCGAGACCTCGATGGAGCGATCGGCGCGCGCCTCTCCCTTGATGCTGTCGGGCAGCACGGCCAGGAATTGCGCCTCGCTGCCGGGCGTGAGGTAGCCGCCGAGGCCAAAGGTGGTGATCGTCTCCATGGGCGGGGCCGGAGGCGGGCAGCCCAGCAGCAGGAAGACCGCAGGCAGCAGGAGGCGGAGAAGGAAGTAGGGGCGGCGCGCCATGGGGACTCCTTTGTACACAGGTGCGTTCAGCGTGGTTCTGCGTGGATGATTGGGGTTGTTTATGGTGAAGCGCAGGGCAGCACCCTGCACACATAATTATCGCGCAGAATGGGCGCTGCGCAAGATGGTCTGAGAAGCCGTGTGAGAAACCGGCTCTGAGGTCGATGGGAAAGGCTTGCTGGCCTTTGCTGTGTGCGCGCAAAGTCAAGGCCAGGAGGCCTTCCGCCACGATGCGCAACCATGAGAGCACAACAACAGCGAGGGCTTCCCAATTGGGAAGCCCTCGCTGCGAAATCCTGTGTGTGCGTTAAATGCCTGAAGCCGGCTTGCCGTTGAGCGCTGCCAGCAACTGCTCGGCCTGTTGCACGGAGACACTGCCATCACCCACCATGCGCAGGACAAGCATGCGTTCGTCAACGCTTACACCGCCGGATTTGCCCGTGAGTGCCGCGAGGAGCTTCTCGGCATCATCCACAGAGACGCTGCCGTCGCTGACCAGGCGCAGCAGGAACTTGCGTTCTTCCTCGCC
>CAYJNV010000354.1:0-3916 GCA_964370975.1 uncultured Caldilineaceae bacterium | reverse complement strand
CCGCTACGATGCGCTAGGGTTACGTGTACATCGAATCTGCCAGCGCCGCCAGCAGTACAGTGCCCGCCTGCGCCGCGCTGCGCCCAAAGCTGACCACGCCATCCTCGTGGCCGCCCATGGCGAAGAGGCGGCGACTGCGCAGGTCGCTTTCGCTGTAAAGGCGCGCGACCTCGGCCGACATCTCGGGCGTGCCGTAGGTCACCTCGGCACGGGTGATGGGGATGGCCAGCCGTTCGGCGTTGCGCCAGATGGCGGGCGAATGACCATGCATCACCCAGCGAATGCGGCTGTCGAGTGCGTAGACGGCGCCGTGTGTCATGGATTCGGAGGAGGGCTGGATTGGCCCTTCCGCCACGGTGAGGTTTTGCACGGGGTGGCAGGCCGTTACGAGGACAAAGTGGTCAGGCGCGAGGTCGGCCACATTGCCGGTTTGCGTCCCGGTGATGACAAATCGGCGCTGCTCGGCAGGGGCGTTCCACGGGGGGACGCGGCAGGAGATGTTGCCGAAGCCGTAGCCGGCGTAGCGGGCGGGCGTTTGGCCGATCATCTCGAGCATAACGAGGATGCGCCGCCACGAGTTGAGTTCGCGCAGGTCGTCCGCGGCCAACGGCGGCCCAACCTGGTACTCCATCTTGAACTTGATGACACCTTCATTGTGGGACATAGGCACCTCAATTTGAAACGGGTAATTGGTAAGTGGTGAATTGGTAAGTGGTGATATGGTAAGTGGTGAATTGGTAAGCCGTGCGCAGACCCCAATTTTCGACACGCACAAATTACCAATTCACCACTTACCAGTTATGTAGTCGCCACATGCGCCGTCATCTCGCGCATGAGATCCTTCATGGACGGATAGGTCTCCTGGAACTTTTGTGTGTAGAAGCGGTAGGCGGCGTGGCGTTCGGGGTCGGGCTGGGTGACGGTGGCTTCCTCCACCATGTGGCGCGAGGCCTCGACGAGCGTAGGGTATGCGCCCGCGCCCATGGCAGCCACGACCGCTGAGCCGAGCATGCAGGCTTCGGGCTGGCGCGTGGTGTAGACGGGCTTGCCAAGCACATCGGCATAAATCTGCATAAAGAGGGGGCTGCGCGTCGCGCCGCCGCTGGCTATGACGCGCGCCACAGGCACATTGTTGCGGGCAAAGGCCTCCAGGATGTCCTGCGTGCCGTAGGCGATGCCCTCCATGAGCGCACGGAAGAGGTGGCCGCGGCTGGTTTGCAGCGACAGGCCCCAGACCATGCCGCGCGCGCTCGAATCGGTATGGGGCGTGCGGTTGCCCTGGAAGGAATCGAGCACAATCAGTCCCTCGGAACCGGGGGGCGCCTGGGCGGCCTCATTGTCGAGCAACTGGTAGGCGCTGAGACCGCGCGCAGCCGCTTCGGCCTCGACGTCGCGCGCGAAATTGCGCTTGAACCAGTTGAGGATGGAGCCTGTGGAGACCTGCCCACCCTCGACCGGGGCCAACCCGGGGATGAGCGATTCGGGGAAAGCGCCGAAGATGCCGGGGAAGTGCACCTCTGTGGCCGAGAGGGTCGTGAGCACGTTGGAGGAGCCAGTGATGAGGCCCAGGTCGCCGGGGGAGGTGACCCCCTGGCCCAGCATGCCGATAAAGGCGTCGGCCCCGTTGGCGGCCACGGGGATACCCGCAGGCAACCCCAGCGTTGCTGCCGCCTCGGCGCTGAGGGGACCAACGACCTCGCCAATGCGCAGCACGTCGGCGGGGAACTTGTGCTCAATGCCTTCGAGGCCGATAGCGGCGAAGAAATCAGGCTGCCAACCGCCGCTGGGCACATGATAGAACCAGCGGTGCGCGGTGGTGCTGATGCTGAGTGCAAAGCGGCCTGTGAGTTTGTAGGCGATCCAGTCGGTGAATTCGACGAGCACCTCGGCGGCGTCCCATGTCTGCGGCTCGTTCTCTTTGAGCCAGAGCATCTTGGGGGGCATCCACTCGGCGTTAACGCCGGCGAGACAGTAGCGCAGCGCGGGGTGGCCAGTCGCAAAGATGCGGCGCGCCTGATCGGCGGCGCGCACATCCATCCACAGCAGGGCAGGACGCAGGTGCGTACCATCGCGACGCATGGGGAGCATGGTGCAGCAGGTGGCGTCGGCGCTGACGCCGATAATCTCTTCGGGCTGCACCTGCGGCGCGGCAGCCAGGCAGGCGCGCACGGCAAGTACGAGTGCATTCCACCAGTCGTCGGGCTCCTGTTCGGCCCAGCCCGAGCGAGGGAAGCGCGTGGCGTAGCTTGCCTGCCCCGAGGCAACAAGTTGCCCCTGGAGCGTAAAGAGGCCGGCCTTGAGTGCTTCGGTGCCGGCGTCTATGCCGATGACATAGGGTGGGGCGGAATCGGGCATGGCGGGGAGTCCTTACGGCTGGTTTGGGTGAACGCGAACGGCGACCTCACCCCCCATTGTATCAGCCATCCGCGAGAGATGGCACAGACGCGAGCGCGGCGAATGAGGCGCGCAGGGCAGGGTAGAGATCGCGGTAGATGGCGTAGAGCGCATCGTACGTGGGCGCAAGTGCCGGGTTGGGCTGAATCGATGCGCCCGGCTGCACCAGCGCGGCCACGGCGGCGGCAACGTCGGGATAGATGCCCGCGCCGACGGCGGCGAGGATGGCGTCACCCATGGGCGCGCCCGTGGCGGCACGCGGCACGGCGACCTCGCGCTGGAGCACATCGGCCTTGATCTGGTTCCAGAGAAGGCTGCGCGCCGCACCGCCCACGCAGGCCAGACGGCGCGCCGGAAAGCCTGCAACGGCGGCACTCTCCACATTGTGGCGCAGGCCAAAGGCGGCGCCTTCGAGGATTGCGCGCACCATGTCGCCGCGCGTGCTGGAGAGCGACAAGCCACAGAAGACGCCGCGCGCCAGCGGGTCCCAGATGGGCGAGCGCTCGCCGTAGAGATAGGGGAGAAAGAGCAGGTTGTGCGCGCCGGGCGGCGCGGTGGCAGCCTCACGCGCGAGCGCGTCAAAGGGGTCAATCCCCTGGGCCATGCTTGCGTCGCGCGACTCATGTGCAAGGCTGTCGCGAAACCAGCGCAGCGCGCCGCCGCTCGTCACCAGCGCACCCACCACGAGGTGGCGGCCCGGACGCGCGTGGCCCAGTGGGTAGAGCGCAGACGCCAGATAGGGCGCATCGCTGCAAATGACAAGCACGGACGAGTGGCCGGTCATCTCCACGGCGTCGCCCGGCTCGATGACCCCTGCCTCCAACGCCGCCGCCGTGCCGTCCACCATGCCCGCGAGTACGGGTGTGCCTGCGCGCAGCCCCGTCGCGGCGGCGGCGACGGCGGTCACTGTGCCCGCGATCGCGCCGCAGGGTGTGGGTGGGGGCAACAGGCGCGCGTCGATGCCCATCTGCTCGATGAGTGCAGCCGACCAGTCGCCGCGGGCGCCGTCGAAGCAGAGGGTGAGCGGGCCGTGCGATGCATCGAAAGAGAACGCGCCCGTCAGTTTGTGGACGATGTAGCCGTTTGTGGTCAGCGCGTGCGCGGCCTGTGCTACGAGATTCGCTTGGTTGCGTTGCATCCAGAGCAGCTTGGGCGCGAGGAAGTAGGAGTCGATGCGCCCACCGTTGATGCGCGCAATCGTCTCCTCGCCCACGTGCGCGTGCAGCCATGCGCATTCGGGCTGCGCGCGCCGGTCCATCCAGAGCATGGCGTTGGCGAGGGGGCGGCCCTGCGCATCCACGAGCACGAGCGTGGGGGCCTGGCTACTGATGCAGATGGCAGCCACATGCTGCGCGGCGTTGGGCGCAAGGCCCGGTGCGCGCAGCACCTGGGCAATGATCGCGGCGGCAGCCTGCCACCACACCTCAGGATCCTGCTCGGCCCAACCGGGGTGGGGATAGAGGGTGGTGTACTCCTGCGCGGCCTGGGCGAGTATTGTGCCGTCGCCGCCGTCCACAAGCAC
>CAYJNV010000353.1:0-3928 GCA_964370975.1 uncultured Caldilineaceae bacterium | reverse complement strand
GGTGCGCGTGACCGGTCGCAAGGGCTTTGTGCTTGTAGTTGAGGAAGAAGGGGAGTAGAGAGAAAATTCTCGTACGCAGAAAGAGCGGAAACACCGGAAAAATCGTGAAAAGCATCTTTCATGTTCTTTCCACTGTTTCCGCTCTTTCTGCCTACGAGAATTTTTTCTCTACTCTCGGCCTTTGCCGCTCCACCTCTCGCCGTTGCGCAGCACGTGGTAGGGTTGACCCAGACTCTCGCAGGTGACGATGAACTCGTCGGGCGTGGCGGTGTTAAAGGCGAACATGTCGTAGTGGCAAGGAATGACACAGCCCGCGTGGATGTCATACGCCAGCTTGGCCGCATCCTGCCCGTTGAGGTTGCCCGCCACCTTGCGCTCGGGCGCGCGCCCATTGATGGGCAGCAGCGCCACATCAATCGGCCACTGGCGCAGCACCTCGGGCATGCCGGGATAGAAGATCGTGTCGCCGCTGTGGTAGATGGTCCACGGCCCCGCCTCCACAATGTAGCCCAGGAATTTGCAGCGGCCCGCCTCGTCGCGCTCGAGAGCCTCGTGCGCCGCAGGCACGCCCGACACGCGGAAGCCCGCCACCGTCTCGGTGACGCCCTCATCGAGGCCAATGACCTGCGCCGGCTCTATCCCCAGCCGCTGGGCCACAAACGCGCGGTTGGCCTCGGGCGCAATCAGCGCCACGTTGGCGTTGGCAGCCAGCAGCGGCATGAGCGTCTCCGCATCCAGGTGGTCGGTGTGATTGTGCGTCGAGGTGACCACGTCGATGAAGTCGAGGCGCGCCGGGTCAATCACGCGCCCGGTCATGCGTACATGCGGGTTGTCGGTGGCGGCATACTTGTTGGTAAGCGAGTCGGAGAGGTAGGGGTCGAAAAGCAGGTGCTTTCCCTGCCAGTCGACCAGAAAGCCGCTCTGGCCAAGCCACCAGATATGCAACTGGTCGGGCGTGTCGCTGCGCGCGCTGCGTACGTCGTCAAGAAAGGCGTCGTCGGCGAGGTGTGGAGCTTGCATAATTGGCCTCGTGGGTGGCGGCAGCGGGCGACTGCCTGAGCGATCGCGGCAACGCGGCGCCCGACGACTTGCCGCGCATCGCCGCCATAGTATACCCTGCGCGCCTGGTTTGCGGCGTGCGCCTTTGCTACATCATTCGTGCGTAAAGTGTGAAATTGAGAGGGTCTTATGGCCGAAATCAAGGGCATGGACGCGTTTGACGATGTGCAGCGCATCATCGTGGTGGCGGCGCACCCGGATGACCTCGAATGCTGCTGTGCGGGTACGCTTGCCAAGCTCATCGCGCGCGGCGTGCCTGTCATCTCCGTCAACTGCACGCTGGGCGACATTGGCGCGCAGGAGGATACCATGCCGCGCGTGGCCCTCGCCAGCGCGCGCCTCGCCGAAACCGACGGCGCGGCGCGTATTCTGGGTCTCACCGACACGGTCAACCTGGGCCACCACGACGGCGAACTGCTGCCCGACCTTGAATTGCGCGCCCAGCTTGCGCGCCTCTACCGCGTCACCCAGGCCGACACCCTTTTCACCTTTGATCCCTGGTGGGCCGAGTAGATTCACCCCGACCACCGCGCTGCCGGGCAGGCTGCACTCGATGCTTACATGCCCTCCAAAATGCCCCTCTATCGCCCCGAGCAGCTGCGCGAAGAGGGTGCGGGCCTCGGCAAACTGCAGCGCGTCTTCCTCTTCAGCACCGACCGCGACCCTGATGTGCTGGTGGACATCAGCGACGTGCATACGCACAAGCTGGCCGCGTGCATGGCGCACGTGAGCCAGTTCCCCAAGGGCGAAGAGAGCCTGGGCTGGCTCAAAGAGATGGATGCTGCCGCAGGCAAGGCTGCAGGCTACACTTACGCCGAGCCCTTCCGCACCATGCATGTTTGGTGACGCGCCGCAGGGCCGTAGCGTGCCGGCACCAAACTGATACCGGAGCGAGACTCACAATCTGGGAACAGGGAACGGTCTTCGCTCACGAAGTTCCCTGTTCCCCGTTGCCTGTTCCCTATAGGCGGCATGCCGTTTTCATTCCGGTATCACTGCAGACCCGTCGTTTCTGCGTACGCGAGTTTCGATCTTGACAGAGCGATGCGCTGCATTTATGCTGAAGCCACAACTGCATAGCGGCTCTTATCCAGAGAGGCGGAGGGACCGGCCCGACGATGCCTCGGCAACCCGGCGCAGGTGCGCAAGCACAGCGGCCAGGGTGCCAAATCCGGCAGAGCAATCTGGAAGATGAGAGGGACCCGCGCGCTGCGCGTTCTACGTAGCCATAGCTGCAACTCAGTCCCTCCATCAACTCGATGCGAGGGATTTTTCTTGCGCCGCGCCGGCAGGAACACGCACACAGAGGAGTCAGGTGGACCATGATCGTTATGAAATTCGGCGGCACGTCGGTCGGCAGCGTCAAGGCCTTCGGCGCCGTGGCACACATCGTCAAGCAGAAACTGGCGGGTGAGGCGCGCTCCGCCCGCCCCGGCGTCATTGTTGTTACCAGCGCCATGGGGGGCGTGACCAATCTGCTGATTGACGCCGCGCAACAAGCCGCTGCGGGCAACACCACCGCCCATCACGAAGCAACCGCATCCCTTGCGCAGAAGCACATGGAAGTCCTCGATGCTTTCCTGGCCGACGAGGCCGCACGCGCCGCCGTTGCGCGTGGCCTCGAGGAGCGCCTGCAGGAGTTTGACCGCCTCTGCGGCAGCATTGCCGTGCTGGGCGAACTGACGCCGCGCGGCCTTGACCTGGTGAGCGGCCTGGGCGAGCGCATCAACGCTCCAGTGCTCGCCGCCGTCTTGCGCGCGCAGGGCGTGCCCGCCGAGGCCGTTGACGCGACCGAACTCATCGTCACCGACTCCGTTTTTGGCGGCGCCGAGCCGCTCATGGAGCCTACCGCGCAACGCTGCGCAGCACGGCTGCTGCCGCTCATTCAGCAGGGCGTTGTGCCCGTCGTCACCGGCTTCGTGGGGGCCACGGTGGATGGCGTGCCCACCACGCTGGGCCGCGGCGGCTCGGACTACTCGGGCGCGATTGTGGGTGCAGCGCTCGAAGCCGACGTCATCGAAATCTGGACCGATGTCAACGGCGTCATGACTGCGGACCCACGCATCGTGCCCGAGGCGCGCACCGTCTCGCAGCTCTCCTACGAGGAAGTGGCGGAACTGGCCTACTACGGTGCCAAGGTGCTCCACCCCAAAACTGTCATCCCCGCGATTCGCAAGCGCATTCCGGTTCGGGTGCTGAACACCTTTGAGGCTGACCACCCCGGCACAGTCATCCGCGAGCGCAGCAACAGCGAGGAGCACGGCACCGTCAAGGGCATCACCGCCATCAAGGGGATGACGCTGATGACGCTGGCGGGACGGGGCATGGCGGGTGTGCCGGGGATTGCGGCGCGCGCCTTTGGCGCCGTGGCGCGTGTGCAGGCGAATGTGCTTATGATTAGCCAGAGCAGCAGCGAACTGAACATCTGCTTTGTCATTCCCGCCGCCAACGTGGCGCTGGCCGAGCAGGTGCTGCACGACGAATTTCGCCGTGAAGTGGAGCGCGGCGACATCGAGCGCATCGACGCGCAAGGCAAAATTGTTGTGGTGGCTGTGGTGGGCAGCGGCATGCGCGGCACGCCGGGCCTTGCCGCAGGGGTCTTCACCGCCGTGGCGCAGAAGCGCATCAACGTCATTGCGATTGCGCAAGGCTCGAGTGAGGCGAACATTTCCTTTGTGATTGACGAGTCGGAAGCGCCCACGGCACTGCGCGCCATCCATGATCACTTCGAACTGGAGAAGCCCACGGCCGAGCGCACCCGCCACGCCGCGCTGGTGGGGTGACAAAAAGCAGGGGAGTGGGGAGTAGGGAGTGGGCAGTCGGGCGTCGACACCCGATACCCTACTCCCCGCTCCCCGCTCCCCACTCC
>CAYJNV010000352.1:0-3992 GCA_964370975.1 uncultured Caldilineaceae bacterium | reverse complement strand
AAAGGCATCGTCTGTGGGGGCGAATACGGTATAGGGGCCGCCACTCGCCAGTTCTTCGGTCAGGCCTGCTGCCTGGGCCGCCGCCAGCAGCGTGCTGAGGCCATTCGCGCCGGCAATTGCCACGAGCGACGAACCGACTTCGTCTACATTGATTGTGGAGTGGACATCCGCGCCGTCGACCTGCGCCGGGACATCGACGCCTGGGAACTCGTACGTGCCTTCGACACCAAGATCCTGGTGGAGAATCACATGCAGTACCGTCGTGCCGGCGGAGACGTCTGCGGGCACCTTGAGGTTGGCGCTGATGCCATTGGGTATGGCCAGTTCGCCAAGCACCTCACCCGGCGCGCCGTTGTCATCGCCATGGACGACGATCCAGCCCGGGCCATCACTGGTGACGCGCACTACGTGCACAACGCCATCGATAACATCCTGGTCGATTGCATAGATAAGGGGTGTGAAGCTTTGGGCCAAAGCGGCGGGCGCTGCGGCGATCACGAGCAGCGCACAGAGCAGTATGAGGCTGACAAGCTTGCGACGTCCGGGCATTGTGTGGCTCCTGATACCGAGTTCATAGGCAAAGGTGCGGCTGCAACTGGATGCTGGTGTCAGATGCAGTTGTAGGCAAATCGGTGATTCCGGCGCCGTGGAAGGCGTTTGAATGCGTGGTTGCTGCCGCGTTCAATCGCCCTGGCTGAGGCATCGCGGGGATTTGTGGCCGCTCGCGCCGTTCGCCTGGATACATGGAAAGAATAGCACACGCAGAATCTAAACGCTAACCTGTTTCGCACAATTTTGGAGACGGATTGATGGTCAACTAGCCCTGTTTACGCAGGTGCTTGGCGGCCTCAAGCGCTGCTGCGACTGCTGCTGCAAAGTCGATAACCGGGCCGCCGCGGCGCAGGTGCAGGAGAAATTCGATGTTGCCTGCCGGCCCCGGGGCAGGCGAGACCACGACGCCTGCCACCACCAGGGCGCTATCGGCGGCGCTCGCCGCTACCTCCTCGAGCACGCGCCGGTGCGTGGCCGGGTCTCGCACGACGCCGCCCGCGCCCACCTGCCCTTTGCCCGCCTCAAACTGCGGTTTCACAAGCGCCACAATGGTGCCGGTCGGCGCGAGCAAGCGCAGGGTGGCGGGCAGCACCAGCGACAGGCCAATGAAGCTTGCGTCGATGACGGCAATATCCGCCAGCGCACCGCCCGGCAGCGCCTCAAGATAGCGGATGTTGGTGCGCTCGATGGCTACGACGCGAGCATCGCTGCGCAATTTCCAGGCCAGTTGGCCGTAGCCCACATCCACGGCATAGACGCGTGCGGCGCCTCGCTGGAGCAGGCAGTCCGTGAAGCCGCCCGTGCTTGCACCCACGTCCAGCGCCGTCAACCCGGATACATCCAGCGCGAATGCGTCCAGAGCTGCTTCAAGCTTGAGGCCACCCCGGCTCACAAAGGGCATCTGCGCGCGCACGACAATGTCGGCGTCTGAGGCCACCACGTGCCCTGCCTTGTCGGCCACAGCCCCGGCAACGGTTACTTCGCCCGCCATGATCAAACGGCGCGCGCGTTCGCGGCTCTCAGCCAGACCGCGCGCCACCAGCAGCTGGTCCAGCCGCAGCTTGGCTGAATGCGGGGCTTTGCGCGGGGGGCGTATATCGCCTCTGTTGTCGGGGGGGCTTGCCTTTTCGTCCGTCATGCGATTACTGTACACTGTCTTCAATGGGCACGAGCAAGATTGTGCAGGTGCGGCTCGTGTAATAGTGGCAGAGTGCGGCAGACCTGCCGCGCGCAACACTGAAATGTGGGCGCATGATGATGCAGAATGTGCGGGGGTTGCTCAAGACCATGCGCCCTTCGCAGTGGTCAAAGAACATCATCGTCTATGCGGCGCTGGTCTTCGACGGCAAACTCTTCAATCTGAACCTGTTTTGGCAAACGACGCTGGTTGCGATTGGCTTCTGCCTCGCTTCAAGCGCCGTATACATCATGAACGACCTGGCCGACATCGAGAAGGACCGGCTTCATCCGCGCAAGAAGCTGCGTCCGCTTGCGGCAGGCACGCTAAGCCTCACGGTCGCGTTGATTGCGTCAGTAGTTCTGGCCGTGGCAGCGTTGGGGTTGGCGCTGGCCGTCAATCCCTGGGTGGGCCTGGTGACGGCCGGCTATCTTGCGCAGAACGTTCTCTATTCCTTCTGGCTCAAGAATGTCGTCATTGTCGACGTCATGGTGCTGGCGTTTGGCTTCCTGCTGCGCGTCGTGGCAGGTTCAATCGTGGTTCAGGTCACCAACTTCAGCCCGTGGCTTTATGTATGCGTTACGCTGCTGGCGCTCTTCCTGGGCTTTGGCAAGCGTCGCCACGAGTTGACCCTGCTCGAGGATGGCGCATCGGGACACCGCGCGTCGCTGAGCGAATACAACCTGCCCCTGCTGGACCAGATTATCGGCGTCGTGACCACGAGTACTTTCATCGCATACACGCTCTACGGTATTGAAGCGCAGACCGCGCTGGCCAACGACGGGCGCATGTTGTTGACGACGCCATTTGTTTTCTACTTCATCGCGCGCTATCTATACCTCATTCACGTGAAGAAATTGGGCGGCGCGCCCGATGAACTGCTCTTCCAGGATCGCTCGCTGCTGCTCAACACGGCGCTGTGGGGTTTGGCGGCGGTGGTGCTGATTTATGTGGGTTGAGGGGTTGACGGCGCAGCGCGTATTGAGAATTGAAGATTGACCATTGGCAAGGCGCGTGCCTTGCCAATGATCAATCTTCAATTCTCAGTTATTGGCGTTCTTCCTCTACTGCCAGACGAAGCGGCGCAGTTCACTGCTGGGGCTCGCCGGCTCGAGCGAATAGCTGCTGCTCTCACCATCCAGCACGCGCACAACCGACACCTGCCACGCATATTCGGCCGACTGTCCTTCCCCGGGCGCAAACTCAGTCTCGATGCGATGGCTGGTTGTCTTCGTCCATACGCTGGGAAATTGGCGCGCCGAGGGGGTTTGCGGGTAGAGCAGCACCACGTACCACTCATTCGGCTTGAGCAGATCCACGCTCACCCAGCGCAGGAGTATGGGCTGACCGCGCGCAATCGCCGCGCCCGTGGCCGGGGCGGTGATTTGGGGTGCGTTGTAGGTAATCATGCCATCGCCGGGGGCGCCGCTGCTTTCCATCACTGCGGCAGGCACCTGGCGCATTGGGATCTTGAGCGTCTGGTCCGGGCGTATCAACTGCGGGTCGCTGATGCTGTTGGCGCGCAGAATATCATCGACGCTGCTGCCCAGGCGCGCGGCAATCGTGGCAATCGTGTCACCCTGCTGGACGACGTAGTCAAAGGTGGAGACCTGGCCGCGCGGTGGGGTGGCGGCAGCAGCGGGCGGAGCGACCACGGCCTGCTGGTTGGGTATGGTCAGGCTCTGGCCAATCTGGATGATGTCACCGGAAATGCCGTTGGCGGCGCGTATGTCCTCCACCGTAACGTTGAAGTCAATTGCGATGGAAAGCAGCGTCTCGTTCGCCTCCACAATATGCTCCACCGTACCCGAGGGGCCTTGCGTAGCAGCAGGCTCGGGGGTCGCGTTGGCTGGGGGCGGCGTGGGCGTAGGTGTGAAGGGCACAAAAGGGATCTGCTCGTTGGGGATGCCTGCCGCAACGGTAGGGGTCTCCTGCACCTGGCTGGCCTGGCGACTCCCCGCCTGCCACCAGAAGACAAGCACGGCAAGCACCGCCAGCACAAGGAGTGCATCGAGCCATGAGATTTGCCTGCGACGCTTGCTCACCTGTCGCAGATCCGAGCCACACATGAAGCAGCTTTCAGCGTCACGTGCAACACGGGTGCCGCAATTGGGGCAGCGCCGTTCGGCAGCAGAGGTGTTCAAGCGTTCCTGCGCCATCGCGCGATTATAGCATCATTCGGTGGAGAGCGCGCACGGAGGAACGCCCGAGGTCGCATTCCCTGCGGAATCTGGCAAAGTAAAGCGGCGGGGGGGGGGTTGGG
>CAYJNV010000351.1:0-3998 GCA_964370975.1 uncultured Caldilineaceae bacterium | reverse complement strand
GCAATGCAAACCAGACTCTTCGCAGCGATGTTTGTGGTGTGCATCTTGGCAACGGCCTGTGTGATTCAGCCAATTCAGCCGGAGGCGCCGGCTCCAGCGCCGGTGATCTCGCAGGAAGAGGCCGCGCTGGCGGTGGTGGAGGATTTTAATGCGCAAACGTCGACGGCGCCGCTTTCGATGAAGAATCTTGACGCGTTCATGGACTTCTATGCCGACGATTGCGACTTCATTGTTGCTGGCCGGCCAGGTGAATACATCCATATCCAGGGAAAGCAACCAATCCGCGACTACTGTGTGGGGGCCGACGTGCAGTTTGGGACCGTCTTCAACTTTGAGCCACTGGCGGTTCAAGGCAGCCAGGCCGTCGTCCACAATCGCAGCTCAAGTGAAATGCTGGCGCAATACGGCGCGGGCGAATTTGACGGGCTGGAGGTCTTCGTCGTGAAGGCTGGGAAATTCGTGGCAGACTACTATATGGCATCTGCCGAGACGAACCAGACCTTTGCACGCCTCAACAATGTGGTGCTGTCGCCGGATGACGCAAACGCTGCCATCGTTCAATCTGCGGTCAAGCCATGGATTGGCGAAGGCGTCACGTCTGCAACGATTGACGAGACATTGAAGTGGTACGCGAAGGACGCATCATTCCTGATCCTTGGGCTGCCCACAGGGGTTGAGGAGTACCGAGGCAAAGAGGCGCTTCGCCCACTTATGCAGTCGTGGGTGGACATGAACCAACGTTGGGAAGTCACGCCGCTTTCCTCTGCGGAGGGGATCGTCGTAGGTGTTACACGCACATGGCTTGACCCGACCGTGGCACTGGGTATCGCACCTGTTGAAGCAACCGAGATCTGGATCATCAAGGGCGGCATGATCCAGCAGGATGTCTGGGCAATCACCCCAAACTCCCTCAAACAGTTGGTGGCCGACTTTGGCGAGTAGTAGCCAGCCTCACGGCCTTGCACCTGTCGGCGGCAGACAATCGGCGGCTATGATTGCGGCGGGTGGGATGAAGCAATGGAGTTCGACGTCGAATTTGAGGGGCACAGCGAACTCCTGCATACGCGGCTCCCGCGCAAACGACACCAGGTGCCCGCCGCAACCGCAGTCACTCGCGCCAAAACGGGGCGCCACAATGCGCGCGCCCGGCAGCGCGGCCAGCGCCGCGGCCCACGCGCACTCGAACGGCGTGGCGCGTGCGGCATACCACACGGCCACGCAGGGCGCGATGGCGCGCAGATAGTCTATGTGCCAATGCGGACGCGCCACAGGCGCGAGGTGGTGGCGCAGCCGCCCGCGCAAGCCGCCCGGCCCGTGCGCGCTGCCGACGTAGAGATGCCAACCCGCCGGAAACGCAAACTCACCAAGGCGGCCGACGGTAACGGCGCGCGCCTCGGCCAGGTGCAACACGAGTACATAGGTGCCTGAATCTGCAGGCAGCCGCGAGAGTTGGTCAGTCTCCTGGAGCTGAGTCGTCGTCTTCATGCCGGTGCAAAACAAGGCACGTCGCGCGCTTGCATGTCACTCGGCCGGCGGCATCTCACCCATCCACCCAACTTCCCAGATGTGGCCGTCGGGGTCGGCGAAGGCGCGGCTGTACATCCAGCCGGAATCCTGCGCCGGGCGGGGCTCGCTGCCGCCCGATGCGATCGCGGTCTCCATCATCGCGTCTACCTCTGCGCGGCTGTCGCACGAGAGGGCAAGGATAACTTCTGTCGACTTCCCGGCGTCAGCAATTGGGCGCGGCGTGAACGTCTGAAAGAATTCGTGCCCGAGCAGCATCGCAAAGATGTTGTCTTCAATCACGATGCTGACCGCATATTCGTTGCTGAACTGCTCATTGACACCGAAACCCAGCGCCGTAAAGAACTGGCGGCTGCGTTGCACATCGCTGACCGGCAAATTGACGAAGATCATGCGGGACATTGTGGGCTCCTCCTGATGTGCACAAGCGCACGTGGAAACCTGCTGTTCAGCAACAAGCGTGCATTGCGACCTAAAGATCGATTGCAGCACGCCTATGCACGTCCGGCCGATTGTTCCGATGTGCTGGCCCTTATAGTTCCAACCATTCTTCGACTGTTACGCCGGCTTCTCTGATGATTGCGCGCAACAAACCGACGCTGACGTCCTTGCCGCCATGGACCGGAACTGGAATGATGCGACCCGTGTCTGGGTGCACCATACGGCTGTGCCGGCCGCCGGGATATGGGCCGTCATAGCCCAATGCTCGCAATTTCTCAATCACCTCACGCGGTCGCAGCGGATTCAGCCTAGGCATTCGTCACATCGATCGACACGCCTGCGACCGGCGCGATCTCCAAGCCCAACTGCAGCGCGAGCATGACGTTACCTTCGACCACGTCGCGCAGGTTTGCACGTGCATCCTCGAATGTGTCGCCCTGTGCAAAGAAGCCGGAAACGCCTGGTACCTCGACGATCACGACACCGTTCTCGTCGCGGCTGTACTCAGCAAGCGATAGCGCTGCTTCCACATATTGGCTGAGCGAAAATGTCCGTATTGCATTGACCATCATCCACCTCCGGACTCGCATGTCACGGTCCAAGTTGCAGGGCAATTATTGTTCGACTGTGCCGGCATGTCAATTGTCCTCGACAGGCGACACATCGCGCACCAGCCTCGCCTGCATGGACCATGGCCCCGTCCACGTGACCTGCGCCTCCACCAGCCGCCCGCGCAAATCCAGCGCACTCTCAATAAAGACGAGCTTGTTGCGCCGGTCACGGCCGCGCCACTTGCCTTTGTGCGTATCCTCCACCAGCACCTCCACCGTTTGTCCCAGGAAGCGTGCATTGGTAGCTGTGCTGATCTCCTCCTGCAGCGCGTCAAGGGTCTTGTGGCGGCGCAGCTTTTCCTCCTCCGGAACATCATCGGCAAGGCGGCGTTCGCTCACCGTACCGGGGCGCGGACTGTAGCGCGCCAAATGCACTTTGGCGAACTCCACCTCGCGTAGCATCGCGAGAGTCCCCTCGAACTGCGCGTCAGTCTCGCCGCAGAAGCCCACAATGACATCGGTGTGGATGGCGGCATCGGGCAGCACAGCGCGAATGTCGCCAATTAGCGCGCGATACTGTGCAGTCGTGTAGCCGCGCTTCATGCGCTCGAGCACCTCGTCGTCGCCTGCCTGGATTGGCACCTCGATCTGCTCCATCACCTTGGGCAGGTCGCGCACTGTCTCGAGGATGCGGCGCGTCATGTAGTTGGGATGGCTGGTGAGGAAACGGATGCGCCACAGACCGTCGATTGCATGCACAGCGCGCAGCAGGTCAGCCAGATCATAGCCACCGTCATCGGCGCCCTGGTGCGCGCTGACCGTTGCACTGTTGCCACGCCCCGCCCCGTCGGCGCGCCAGTCGTAGCCGTAGCGGTCCACAATCTGGCCCAACAGCGTCACCTCGCGCACCCCCTGCGCCACAAGGCCGCGTATTTCGCCGACAATTTCGTCCACCGGGCGGCTGCGCTCTACGCCGCGCCGGAAGGGGATGATGCAGAAGGTGCAGGCGTGCGAACAGCCGTAGACGATAGGTACGAAAGCCGCCACCGGCGCGTCGCCGCTCAGGGCCAGATGCTTGATGGACTGCGCTGTGCCCACAGGCTGCGCCTCATCCTGCAGGCGAAAGCGCTGCTCCATCTGCTCGCGCTCGATGGCGGCCATTTCGGCGTCAATCTCGGCCTGACGCAGGAAGTTGACCAGCGGCGACGCCTCGCTCGGCGGCATGAAGACATCCACGTGCGGGTAACTGGCCAGCAGTTGCGGGCTGGGTTTGACGCCCACCATGCAGCCCATGAGGGCGATGGCGCGGTCGGGGCGCGCCTGCTTCCACGGCTTGAGGCTGCCCACCTTGCCCTGCGCTTTTTCCTCGGCGGCCTGGCGCACGACGCAGGTGTTGATCACCACGACATCGGCGTCATCGAGCGCGTCGGTGGGGCCGTAGCCGATCTTCTCCAGTTCAGCGGCAACGTGGTTCGAGTCGGC
>CAYJNV010000350.1:0-4003 GCA_964370975.1 uncultured Caldilineaceae bacterium | reverse complement strand
CTATGCAGGATTATCGCGCATGAGTCAACATACAAGGCGCAAAGACGCAAAGGAACGCAAAGAATAACAAAGCAAACAAGCGCAAACACGAGAGCGAAAGCCGGATAGCGCCGTCGTCCATATTCAGGTTTGATTAATGAGATTGACGCACCTTGCAGTTGCACTCCCTTGCGTTTCTATCGCGCCTTTGCGTCGTATCTTGCAGGAGGTAGCTGGAATTGGACGAGGGCGAGACCGCTGTCATCACCATCAATCACCCACTGGGGCTGCACATGCGCATTGGCAAGGATGTAGTGCAGGTGGCCGGGCGCTTCCAGGCCACCATCACCGCCCAGAACCTCTCGCGCCCCTCGCCTGTGGTGGATGCCAAGAGCATTCTGCAACTGATGCAACTGCAGGCGCGCCAGGGCCACCGCATTCAGTTGGCTGCCGACGGTCCCGATGCGCACAGTGCCGTGGACGCGCTGCGCCTGCTGCTTGAATCCGCCCCCAACGCGCCGACAGCCTATTCAACCGAGCCTTCTCCATGAGCAACACTCTCTCCGGATATGCCGCCGCGCCGGGCGTGGGCATTGGTTTGGCGGTTCTCTACCGCACGGGCCACTTCACGCTCGATCAGCCTGCCGAAGCGGGCGCAGTGAACCCCGCGCTCGAGTGGGAGCGCTTCTGCGCAGCGCAGCGGCTGGTGGACGACGAACTCGCACGTCTGGCGCGCGGCGAACCCACGCTCGTTGCCGAACTTTACGCCGCGCACCGCGTTATCCTGCAGGATCAGACGCTGATCGACTCGGTGAAGAGCGCCATAGATTCCGGCCGTTCGGCGGCGGCAGCCACCTTTCAGGTTGTGAGCAACCTTGCCGAGGCAATGGGCGCACTCGATGATGCCTACTTTGCCGGTCGATCGTCCGATGTGCTGGACATCGGCCAGCGGCTGCTTGTGCACCTGGGGGCAACGCTGGGCCGCGCGCACCTGGGCGCGCTGCCTCCCGACACAATCCTGATTGCCGACGAGCTATCGCCCTCCGATGTGGTGCAATTGGAGCCAGGCAACGTGCTGGGAATTGCCCTGGCTGGCGGCACGCCCACGGCGCACTCGGCCATCCTGGCACGCAGCCTGGGGATACCGCTCGTTTGCGGCCTTGGTGCGGGCGTGCTCACTGTGACACCGCAGATAGCCTGCATTCTCGATGGCGACCGTGGCACACTGGTGCTGGAACCCGACACCGTCACGCTGCAACGTGCACATGCTTCGCAGCAGTCGCTTGTGGAGGAGCGCGCCCAGGCCGCGCGCCATGCGCACCAGCCGGCGTTTACGCGCGATGGCGTCTATGTACCTGTGCTGGCCAATGCCAACAGCCCCGAGGAGGTGCCCGCTGCTGCGGCTGCCGGCGCCGAGGGCATTGGCCTGCTGCGCACCGAGTATCTCTTCCAGCAGCGCGCGCTGCCCCCTACGCTGGAGGAGCAGGTGGAAACCTACGGTCGCTTCATGCGCCAACTGCGCGAGCGTGAGGGGCAGTCCATGCAGTTGACGGTGCGTGCGTTGGACGCCGGCGGCGACAAGCCGCTGCGTTTCTTTCCCCACCCGCCCGAGGAAAACCCCTTCCTGGGGCTGCGCGGCGTGCGCTTGCTGATTGATGAACCCGAAATCCTGCGCACGCAGTACCGGGCGCTGCAAATTGCCGTGCGTGACCACGGCGGTGCGCAGTGGGGCGCGCCTGCGCTCGAGGTGCGCTTTCTATTGCCCATGGTAACGACCGTCGAGGAAGTGCGCTTTGTGCGTCTGCTGCTGGCTAACCTGCACGAGGGCGACATGCCGCGCATCAAACTGGGCGTCATGGTGGAGGTGCCGTCGGCCGCGTTGATTACGCAACAACTCACGCCCTACGCCGACTTTTTCAGCATTGGCACCAATGACCTCGCCCAGTACACTCTGGCCAGCGACCGCACGCACCGCACCGTGGGCGTGCTGGCAGACCCTCTCCACCCCGCCGTGCTGCGGCTGATTGAAATGACCTGCCGTGGCGCGCGCGCGGCGCGCAAACCCGTCTCGCTCTGTGGCGAACTGGCGGGCGACCAGAGCGCAACACGCCTGTTGCTTGGGCTGGGCGTACAGGAGTTGAGTGCGCCCGTGCCTGCCGTGGCGCTCGTCAAGGCGGCGGTGCGCCGCGCCACGCTCGAGGAGTGTACGGTGCTCGCCCAAGAGGCGCTGACCTGCCCGGATGCCGCTGCGGTGCGCGTGCTGTTACAATAGAGGAATAGCGAGAGTGCGTAATGATCAATGATCATTGATCATTGATCATTGATCATTGAAAGGAATTGGATTTCACATGCGCACTATTGAAACCGATATCCTTGTGATAGGCGGCGGCTCAACGGGCACGGGCGTGGCGTGGGATGCGGCGTTGCGCGGCTTTGGAGTGGTGTTGCTGGAGAAACGCGACCTCACGCATGGCACCACGGGGCGCTATCACGGCCTGCTCCACAGCGGCGGGCGCTATGTGGTCAAAGACCCGCGCAGCGCAATTGAGTGCATTGCCGAGAACCGCATCCTGCGCAGGACGCACACGCACTGCATTGAGGAGACGAGCGGCTTTTATGTGGTGACGCCTGAAGACGAGGGCGACTACGCTGAACGCTTCCGTGCGGCCTGTGCCGAGACGGGCGTCCCCTGCGACGAGATTTCAGTTGCCGAGGCGCTGCGGCGTGAGCCGCTGCTCAACCCGCGCATCAGCCGCGTATTTGAGGTGCCCGACGGCACGGCCGATTCCTTCCTCGCCACCCACGCCACGGCACAGGCCGCGCAGCAGGCAGGCGCGCAAATCCTCGTCTACCACGAGATCGTTGAGTTGCTGGTGGAGGGGGAAGAGGGTGACCGGCGCGTGGTGGGCGCACGCGCACGCAATATGGCCACCGGTGAGGAAGTCACCGTGCACGCCGCCATGGTAATCAATGCCACGGGGGCGTGGGCAGGGCAGGTGGCGGCGCTGGCGGGCGTCGAGGTGAAGGTTATCCCAGGCAAGGGGGTGATGCTTGCCATGAACCACCGGCTGGTCAACACTGTTATCAGCCGCTGCAAGATGCCGTCAGATGGCGACATCATCGTGCCCATACACACCGTGGCGGTCATCGGCACAACCGACGAAAAAGTGACGGACCCCGAGCATCTGCGCATTGAGCAATGGGAAGTGGATTTGATGCTGCAGGAGGGCGAGAAGCTGCTGCCCGGCTTCAGCCGCGCGCGCGTGCTGCGCGCGTGGGCAGGCGTGCGACCGCTCTACCAGGAGGGTTACGCAGGCGCAAGCCGCGACGCGACGCGCGCTCTCACCCTGCTGGACCACAAGGAGCGCGACGGCCTCTCCGGCTTCCTTACCATCACCGGCGGCAAGTGGACCACCTTTCGCCTCATGGCCGAGACGACAATGGACAAGGCGTGCGAGCAACTGGGCAGCCGCCGTCCCTGCACCACCGCCACCACCGCAGTGCCCGGTGTGGAGCAAGGGCACTACTGGGTGGGCCATCGCCTGCACGAAGTTGAGGAAAAGCGGCTGCAGGGGCAGCTTGTGTGCGAGTGTGAATTGGTCACACGCGCCATGATTGAGCACGCCGCACGCGCCAACCCCACGCTCACTCTCGACGACCTGCGCCGCGACGTGCGGCTGGGCATGGGGCCGTGCCAGGGCGGCTTCTGCACATTCCGCGCCGCAGCCATTCTGCATGAGATGGTTGCGCGCCAGAACGCAACGCCTGCTGCCGCTGACGCTGCCTGGGATGTGGGCCACATGACCTCACCCGCGCACGCCGCCACCGCAAAGGACGCTGGGGCGCCGCCATCGCCCTCGGCGCTGCAGTCGCCGGCGTCGCCCAACCTGTTGCTGCGCGACTTCCTGCAGGAGCGATGGCGCGGCCTCACTCCCATTCTGTGGGGACAACAACTCAAGCAGGAGCGCCTCGACGAACTCATCTACCTCAGCGTGCTCAATGTGGATCACCTGCCCGCCGATAG
>CAYJNV010000349.1:391-4023 GCA_964370975.1 uncultured Caldilineaceae bacterium | reverse complement strand
GCAGCGCTGGCGCTCTCAACAGCAGTGGCCGGTGGCGGCGCATATACGGGTAGCCAAACGAAGAAGGCGCTGCCTTGATGGAGTGTACTCTCCACAGTCACGCGGCCATTGTGCGCCTGCGCCAGCCACGCCACAATGCTCAGCCCCAGGCCACTGCCCCCCTGCTCGCGGCTGCGCGCCTTGTCTGTGCGGTAGAAGCGGTCGAAGATGTGCTGCTGCTGCTCGGGGCTGATGCCGATGCCCGTATCATGCACCGCCACGCGCACCCAGCCGCCGCTGTTTTCCAGGCTGAGCGTAATGGCCCCGCCGCTGGGCGTGTACTTGATGGCGTTGTCCACTAGATTGAGCAGTAACTGGTGCAGGCGCGCGCGATCGCCCAACACAAGCGCCTGGTCCTCGGATCCGAGCTGGATTGCCAACGCCCCAGGGCCTTTGCGGTGTTCGGCAATGCGCCGCGCCTGACGGTAAACATCCAGCAGTATTGTGTCCAGTTCCACAGGCTCCATCTGCAGCTTGAGCACACCGCTGTCGGCCTGGGCCAGAAGCAGCAGGTCATTGATGAGCGTGCTCATGCGTGTAGTTTCGCTCTCCACCTCGTCCATGATGTCGGCAAACTCGTGGAGCAGTTCCTCGCTGGGCGGCCCATTGCGGATGCTCGAGGCCATGCGCTGCAGCAGATCCATGTTGCCGCGGATGGTGGTGAGGGGCGTGCGCAATTCGTGGCTGACGTCGGCTACAAGTCGCTCCTGCCCCTTGAATAGCTTCTGGATGCGGTCAAGCATCTCGTTAAAGGTGGCGGCCAGCTCGCCAATCTCGGTGTCGGTGTCCTCGAGCGCAAGGCGCAGGTCGAGGTCCTTGGCGCGGCTGATGCCGCCGGCCGTGCGCGTAATCTCGGCCAGGGGCAGCAATTCGCGCCGCGCCAACAGCGCCCCTACGACGGCGGCCACAACCAGGCTGAGCCCCGTGCCGATGATGAGGTAGCGCCCGACTTGCGCCAGCGCGTCTTCGGCTGCGCCAATCGGGCGCACAATCTGCACGGCCCCCAGCACCTGGCCGCCAATCACGAGCGGCACGCTGTAGACGAGCAGCGGCTGATCGCCCAGCACGGCGCGATAGCGATGGGTGAGCCCTTGCGCCACCGCCGGCAGCGCATCGGTGTAGTCCGGCACCGTCATGTTGGCCAGGTTGTCGCTCTGCTTGACAATGCGCCCTTCCAGGTTAATGACCTGCACGGCGACCGAGCTGGCGAAGTAGTTGAGGCTGGGGAAATCGATGGCCGCGCCTTCGGGGAGTTTGCGCAGATCGCGCTCAATCTGCTGGCTAACCGCGTTGGCCACGGAGACGGCCTCGCGCTGCGAGTCCTGCACGACCTGTGCCTGGAGGTTGGTGGCCAACGCCGAATAGACGATGACGCTGAAGAAGATGAGCGTCGCGCCCAGCAGTGCGGTATACCAGAGTGTGAGGCGCAGGCGTATGGTCATAGAGGCAGGGAGTAGGGAGTAGGCAGTGGGGGGTAGGGAGCAGGCAGTAGGGAGCAGGCAGTGGGTGGTGGGGAGTAGGCAGTGGGGTGTCGGGTGACGATGCCCCACTCCCCCACTGCCTAATACCTACTGCCTGCTCCCCAATGAGAAGGCGCCAGTTCATCAGGCGCCTGCCACACTACCCGACCTCGCGCAGCGTATACCCCACGCCGCGCACGGTTTGAATGACACGTGGGCGGTCGCCTACCTCGAGCTTTGAGCGCAGATAGCGAATGTAGACCTCGATGATGTTGCTCTCGCCGCCGAAGTCGTAGTTCCAGATGTGCTCATAGATGACTTCGCGCGTCAGCACCTGGTTGGGGTGGCGCATGAAGAGTTCAAGCAGGTCGAATTCGCGGGCCGTCAGTTGAATCTCGGTGCTGCTCCGATAGCATTGGCGCGTGCGCAGGTTGAGCGTCATGTCGGCAAAGCGCAGGACGTCCGTCTGCGCTTCCTGCCGGTTGCGGCGGAAGAGCGCGCGCATACGAGCCAGCAGTTCATCAAAGGCAAAGGGCTTGACCATGTAGTCATCCGCGCCGGCGTCGAGACCGGTGACGCGGTCGGCCACAGCATCGCGCGCAGTGAGCATGAGAATGGGCACATTCGAGACCTGGCGCATACGCCGGCAGACCTCCAGGCCATCTATGCCCGGGAGCATGAGGTCCAGGATGACGGCGTCGGGCATGGACTCGCGCGCCATCCGCAACCCCTCTTCTCCGTTCTCGGCGATGGTTACTGAGTAACCCTCAAAGATCAAGCCCCGTCGCACCATGTCACGAATGCGGCGGTCGTCCTCAACGACAAGAATGCGTTCGTTCATGGAGTCTGCCATCGGTGGGCGGGCAGCGCAGGTCTGCCACATCGGTGGGAAATTGCGGAGTGATGTCCAAAAAGTGTAGGCCCACCACCTGCGCCTGTCAAGTTAGAGCGATCCGGAGGGCGCGCGGCGACGGGCGCGTGGCTCTGCAATGTTACAATAGCGAAACCGAGCATGTGACAGGATCTATCAATGGCCGCGCGCCCCCCTGCGGGGCTGTGCGGCGCAAAACGCACGAATCAGTCGAGGAGACCCATTCCATGGCACAGGAAACCGAGCAAGGGTATCGCATTGAGCGTGACAGCATGGGTGAAGTGAGGGTGCCCGCTGGCGCACGCTATGCCGCGCAAACGCAGCGCGCAGTGGACAACTTTCCTATCAGCGATCTGCGCTTCCCACGCCTCTTCATTCGGGCGCTGGGGCTGGTCAAGGGGGCAGCGGCCGCCGCCAACCAGGATTTGGGGCTCATGCAGCCCGAGATGGCCGCCGCTATTCAAGCGACATGCCAGGTCGTGGCCGGCGGCGCTTACGATGCGGACTTTCCGCTCGACATCTTCCAAACGGGCTCGGGCACAAGCACGAATATGAACGCCAACGAAGTCATCTCCTCGTTGGCGACCGAGGGGCTGGGGAGCAAGGTGCACCCCAATGACCACGTCAACATGAGCCAGAGCAGCAACGACGTCATCCCCACGGCAATTCACGTGAGCGCATATCTGGGCATTGCCGAGGAGCTATTGCCCGCCCTGCGCCACCTGCATCAAACGCTGGTGGAGAAGGCCGCGACCGTCGACCACGTGGTGACGACGGGGCGCACGCACCTGATGGACGCGATGCCGATTCGCCTGAGCCAGGAATTGGGCGGCTGGGCCAGCCAGATTGCGCACGGCATCGAGCGCATTGAATCGTCGCTGCCCCGCCTGGCCGAATTGGCGCAGGGCGGCACCGCCGTGGGCACGGGCATCAACGCCGATCCCCGCTTCGGCGCTGCGATTGCGGCCAAACTTGCCGAGATGACGGGGCTGCCCTTTGTGACCAGCGCCAACTATTTCGAAAGTCTGAGCACGCAGGATGCCGCCGTGGAGATGAGCGGCCAACTGCGCGCCGTGGCCGTGAGCCTGATGAAGATCAGCAATGACCTGCGCTGGAAGAACAGCGGGCCGATTGCGGGCATCGGCGAAATTGCGCTGCCCGCGCTCCAGCCCGGCAGCAGCATTATGCCCGGCAAGGTCAACCCCGTCATTCCCGAGGCGATGACTATGGTCTGCGCCCAGGTCATGGGCAACGACCTGACG
>CAYJNV010000349.1:0-363 GCA_964370975.1 uncultured Caldilineaceae bacterium | reverse complement strand
CTGCAGAGCATCACGCTGCTGGCCAACGGCAGCCGCACGCTGGCCGATCTGGCGATTGCGGGCTTCACCGTCAACGAGCAGCGCATTGCCGGACTGGTGGGGCGCAACCCCATTCTGGTAACGGCGTTGAACCCTGTGATTGGCTATGAACTGGGCGCGAAGATTGCCAAACAGGCCTATGCCGAGGGGCGCTCGCTCAAGGAGGTGGCGCTGAGCCAGACCGAACTGAGCGCCGCCGAGCTCGACCGCCTGTTGGATCCCCGCAAGCTGACCGAAGGCGGCATCGGGGAATAGCGCACTAAAGCGCAACGCAAAGGCGTCGCGGGGCCGCCGTAAAGCCAAATAAAACGCAAGGTGTGGGGT
>CAYJNV010000348.1:0-4073 GCA_964370975.1 uncultured Caldilineaceae bacterium | reverse complement strand
AGGCCGGCGGCGCGCAACTCGTCCAGAAAGATCTTGTCGGCGTGGCGCAGCGTCTCCAGACGCTCCCAGGTCACTTCGCCCAGCAGGCGAATGGCCAGCCCCGGCCCAGGGAAGGGGTGCCGCCAGACGATCTCTTCAGGCAGCCCCAGCGCCTCGCCCAACGCCCGCACCTCATCCTTGAAGAGCAGGCGCAGCGGCTCGACGAGCGCGAAGGTCATGTCCTTGGGCAGGCCGCCCACGTTGTGGTGCGTTTTGATGGTGCGGGCGTGGCGCGTGTCGTCGCCCGCAGCCGATTCGATGACGTCGGGGTAGAGGGTGCCCTGCGCCAGAAAGGCGGCCGAGTCGCCGCCCCACGCGGACGCCAGCCGCGCCGCCTCCGCCTCGAAGACGCGCACGAAGCGCGTGCCGATGCGCTTGCGCTTCTCTTCGGGATCCTCAATGCCTGCGAGGTCGCTGAGAAAGTCCTCCTTGGCGTCAACGGCAATCAGGCGCATGCCCTGGTGGATGCGGAAGGTCTCCACCACTTGCTCGGGCTCGCCCTGGCGCAGCAGGCCGTGGTCCACAAAGACACAGGTGAGGCGGTCACCGATGGCGCGGTGTACAAGCGCGGCGACAACCGCCGAATCGACGCCGCCGCTGAGGCCGCAGATGACATGCCCCTCCGGCCCCACCGTGGCGCGAATGCGCTCGATACTCTCGTCAAGAAAGTGACCCGGCGTCCAGTCGCCCACGCAGCCGCAAATGCGCTTCACAAAGTTGTCGAGCAGCGCGCCCCCCTGCGGCGTATGCACCACCTCGGGGTGGAACTGGATGCCGTAGAGGCGGCGCGCTGGGTCGGCAATGGCGGCCAGGGGTGAGTTAGGGCTCTGGGCAATGGCGGCAAAGCCGTCGGGCAGTTGCTCCACGCGATCGCCGTGGCTCATCCACACCTGGAGCGCGTCGGGCAGCCCGGCAAAGAGAGGTGAATCCTTGCCCTCGCGTGTGGTGATGGTGGCCGCGCCGAACTCGCGCTCGGCGCCGGGGGCCACGCGCCCGCCCAGCGTGTGCGCCAGCAGTTGCAGCCCGTAGCAGATGCCCAGCACGGGCACGCCGCTTTCGAGCACGGCCGCGGGCAGCGAAGGCGCGCCCTCGGCATAGACGCTATTGGGGCCGCCCGAAAGGATGATGCCCTGGGGCTGCATGCGGGGAAGCAGGTCGGCGGCGCGGTCCCAGGGCACAAGTTCGGCGAAGACCTGCTGCTCGCGCACGCGCCGGCAAATCAATTGGCTGTACTGGCTGCCGTAGTCGAGCACGGCGATGGTTTGGTGGCGCATGAGGGTCCGATAAGTGGTAAGTGGTGAATTGGTAAGTGGTTGACTGGTTGACTGGTTGACTGGTTGAATGATTCACTTCACGCACGCATTGACGTTTTGAGTGCACAACGCAAGATGAAGCAGGGCGAGATCCTCTGTAGCGGAAGGCTTCCTGGACTTCACTTTGCGTACACCGCAACGAAGGCCGGGAGGCCTTCCGCTACAGGGTGCTGCGCGTCACGCCCAGGCAGGCTATCAGCGGACTTCGAGGCGCACAGTAACGAGGTCACCTTCCTCGATTTCTTCCGACCTGCGGACGCTCGCCTTGATAGGCACAATGTAGCTTCCATCCTTGGGCCACAGAGACGTTTGGTATACAGTTTTGCCGATCCACACATGGACCGGAATCATGCCCCAGCCGTAGGTTACGACGCCCGCAATGGCATTCAGTTCGCGGAACTGCTGCTCCGGAACGGTCACGAAGTACCATGGGGCGGGACCTCTCCAAAACCATATCTCGCTCTCGAACTCAAAGCTTATCAGTGGTGGATGCGTCATTGCTGCACTGCGTATGTATACCGCGCCGCCGCAGTCGCGCCTTCGGTGATGGGGCTGACGATCACGATGGCCGTTCGCCCCGCACCCAGGCCCGTAATCGCAATCGACGCGTCACCGGCGGCATCCACCGGCACGCGTTGCACGTCCTGGAGCTTGCCGTCCTGCAGTGTCAGCAACTGGAGCAACCACGCCTGCGCCAGGGCGCCGTCGGTGAGCAACCAACCCTCACTCTGCCAGCCGGGGGCGTCGCCCTCAAAATCCTCGGCAAACGCAATCGCGTCGATGCGCACGTCGTCAATCCACCAGCCGGGGCGCGTCACAGCGTCATCGGTTACATAGCTGAAGCGCAGGTGCAGCGGACCGCCGGCATAAGGGCCAATGTCGAAGGTCTCCGTCACCCAGCCGCTGGCCGCGGGGTTGGGATTGCTGACGCCGCTGTAGCCCTCGCCCAGGTTGTTGCCTGCCGTGTTAAGGCTGCTCGTGCGCCGGCCGGGCAAAATGTTCCACGATACGCCGTCGCGGCTGGCCATCACGTAGCCGTAGTCGTAATCCGGCTCAATGTCCCATGCCATGCGCGCGCTGAGCGTGATCGGCGTGCCCGCGGCGACGTCCGCCAAATCAAAGATGTGCGTCAAGCGCGCTTCGCCCATGTCGCCCCGGTTGGACCACCACGCGCGCGTGCCGGCGTCGGGCGCGTCGGCCGAGACGGTTGTTGCGGTCTCGCCGTCGAAGTCAAAGGTGAGATCACCGGCGCCGTCCAGATAGTAGGCGCGGCCGGCGAAGTTGGCTGCGGTGGCCGCGCTTTGGGCAAGCGGATAGACGCTCAGGGTGGCGGCCGGGGCAGGGGCGAGCGGATCAAGTTCGGTGTAGCCGAAGCGGCCGTCACCCTCCAGCGCATCGGGCTGATCAAGCGTGAGCGCCACCAGCCAGTCGGCAAAGAGATCATCGAACGATGCACCGTAGGTGGCGAGCACGCGCCGCAGCCCCTCAATGCCGTTGGCGGGCTCATCCACAATCGCCTGCACAATGGGCGGGCCAAAGCGCTGCACCAGATAGCGCACAAAGAGGTAGGACGCGCCATAGTGGGGTGCGTTGTTGTCCACGGCCCCGCCCCAGGTGTTGAGCTGGGTGTTGGGCTGGAAGGCGTAGGCGTTGGCAAAATCCAGATCGGCGGGGTAGCCCGCGACCTCCTGCGCGTATTCGCTCAACCCCTCGTTGATCCAGACCTCCTCGTTGGCATCATGCGCCGAGTGAATCATGTGCTGGAACTCGTGCGCGAGCACAGTCTCATAGGTCTCGGGATTGCGCATGAACTCCATCCAATTGAGGCTGATGTAAAACATCTCCTTCTGGTTGGAGTAGGGATAACCCAGGCGGCTGATCTGGTCGCCGCTGAGAAAGTAACCGGCCGCGCCCCCCATACCCGTGGTGTGGAGCACATGCAGGCGCGGGTCGCCATCCATGCCGGGGAAGGGCTCGCGCCCGAAGGCTGTTACAGCCGCGGGATAGATGCGGCGGCTGAAGGTGTCAATCGAGCGGGCAATGGCTTCGGCGTCATACTCCTGCCCCGTCTCCACCCACGCATAGGCCACGTCGGTCTTGTGGATTAGCATGGCGGTGATTTCACGGTTCTCCGCCGTGTCGGAATTGTGCACAAAGAAGGTGGTGGCATCGCCCACAGCGTATTCAGGCGGTGGAGTCACAGGCGCGGAAGCCGCAGCTGTGGCTTGGGCGGCCACCGTGGCATCGAGGCGTGCGCGCAGGGAGACCATGTCGCGCTGAGGTATCGCGACGAGGCGCAGTTGCTCGGCCGCGGCGAGCGCAGCAAGCTCGGCGGGGGCCAGCAACTGCGGTGTGGCGGCAGGCGCTGGTGTGGGTGCAGCGGGCAGCGCACCGTCTGCAGAGAAAATGGGCGTGGGCGCAGTGGCCGCCCCAACCTGCACGCCGCAACCGCCCAGCAGCAATGCGGCGAGCAGTAACGCCGGCGCGAGCAGCGGACGCACACTCTTCATTTTCGCTCGAACTTCGTGTGCAACCATGGCCGAAAGTATAGCATAGGCGCGCGGCACCTGTGGTGAGATGCAACCTCTTTCCCGGGCTTTGCAGAGGTCAGGGCGTCGCGCGCGCGGGCGCCGGCAGGACGTTACCCCCGGCTCCTCTCCATGCGGAGCTATGCATTACCCACAAGTTGCAGCGTCTCGAGGTGAGCGCGTCGCCGGGGCC
>CAYJNV010000347.1:0-4078 GCA_964370975.1 uncultured Caldilineaceae bacterium | reverse complement strand
ACGGAGAACTGCAACGGCAGAACAGCAACCCGAAGTTGCTGTCCTGCCGTTGCTTTTATCCGTGGTCCTCTGTTCCCTCTGCGACCTCTGTGTCAGGCTTGTTTCGCCAGTGCCGTGCTGACGATGGCGCGCGCCTCCTGCTGAATCGCGCGCAGGTGATCCGCCCCCAGAAAGCTCTCGGCGTATATCTTGTAGACATCCTCCGTGCCCGAGGGGCGGGCGGCAAACCAACCGTTCTCCGTCACGACCTTGAGGCCGCCAATCGGCGCATTGTTGCCCGGTGCGCGCGTCAGCGTGGCCACAATCGGCTCGCCCGCCATCTCCGTGGCCAGCACCATCTCGGGCGATAGCTCAGCCAGCGCCAGCTTCTGCGCGGGCGTGGCGGGGGCATCGACGCGCTCGTAAACGGGGCTTCCGTAGGCCGCTTCAAGTTCCTTGTAGTGCTGCGCCGGGTCTCGGCCGGTGGTGGCAGTGATCTCGGCAGCCAGCAGCGCCAGCAGAATGCCGTCCTTGTCGGTTGTCCATACGGCGCCGTTCTTGCGCAGGAAGGAGGCGCCTGCGCTCTCCTCGCCACCGAAGCCGAACGAGCCATCCACCAGCCCCTCGACGAAGAACTTGAAGCCCACCGGCACCTCGCAGAGCGTGCGGTCCAGCCCCGCGGCTACGCGATCAATCATCGAACTGGAGACAAGCGTCTTGCCTACGGCGGCGTCGGGCCGCCAGCCCGTGCGCGCGCGAAAGAGATAGTTGATGGCGACAGCCAGGTAGTGGTTGGGGTTCATCAGGCCCGCGCTGGGGGTTACAATGCCGTGGCGGTCGGCGTCGGGGTCGTTGCCAAAGGCAATGTCAAATTGATCCTTGAGCGCAATCAGGTCGGCCATGGCGAAGCGCGACGAGCAATCCATGCGGATCTTGCCGTCCCAATCGAGCGGCATGAAGCGGAAGGTGGCGTCGAGCACCGGGTTGACGACGCTGATGTTCAGCCCATAGGTTTCCGCAATCGGCTCCCAGTAGGCCAGGCTTGAGCCACCGAGCGGGTCGGCGCCGATGCGCAGCCCCGAAGCCGCGATGGCTTCCATGTCGAGAACATTGGCCAGGTCGCGCACGTAGGGCATCACGTAGTCGTAGGCGGTGATATTTTCCTGTGTGATGGCGCGCCCATAGGGCACGCGCGCCACGTTCTCGATACCTTCGGCCAGAAGCACGTTGGCGCGCGTCTGGATAGTGCGCGTTGTCGCGGTGTCGGCAGGGCCGCCGTTGGGCGGGTTGTATTTGAAGCCGCCATCCTCCGGAGGATTGTGCGACGGGGTGATGACCACGCCATCGGCCAGCCCCGAGCGGCGGCCGCGGTTGTAAGTAAGAATGGCGTGCGAAATGGCAGGCGTGGGTGTGTAGCCCAGGGCTTGCTGCATGATCACGCGGTCGCCGCGCGCGGCAAAGACCTCGATGGCAGTGCGCTGCGCGGCTTCGGAGAGCGCGTGCGTGTCCATGCCCAGGAAGAGGGGGCCGGAGATGGCCTGCTCCTGCCGATACTCGCTGATGGCCTGGGCGATGGCGACGATGTGCGCCTCGTTGAAGCTGGCCTCGGCGGGCGAACCACGGTGGCCCGACGTGCCGAAGGCGACGCGCTGGGCGGATTCGTTCACGTTGGGCACTTGCGTGTAGTAATCAGCCATGAGGCGCGGTAGATTCACGAGGCGTGTGGCGGCTGGGTGTTCGCCTGCATGGGCATCGACGGACATGGAACCCTCCGGGGTCGTGCGGCCGAGGAAGAATGAATGGCTTTGCCTATTGTACCCGCGTCGGTGCGGCGGCTGCCAATTGCTTGTGCCTATTGCCGGTGCGCGCAATCTCTCTCGAACAAGCCTTGTCGCGCAAGGCTGCACTGGCCTATAATGGCCTGGGAACGCACTGCGCCAGGCTCCCAGCATCTCCACTACTTGCACAGAAACGACTGCCAGATGAGACGCGACGAACGTGGCGCGCTGATAGTCCGATTTTCCACATTGCCGCAGCAACTGGTTGCGTTGTTGACAACGCACTCACTGGCGCAGCTGACGGACTGTCCGTATCAGGGCGGGTGGAGTGTGGCGCAAGTTGTGCACCACCTGGCCGATTCGCGCATGGTTAGCTTTGTGCGCATGAAGCTTGTGCTAACCGAAGAGAATCCCAAATACGGCTCATACAATGAGTCTGCCTGGGGCGCACTGCCCGACGCCGACAATGCGGCGCTTGAGACGTCACTTGACCTGCTGCACGGGCTCCATTCGCGCTGGCGTGTTCTATTGCTCAACTTGCCCGATGCGGCATGGGCGCGTGTCGGCACCCATGCGGAGACGCGAGTCGTATTGACACTTGAGGAGATGCTGGCCAGGTATACGAGCCACGGTGAAATCCACCTTGAGCAGATTCAACGCATTCTGGCCGCATGATCCGTGAACAGGTTGTGCCTGAGTACTCCCCTGCCTGGCCCCTTTGAAAGCACGAGGTCCATATGACACCCGAAGAACGCGCCGTACTGATCGGCAAAATTGCGGTGCTGCCGCAGCAGCTTGCAGAAGCTGTTGGCTCCCTCTCGCCCGAGCAGCTTGTGGCACGGCCGCTGCCCGGCGAATGGAGCGTGGCGCAGAATGTGCATCACCTGGCTGATGCGCACATGAACAGCTTCATTCGCTGCAAATTGATGCTGACTGAGGATAACCCCACCTACAAACCCTACTTGCAGGATAGCTGGGCGGAACTGCCTGATGCCGCCAGTGCCGACATCAGCAACTCGCTTGCGCTGCTGCGCGGCCTGCACGCGCGCTGGGTTGTGCTGTGGGAGAGCCTCGCGGCCGATGACTGGGCGCGCACGGGAAACCATCCCGAAACGGGCCGCATCTACACAATGGACGATGTGCTGCGCACCTATGGCAACCATGGCGAGGCGCATCTGGACCAAATTGGGCGCACATTGGCCGCGGCATAGGGCCGGGGGCTGCACGCAGTTCGGACAATCCAACACTTGGCGCACGCTGCATCACCACACGCTGCGCCCCACATCAACGAGGCGTTATGAAGCAAGCACTGGGGATCGACATCGGCGGCAGCGGCGTCAAAGGAGCGATTGTGGACCTGGAGCGGGGCGCGCTGGCCAGCGAGCGCGTGCGCTACGACACGCCGGTCGAATCGCACCCCGACGCCGTAGCGCCCCTTGTGGCGCAGATCGTCACAGATTGCAACTGGCGCGGCCCGGTAGGCATTACCTTCCCGGGTATTGTCTACCACGGCGTCATCCAGACGGCGGCCAATGTGGACAAGCGCTGGACTGACGTGGATGGCGTCAAGCTCTTCGAGCGTGCCACCGGCTGCCCTGTGCGCGTGCTAAACGACGCCGACGCGGCGGGCGTGGCCGAGATGACCTTTGGCGCAGGCCGCGGCCAGTCGGGCGTCACTGTCATGCTCACCTTTGGTACGGGGATTGGCACTGCGGTATTTGTAGAGGGCAAACTGCTGCCCAACACCGAGTTCGGCCATCTCATCATTCGCGGCAAGGATGCTGAGCACCGCGCTGCCGCGCGCATCCGCAAGGAAGAGGCGTTGTCGTGGGAGCAATGGGCTGAACGCGTCAACGAATATCTGGCGGCAGTGGAGTTCTATCTCTCGCCCGACCTCTTCATCATCGGCGGCGGCGTGAGCAAGAAGCAGGATAAATTCCTTCACTTCCTCAAAACGCGCGCGCGCCTGGTGCCCGCGCAACTGCTCAACGAGGCCGGCAACATCGGCGCTGCGATGTATGTAGCCGACCTGACAGCACCTGGAGACGCAGTGGCCAATGGCGACAGCGCGTGGGTAACCGCCGTCACCGAGGAGAGCGCCTCTCTGCCGGCCGGCGAAAACGACGACGACGAATAGCGCCATGCCGCTCTTTGCGCAGCAGGTGACTTTTCTGTTCACAGGGGATCTTGTCGCCACTGCGGCCTTCTATGAGGGCGTCTTGCATCTTCCGCTTGTGCTCGACCAAGGCGTCTGCCGCATCTATCGTGTGGCTGGTGATGCCTTCGTGGGCTTCTGCACACGCGCAACCGTACTTGCGGAC
>CAYJNV010000346.1:0-4082 GCA_964370975.1 uncultured Caldilineaceae bacterium | reverse complement strand
GAGTTCGGGCGTGAAGTGAAGGCCGGCCGTGGGTGCGGCTGCGCTTCCTTCGGGGCGGCTATAGATGGTCTGGTAGCGCTCGGGATCACCTGTGTAGTGCGTAATGTAGGGCGGCAGCGGCATCTCGCCCAGTTCATCGAGGTAGGGACGCACGGGCGCACTGAAGCGCAGCCGCCGTGCGCCATTCTCTTCTACCTGCACGACTTCGGCGGTTAGCGCGCCGCTTTCCCCAGCGTCCGCGCCCAGCAGAATGCGCGCGCCGCCCTGCAGCCCCTTGCCACGCGTCAGCCCCATCCACTCGCACCCGTCATCGTCAAGTTGGCGCAACAACAAGACTTCGACCGCCCCACCCGTGGGCTTGTGGCCGTGCAGGCGCGCAGGAATGACGCGGCTGTCATTGCCAACCAGGAGGTCACCTGCGCGCAGGAACTGGCCGATGTCACGAAAGTGCAGATGCTGCAATGCGCCGGTTTTTCGCTCAAGCACCATGAGACGGCTGCTGTCGCGCGGTTCGGCGGGCTGCTGCGCAATCAATTCTGCGGGCAATGTGTAGTCGAACAGTGAAGTATCCACTGGAAGTAACTCACTCGATATCTATCAATCAGGTGTCAGGAATCAGACTATGCCCACAACTGCGCTGCGCCGTTCGAGCAAAATCACGTCGCGCCACTGGCCAGCCCTGGCGCCGTAGGTCATGCGCCCCCTGCGCACAAGAGTGCCTACGGTGCGAAAGCCGCAGTCGGAATGCAGGCGCAGACTCGCCACATTTTCGGGAAAGATGCCCGCCGTCAGCGTCCAGTAGCCGGCGGCCTCGCTCGCATCGATGAGCGCCTGCAAGAGGGCCCTGCCAACGCCCGTGCCGCGTGCCGCGGTTGCTACATAGATGCTGACCTCAGCAACGCCGCGATAGACGGTACGGCTTGAGGTTGGGCTGAGCGCCGCCCAGCCGACCACCTCGCCCGCGGCGTCGCGCGCGACGAGGCTGCACGAAGACGGCCTGCCCACATTCCACTCATCCCAAGTCGACGGTGGCGCATCGGCAAAGGTCGCATCTTCCGTGGCAATGCCCTCGGCGTAGATGCGTGCAACGGCAGGCCAGTCATCTGCCGTCATTGGCTCAATCATCAGGTGCTGCATGGGCGCGCCTCAATGTCCATACGCGCGACACGCATCCACAAAACTGTCCCACAGTTGCGCGTGGCGCTGCAATGTGGCGCCCGCAAAGTCCTGCGCGCGCTCGGGGTGCCACTGTACGCCCACTAACCACCTGTGCGCCAGGCTCTCGTATGCTTCGACGACCCAACCCTGCGAACCGTCAAAGGCGGCCGGCCGGAAAAGCGCCGCCAGTGTGCGTCTGTCCAGCGCCTGGTGGTGATAGGTGTTCACGGCCAGCGGCCCCGCGCCCACAAACGCGCCCAGCCGGCTACCCGCCACTATCGCCACGTCGTGCAAACGGGGCGACTCGGTGCTCGAACTGTGACCGTCAATGTGCTGAATCATCGAACCACCCGCCGCCACATTAAGCACCTGACAGCCGCGGCATACGCCAAATACAGGCAAGTCGCGCGCCAGCAGCGCGCGACCCAACGACAGCTCCAGCTCGTCGCGGCGCAAGTCAATGCTTTCGACCTCAACGCCGTTCTCCGCCTGGCCAAAGAAGCGCGGGTGCACGTCGCCGCCACCGGCGAAGACGATCCCCTGCAACCGATCCAGGATTTCCAGAGGAATGCGACCCTCGGCATCCGCCACAAAGCGCTCCCCGGAGGGCAGAATTATGGGCGCGTCTGGTGCAAGAATAATGGGCGTCGCGCCGCGTTCTTCGAGCCTGCACGCGTAGTTGGCAGTCCAGCGCGCCTTCCATGTTGGGTTGCTCGCGCGCGCAGTCACGCCCACAAGCAGTGGCGAGGTGACCGGCTCGGCAAGCGCTGTCTCACCCATTAGGTGTTCGGTCGTTTCAGAGCGGCGTTGAGGAACTCTCCCACGACCTCCCAGAAGCGGGCCGGTTCCTCCACAAAGGGATAGTGGCCGCTCTGCTCGAAGACCACCAGCCTGGCATCGGGCAGACCATCGGCCAGTAGCTCCGAGGCCGGCAGCGGGAATTGCGGGTCATAACGCCCGCAGAGGATGAGCGCTGGGGCAGTCACCTCGCCCAGGCGCGCCGAGTAGTCAAGGTGCAGGGCGACGAGGTGCCAGTCAGTGCGCCCGTCGCGGCGGCGAAACCAGTCGCGCACGCTGATCTTGTCCTCCGGCGCCAGCCCTTTGTTGAAGAACGACTCGCGCCGGATCAGGTTCATCATCATCATCTGCGTGGCGTGGTTGGGAATTGCCACTTGCAGGCTGCCCAGCAGCGCCATCCTGTTGAATTGGGGATGCGTGGAATTCCACAGCGCCCCTTCCGACTCCATGTAGGCTGGGCCGCCCGCACCAGTGCCCACAAGCACCATACGGCGGACGCGCGCAGGCTGCTCAATCGCGTAGGCCAGGAGTGCCAATCCGCCCATGCTGTGGCCAAGCGCATCAACAGCCCCATGCACGCCGCACGCCTCCAACGCTTCCGTGGCACAGGTGCGCATCTCGGCCATGCCCAGTTTGGCCTTGCGCGCCGACCGGCCGGAGCGGGGCGGGTCAAAGGTAATCACGCGCCGGTGCTGCGCCACCAGGCCGGTAATCAGGGCATCTGCCATAAAATCGCCCGGCGACTCGAGGCGGTGCGGCCCGGGCATGAAGAGCACTGGCTCGCCGCTGCCAAAAGCATAGATAGCGAGCCCGTTCACAGTGGCAAAAGGGGTTCGGCTCAGCGACTCGTCCATACGCGCCCTCCGCACAGCATGGCCTGCAGTTTACCGCAGCGGTTCAAGCGCAAGCTTGTTGACCGCGACCTTGTCGACAGCCGCGCGCTGCCAGGGCATCACATGATAAGCGCCCTCGCGCCACATCACCATCTGGTCATCATAGTTGTTGCTGATTGGGTGTCCCGACTGGCCCGTGGCCGTCACCGTCATCATGCGGTCCCAAGCGCCCACCTCGATGATCTGTCGGTAGGTCGGAATCACCTGCACCATGCCCAGCGGGATTTGCGGCGTGCCGCGCGTTTGCAGCGGCGTGCTGTTGTCGCCCCCAATGGGAAAGGGCCCGCGATTGAAAAAGCCGCGCAGCAGCCGCACGCTCCCCAGCGAATGTGCGTACATTAGCTGGTGCGAACGTCCCCACTGCCACTTGAGCGCGCTGTCGCCCAAGAGCTCGCGAATCTGGTGGGCGGCATGCGTCAACGCCTCCTGCAGGAGTTCGTCGCGGCTTCGCCGCCGCTGCGTGGCTGCCTCGGTATACCAAACCGACTCCGACTCCTCGCTCAACAACGCCAGCAGCCGCACCTGCGCCTTGTCCACGTGCCCCGAAAAGGGAAAGAGCGGCGTCGCGCCGGCACCCATGTAACCGGCGCTGGCTGCGCCCAACTTGTCGCCAAAGACCATCCACAGCAGGTCGATCAACACATAGTGGAAGACGAGCGCCGCCGTGCTTTCCGGCTCCATGCGCAAATTCCACTTGCGCAGCGCCTGGATGGAGACCTTCTCCCAGGGGTCTTCGCTGTTGAGCAGGGTAAGCCAGCGCACAAGTTCGGCGGCGTACTTGCTCGACACATCGAGCTGGATCTCTTCCATGTCGCGCACGCTGTAACGTTCGCGCTCGCCCAGCAGTTCGTCTATGCGCTGGGCGCGGTAACCGGGGTCGAACTCCAGCCCCATGAAGTGGGGGTAGTCGTCTCCTGCGGGACGGTTGTTTGCGGCCACAATCCGTCCCGATTCGGGATCATCAAGGTGAGGGAGATCGTCAAAGGGTACGTACCCCTGCCACTCCTGTTCCCCCGACCACCCTGGCGCAGGCACGATGCCGGGATTGCCGGTGCGGTTGGGGATTTGGCCCACAAAGCGCCACGCAATCGAGCCGCGCACATCCGCCAGCACCACGTTCTGCGATGGAGTCGACCACATGCGCAGCGCGTCGACAGCCTCTTCAAGGGTGGTTGCCAAATTCAGCCGCAACACGCTCGCGAGGAAGCCTCCGCCTTCGCTGCCCACCCAACG
>CAYJNV010000345.1:2586-4096 GCA_964370975.1 uncultured Caldilineaceae bacterium | reverse complement strand
AGTCAGGGTGCGGCGTTGCTGCAAGAGACCGAAGGCAAAGGATATGCAGGTCGCTTCGGCGCAGAGGCGGCAGTTGGTGCCAGGCAGGAGACGCTACGCGTCGAGCATGCGCAGCGCCCGGCGTGGAGTCGTCACCGCCCCCAATGCCTCCCGGTGTGCCCAGCTCACGCTGATGAGGTCGGTGAGAACGTCCAGTCGCTGCAACCCTTCCGCAACGTCACTGACCTGGGTGATGAAGACTATGGCCGATTGCAGGATAATCAATCCCGGTCGGCGGCGCAAGATGAGGACTGGGCGCTGGGACTGAAACTGGTCATGCTGGGCAGGGTCGCCAGGTAGGGCAGCACTGCGGCGCTGTCGGTGTCGAAGCGGGAAGTCACCGCGAAGCGCTCGATGGACTTACCCAGGGTTTGGTGGACTGATCGATTTGCAAAGTAGCCGTATCGGTCAACCGATGAAGTAACCTGTGGAGTTACCTTAGTGTTGTGGACAGTCGGTTAAGCAAAGGCGACTGTCGTTCTTGCTTTTTCCATTTCAGGGTCTTTGTTGCTGTTCTTGTTGTTCTTGCTATTCTTGTTGTCGCTGGACTGTTGTTCGTGAAATGCGCGTTCGCGTGCGTTTGGGCTTTTTCCACCATTGGTTGAGTGATAGCGGGTCAGGTTGTAGAAGCTCTCAATGTACTCGAAGAGCACCGCCTCGGCCTGCCGGTGGGCGGCTCTGAAGTCAAGGTGGTTACAAATTGTTGACCGGTGCGTGCTTGACGTAGATGGCGGACAGCTCGCCCGACTCGGCGGCCATGTAGCGCATGAGCACGGGCAAGCTGCCCTGGCCCATCATGCGCACGATGGCGAGCAGGTCAACGCCATTGCGCCAGCTCGTAATAGCAAAGGTGCGGCGGAACGCGTGAATCTGCGGCGTGGGCACGCCGACCTGTGCAGCGCGGCTCTCGACGATGGCGCGCAGCCCGTCGTAGGCGATGCGTTGGGTCGGGTCCGTGTCGGTCAGTATCAGGGGCATATCGCTGCCCTTGCTGCCGGCGCAGCTTGCGCAGAGGATTTGCGGCCAGTGCGCCGTCACGCTCGAGGAAGCCCAGGAACGCGGAGACAGCGCGCCAGTAAGCGCCCACGCCGCCGCCGCTGTGGCCCTCCTGGAGCGCGATGAAGAATCCGCGCAGGGTTGCAGCGTCGATTTGGGCAACATTGGTGAGCTGGTGCGCGGTGTGCAGCCAGGCGCAGAAGTGGGGTAGCTTGTCGAGGTAGAAATCGATGGCGCCGGGCGTGAGGTTCGATGCGCGGCAGTCGTCGATGAAGGCGGCGAGCGCACCGGAAATCGGAATCCGCTGGGTTGGACTCATTCTGGCCTCAATGGGGATTGAGGAGCGACGACTGCAGGTAGTGGCGTGTTGCGTTAGGGATACGCTATGTGGTAGGTCGGGTGGGACTCGAACCCACACGGGTTGCCCCGGCGGATTTTAAGTCCGCTGCGTCTGCCGTTCCGCCACCGACCCGCA
>CAYJNV010000345.1:0-2486 GCA_964370975.1 uncultured Caldilineaceae bacterium | reverse complement strand
ATTGTAGATGGCGCAGCGTTCCCATGTCAACCACCGCACGCAATCATGTACGCGCTGCCCTGCGCCGGTTTGACATCCGGCCCGTGCGAGTGTACTATACTTTCTGTAGCGCAAATTACCGCTGCGATCGGCGGCGGCAAGGTAGTATGGCACAAGAAATGCGCGCTGCGTGCGCACACAACATCCTGGTTGCGCACTCTGCTGCGCAGGAATACAAAAGGAGCTTTCCATGAGTGCACCCGTTAAGGTGACCGACGCGACGTTTGATGAAATGGTAATGAATTCCGAGAGCCTGGTCCTGGTGGACTTCTGGGCCGAATGGTGTGGCCCGTGCAAGATGATTGCACCCGTGCTTGAAGAACTGGCGCAGGAGCTTGACGGCCAGATGACCGTCGGCAAGCTCGACGTGGATCACAACCCCGACACCGCCATGGCTTTTGGCGTGATGAGCATCCCCACGCTGCTGCTCTTCAAGGGTGGCCAGCCGGTGGACCGCATTGTGGGCTTCCAGCCCAAGGCACAGCTCAGGAAGCGCATCGAGACGCACCTGGTTCCCGTCAACTAGGCGGGTAACAGACCCTAACGTCACAAAACAGAGCGGGCGACCGAAGAGGTCGCCCGCTCTGTTTTGATTCCCCGTTGCTTGCGGCGGCCGCCTACACCTCAACCGGCGGCAAATCAGTGCTGGCCGGCCCGTTGACCACATGCCCGTACTTGTCGAAGCGCGAGCCATGACATGGGCAGACCCAAATCTTTTCGCCCTGATTCCATTCCACGATGCAGCCCATGTGCGTGCATACGGCCGACCGCTTGGTGAGTGTGCCGTCTTCGTCGCGATAGGCGGCAATCTTGGAGGCGCCGTCGCGAATGAGCGCGCCTTCGCCGGGCTTAATCTCGTCGGTTGAGTCCACATCGGCGGTGCTCAGGTAGCCCGTCACCGCGGCGGCGGCAACGGCAGCGTCGGCGCGCGCCATTTGCATGGCGGCGCCCAGCTTCAAGCGCAACGGATCGTAAAGTTTCTCCCAGGGGTGCTTGCCGCGCAGAATGAGGTCGCTCAACAGAATGCCCGCAATTGTGCCGTGCGTCATGCCCATGCCCGAGTCTCCCGTCGCAATGTAAACATTGGGATCAGCCGAAGGCGTGCGACCGATGAAAGCCAACCCGTCGATGGTTTCCATCACCTGGCCCGACCAGCGATATTGCACTTTGCCCATGGTGGGCCAATGGGTGCGCGCCCATTTCTCCAGGCGCGCCCAGCGCGCATCCTGATCCGCTGCTTCTGCTTCACCCGCGCGGTGGTCCTCGCCGCCCACAATCAGCAGGTCATAGTCGCCGGTGGCCAGGGGTCCATACTCAAGGCGCGCATAGTGGTAGGGCTTAGCGGTATCCCAAAAGAGCGCCGGCGCGACAGTGCCGCGTGGGACGCGCGCCGCGATCACATAGCTACGCCATGGCGTCTGCTTGAGGTGGGTGATGATCAGGTCGTTGATGGGGCTGTTGGTGGCCACGACCGCGGCGTTGGCGGTGATGACCTGGCCGCCCTCGGTCTCTACGCGCACGAGGCTGCCCCCTTCGACACGTGTCACATGCGTATTGCCGAAGATGTGGCCGCCATGGCGCGTGATTGCGTCCTCCAGCCCGGCAAGGTAGTTGAGAGGATGAAACTGTGCCTGGCGGGCGAAGCGAAGGCAGGGGCCTGCCTCGTAGCCGCGCAGCGGCAGGCGCGCCACCATGCCCGTCTCCGTGAGCCCCACCTTGCGCGCTGCTTCCAGTTCCTCTTCAAGGGTGCTCACCTTGTCGTCGGGCCCCAGGAAGAGGTAGCCGTCGACGCGCGCAAAGTCGCAGTCAATCGTTTCGGCGTTGACAATGGCCTCAATTAGATCAATCGCAGCGCTGTGGCTTTCGGCAATCAAGCGCGCATTCTCTTCACCGTGGATGCGGATCATCTCCGTATAGCGGTCGTCAATTGCGTTGGAGAGATGCGCCGTGGTGCGGCCGCTTTCACCGCTGCCCACGCCGCCGTGGTCCAGCACAATGACCGACTTGCCCTCGCGCGCCAGCAGATAGGCAACACTCATGCCCGCAATGCCCGCCCCCACTACGCAGATGTCGGCGCGCATGTCGCCATCGGGCGCGCCCTGCAATGAGGGCACCGTCGTGTCCATCCAGAGGGTGGGGCGCTCGCCCGAGAGGTTGGTTGCGTCAACTTGCTTGTTCATAAGCACCTCTTCAATTGCATGTTTGCGCCGCTCCGAAGCGTAGAGTGCGCAGGGCTGCTGCTGCCGCGAACGCCCCGCGCCACAGTCTGGTTCCCTGCGGGTGAACCAACCGCCCCCGTGCGGCGTTGTGCGCGCAGGTGGGGGTAGGTGCGCGGCAGTAGGCAATGGGGAGTGGGGAGTGGGCAGTAGGCAATGGGCAGTGGTGAGTGGCCGCATCGGCGCAGCGCGCCTACAATGGAGGTCGCCTGCCACTGCCCATTGCCTATT
>CAYJNV010000344.1:0-4110 GCA_964370975.1 uncultured Caldilineaceae bacterium | reverse complement strand
TTGTTTTTTGGCGCTTCGTGTGGGTTTTGGGGCCTTTGCGTCGTATCTACGCCGTGGCGCGCACCCCCGCCGCCAGTTTCACCCCCTGGCACCCACGCCGGGTTTGTTGCGCTTGCCACGCACGAACAGCTTGAGCGCAAGTGATAACGTCTCATAAGGGTCAGCGCCGCTCATGGGCAATCCCAAAAAGGTTGTGAAATCGCGAACTGCGGCGGTGGAGGCAACCCCTCCACCGCCGCAGAATTGAACGGCAAAACAGTTAAACGGCAGAACAGCAGATTATCGCGAGACGGCGCACCGGAACCCAGTATTGAAGTACACCTCAACAGGACTGTCGTAGCCCCGGTACGAAGCACGCACAAACGAAGCGCCGCCGTAGAGTGAACCGCCCCGCAAGACACGATTGGTGCCGGTGGCTGGCCCCTGCGGGTCGGTGTCGGGCGACGAGGCGTAGTAGTCGCTCTGGTACCAGTCGTTCACCCACTCCCATACGTTGCCGCTCATGTCCAGAACGCCATAGGGACTGGCCCCGGTTGGATACGAACCGACTGCAGTCGTGTCGCCCACATTCTCGTTGAAGTTTAGCAGCGAAGCGTCCGGTGGCTGGTTGCACCAGGGGTAGACGCGCGTGTCGCTGCTGCCGCGTGCCGCCTTCTCCCATTCGGCCTCGGTGGGCAACCGCTTCCCTTCCCACGCGCAAAAGGCAGTCGCCTGGTTCCAATCCACAAAGATGACGGGGAAGTTGGCGTAGGTCTCGTTGCCGTAGTAGTCGCCACGTGTGATTGAGATAATGGAGGCTGGCGCCGAACAGCCGGTTGCGGCCACGCAGTCGGCATAGAGCGCGTTGGTCACCTCACGAGTGTCAATCGCGTAGGCGCTGAGGTTGACAGTGTGCAGCGGACCCTCGCGACTTTCACACAGTGTGTCGCCCGGGCTGCAGCCCATCTGGAAGTTGCCGGCGGGGATGAGCACCATGCCGGCCGGTGCGGGCAACGGCGTTCTGGTGACCGTTGGCGTACTCGTGGGCGTCGCGGTTGGTGTGTGCGTCGGTGTATGCGTCGGCGTGGTGGCCGATGTTGGCGTGTTCGTTGGGGTCGAGGTTGACGTCTGCGTTGGCGTGCTGGCCGATGTTGGCGTGTACGTCGGCGTACCCACTGGCGTGGATACCGGCGGAGCTACGGCACCCACAATCACGGGCAGATATGCCCCACCTTCCTGAGCCTTGAGCGATTGAACCGCACTTAGGAGTCCGGCAATGACAAGGCACAACGCGAGCACTGACAGCACGCGGCGTGCTGCGGACCAGGAACATCTCATCTATATGACTCCTCGACGTTTGAGTGGGGATTGCGCCCTATTCGAATGGACAATTTCGTGTGCTGTGCGTAGTTGATTTCGCCGCAGAGAGAATGCGGCGCGTTAGGTGATGGAGAAGTAAGTGAGTGCAGTTGACTGAAATGTACGATCCGCACAGCAGTGTGCTGCGAAGGTCAATCAGGCACTTTACCTCGCTGAACTCAAAATCAATCATGCCCGGCTTGACGCGCGCGCGGCCGTTTTCCCTTCGGCGTCTTTGGGGATTCATCACGCAATTCTTGCCTTCGCGTCTTTGTTACACCCTCCCCCGCACGCCCGCCGCCAGTTCACTCCCCAGCGCGCGCACGGCGTCGATGCCCTCACCGCCCGACGCCTTGACCAGCGCCGAGCCGACGATGACGCCATCGGCGATGCGCGCCACCGCGGCAGCCTGCGCGCCTGTGGCAATGCCAAAACCCACGGCCAGCGGCAGGCGCGTTGCGCGGCGCACACGCGCCACAAACTCCGCCAGGTCGGGCGGCAATTCCGTGCGCGCGCCCGTAATTCCCGTGACGCTCACCAGGTAGATAAAGCCCGTGGCGTGCTGCGCCACCAGGCGGATACGCCCCTCGGTGCTTGTGGGTGCCAGCAGGTAAATCGTAGCCAGAGCCGCCGCGCGGCAGGCCTCCTCAAGTTCCTGCGCTTCGTCGGGCGGCAGGTCGGGCACAATCAGCCCGTCAATCCCCGCCGCCGCGGCATCATCCACAAAGCGCTGGATGCCGTAAGCCATAAGCGGGTTGAAGTAGGTCATCGCGCAGAAGGGCTGCGTCATGCCGGCGGCGCGCAGTTCGGTCGTCATCGCCAGGCAGTCCTTGACCGACGTCCCCTGCATCAGCGCCTCGTACGTGGCCGTCTGGATGGTGGGTCCATCGGCCAGCGGGTCGCTGTGGGGAATGCCAATCTCGAACAAGTCCGCGCCGCTTTCGCCTAGCGCCTGCATCACCTCGAGGGTCGCCGCCCGGCTGGGGTAGCCCATGGCGTGATAGGGCATAAAGGCAGCCCGTCCCTCGTCATGCGTCTGCGCAAACAGCGCCTCAATTCGTTCAACGCCTGTCAGTGCCTCATCGCTCATCATTCACCATTCCCGGCTTGTCTAGCGGCCCATTATGGCCGTTGGCTGTTCCTTGCGCCCTTCCTTGCGCTTCCTGGCGACCTTGCGACCTTGCGTCAAAATAGCCTACTGACCGAGTGCCGTTAGCACCGTATTGAGGTCCTTGTCGCCGCGGCCGCTCAGGTTCACCAGAATAATCTGGTCCTTGCCCATGGTACGCGCAAGGTCAATCACATGCCCAATGGCGTGCGCGCTCTCCAGGGCCGGAATGATGCCTTCCAGTTCGCAGAGCAACTGAAAACCCTTCATTGCCTGGTCGTCGGTGCAGTAGGTGTACTCGGTGCGTCCCAGTTCGCGCAGCCAGGCGTGCTCCGGCCCGACGCTGGCATAGTCGAGCCCTGCGCTAATGCTGTGCGTGAGCGCAATTTGGCCATCGTCATCCTGCAAGACGAAACTCTTCGTCCCCTGCAGCACGCCCAGGCGCCCCATCTTGGGGTCAGCAAAGCGCGCCGCGTGCGCGCCGCTGTCAATGCCGTGGCCGCCCGCCTCCACACCAATCAGCCGCACCTGCTCGTGCTCCAGAAAGGGATAGAAGATGCCCATCGCGTTGCTGCCGCCGCCAACGCACGCCACAATCGCATCGGGCAGCCGACCCGGCCCCTGCGCCCCATCCTGTACCTGGCCAATCGCCTCGCGCCCGATGACGCTCTGGAAGTCGCGCACCATCGCCGGATAGGGGTGCGGCCCCAGGACGCTGCCCAACAGATAATGCGTGCTGCGCACATTCGTCACCCAATCGCGGATCGCCTCGTTGATGGCGTCCTTGAGCGTCTGGCTGCCGCTTTCCACGCCACGCACCTCGGTTCCCAGCAGCCGCATGCGGAAGACATTGGGCTGCTGGCGCGCCATGTCCACCACGCCCATGTAGACGACGCACTCGATGCCCAGTTTGGCCGCCACCGTGGCCGTGGCAACGCCGTGCTGGCCCGCGCCCGTCTCGGCTACAATGCGCGTCTTGTTCATCTTGCGCGCCATCAGCAGCGCCTGCCCCAGCGCGTTGTTGATCTTGTGCGCGCCCGTGTGCGCCAGATCCTCGCGCTTGAGGTAGATCTGCGCGCCGCCCAGGTGCTTGCTTAGTCTCGACGCGTAGGTAAGCGGCGTCGGCCGCCCCACAAACGTCCGCTGCAAATACTCCAGTTCGGCGCGGTAATCTGCGTCACCGCGCGCCCGCAAATACGCATCCTCGAGTTCATCCAGCGCAGGCATGAGCGTCTCAGGCACGAACTTGCCGCCGAAGGGGCCGAAGTGACCGCTCTCGTCGGGGTATGCGCCGTAGTCATACTTGATATGGGCCGTATTGGAGGCCATGCAGTACCTTTCCGGTGGGGCGGCATAAAGAATCGCCGCCACTGCCGCGCGCCGTACGCGCGCTTTCGTATGTGTGGACGATCAGAATGAAGGCGACGCTGATTGCCCGCGCCGCGCACCTCATCGACAAGAGTTGTGCCGCGTGACACGCTCTTGCCGCATGGCCGGCTGCTCGAGCGGCTGTGGCGCCACTCGCCGCCTCAACCTGGCGCAGCGGCCGGACCAGTCCATTAGATGGCGTCAGCACCACCCATTTTCGGCCCTAGCTCCTCCTCCGCCCCGGCACGCGTCACCTCCACCGCCGCGTCCTCGCCGGGCCAGCGCCGACACCCCCG
>CAYJNV010000343.1:0-4130 GCA_964370975.1 uncultured Caldilineaceae bacterium | reverse complement strand
CACCGTGCGCCAATCGAAGAGCTCGGCATCTACCCGCGCCCCGTGCAGGAGCCGCTGCCCGTGTGGCTGGCTGTTGGCGGCACGCCGCAGTCGGTGGTGCGCGCCGCCACGCTGGGGTTGCCACTGGCGCTGGCCATCATCGGCGGCATGCCCGAGCGCTTCAGGCCACTGGCGCAACTCTACCGCGAAACGGCGCGCAAGGTGGGGCGCGACCCGGCGACGCTGCCGCTGAGCATCAACTCGCACGGGCTGATTGGCGACACAACACGCCAGGCGATGGAGGATTATTACCCCTCGGCTACGGTATTGATGAACAAAATTGGCCGCGAGCGCGGCTGGGCGCCCGCCTCGCGCCAGCAGATGGAACAGAACGCCACGCTGCGCGGGGCCGACTTTGTGGGAACCCCCGAGGAGATCGTCGAGAAGATACTCTATCAGCACGAGCTTTTTGGCCACCAGCGTCTGGCGCTGCAACTGGGCATCGGCACCCTTGCACACAGCAAAGTCATGCGCGCTGTGGAGCTGCTGGGCACGGAGGTCGCGCCCGTGGTGCGCAAGGAGATTGCCAAGCGCACGGCAGCGGAACAACGCACGGCCTGACACAATGGCACAGGGAGAACGAAGCAGAAGGCCTATTGCTGCTTCACGAATTCGACAAGTTGCTCGAGCGTAATTGGACCGCTCTCGCCGGAAATCGGTATTTGCAGAGGTGGCCGCGTCTCGTTGCTGAGTCGTAACGTGTTGCCGTCAATCTCTAGCTGGCTCCAGATGGAATAGTGGGTACGATAGGTCTCGCCGCCGGGGTTGGGCGTCAGCAGGAAGACGTAGCGACGGCCACTGTAACCGCCCCCTTGCTTTTCAAGCCACGCGTAGGCCTCCTGGCTCATGCCCACCTGGCGCAGGATAATCGGATCGCCGCGCGTCACACTTCCGTCGTCGCGCAGTAACAGTTCAACCTCCAGCTGCCAATCGCTGGCGGGCAAAGGCACTCCGGACACAATCGGGCTCGCGCCCTGCTCAACGATCGCATCGGCCACAGAGACTTCTACATAACGATTCACCGGCCCCACCGTGCCAATGAAGATGAGCGCGGCAACCCGCACGAGTTCGTCCAGCGAGCGTGGGTATATAGAAGGCGGCTCAGGCGCAGGCGTGGATGTTTCGCCTTTGGGCGTGGAAGCAGGAGGCGCCGGCGCATGCCCAGCGCCGGGCGTTGGCGTGGGTGCGCGCCAACTGCCCGTGGCGGTCGTGCTCTGTGCCAATTGCATTAACTCGGACACCGTAACTGGCGGGTCGTCGCCAAAATGCAGCGGCTCCTGGTTGCCAATGCTGAGACGCAGGGTTTCGCCGTCGATGATCAACCGGCCGTATGGGCCATAGTAGCCGTAGGTGCGGTTGTCCGGATTGGGGGCCAACAGAAAGAGATACTGGTCGCCTGTGTAGCTGATCGGGAAGCCTGCGAGCTCGGAGATGCCGCGCATGTACTCATTTGCATAACCCATTTGGGATATCAGGACTGGCTCATCGCGCGCAATGCGTCCGTCGTCGCGAATCACTTGCTCCACGTTTAGGACGAAGTCGGTGGTTGGAAAACCGCCTGGACCGGCGGCACAGTCCATTAGCGCACCGTCTACGTAACCGCAGTTGTCCCAGTAACGCGTCACCGGTCCCACTGTAGCAATCACGATGAGTGGGGCGTTGTTCACCAACTCTTGCAGGGATACAGGTGGCGCCAGTTCAAAGCTGGCTTCATAGCCAGGATCTGCATAAGGCGTGTCGTTCAGCGATAGGCGGATTATGACCTCTGGCCCGGACAACACCAGCGCCGCGCCATGGATGTCAAAGGTATCTGTCTCCTGCAGAAGCCGAAATACTGTGGCATCCGGCTCACTAGGATTCCCGCGACAACGGCTGGCTGCATTTACCGCAACATTGAGGTGATAGTGATCCCCTTCAAAGTAGTCAATGCCATACCATTCCGACGCGCAGTTGAAATCCCTCAATCCAATACGGGTAGGTTCAAAGCTGATTTCGGCGCCATCGAGTCCGGTAGTGGGTACGTCGACATGGCGATATGAGGCGCTAATCAACCGCCAACGATGGTAGAGCAGCGGCGCGGAAATTGTGTTGTTCGGCAGCGGGCTCACGGGTTGTGGCGCCACCACTGCCCGCACCGGGGTCACATAAACGGCGCGTAAGGGCTGAACATGTGGCTGCCCATTGACCACGCACGCCGTCATCACCAGAACAGCCGGCAAGGCAAATACGATCACGCACCGTCGCCAGAATCGACGAGAGAGACCGAAGGAACGCATGCAAGCCTTCTTTCCGGGATAGCAGTACGCCTGGATCACCCGGCCAGTGTAGCGGGTTCAGCGCGCTGCATATCCAGCATACCACCGTTTGTCTGCGCTTCGCTCACTTTGTTGCAGACACTGCAATTTCCGGATCGAACAGGCCATGGCAACCCGCGCCAGCGCCTTTTGCCGACACGCACCGCGCGCGCTACACTGAGGGGACGCACAACCGCCACGCCAAAGGAGCACCTTGCCCATGTCCCGCCCGATCGTGCCCGGCCCCACCTACGCCGAAATGCGCAACCCGCTGCTGCTCCCCACAGGGCTGCGCAACGCCGCCAACGCCGCGCGCAGCGATGAAAATAACCCACTCAACCTCTTCAACATCAACTGGAAGCAGACGGGTGACACGCCCGACGCCATCGTACTCCCCAAGGAGCTGACGGGCGTACAGGCCAACATTATCGTGCTCTCTGGGTGCACCTTTCCCTCGGGCAGCATGAAGGTGGGCCCCGCCTACGTCACCCTTGCCGAAAATGAGGCGCTCAAGCATCTGCGCCCCGGTGACCGCAAGGTGATTGGCCCCAGCACGGGCAATTTTGGCATCGGCACAGCCTACGTCTCCATGCTCAAGGGCTATGATGCCATCGTCGTCATGCCCGACAACATGAGCGAGGAGCGCTACGATCGCATCCAGAAATATGGCGGCAGCCTGGACCTGACACCGGGCACTGAGTCCGATGTGATCCTCACGCTCGAGCGCACGCACAGCGAATATGTGAGCAAGCCCGAAGAGTACGTGGTGCTCGCCCAATTTGAACTGCTGCCCAACTATCGCTTTCACCGCCATGTGACCGGTGCAGCAGTGGCTGCGTCGGCGCAGGGCGTGGGCAACGGGCGCGTGGCCGCCTTTGTGAGCGCCCCCGGCAGCGCCGGCACACTGGCCGCAGGCGATTACATGAAGAGCATCTGGCCCGACAGCAAGATTGTCGCGCTCGAGCCGCGCGAGTGCTCAACTCTCTACAACGGCGGTCAGGGGCAGCACCGCATTGAGGGCATCGGCGACAAGATGGTGACGCTGATTCACAACGTCTTCAACACCGACCTGCTCATGCTTATCCCCGACGAGGACACAGTGCGCGGCATGGAGGTCTTCCAGTCAGGCACGGATGTGCTGGTCAACCGGCTGGGCGTGGCGCGCGACATAGCTGAAAGCCTCGTCGGCCGCTTTGGCCCCTCGTGCATCTGCAACATCATTGGAGCCATCAAGACCGCCAAGTACCTGGGCCTCGGGCCGGACGACAACATCGTGACGATTGCCACCGATTCCTACGACCGTTACCCTTCGGTGAGCCAGGCGCTCTATGCGCGCAACGGCGGCAGACCCGACGACGACGCTCTTGAAATGTGGGCGCGCAGCGCGCTCCTGGGCGCCAGCCTGGGCGAAATTGTCGACCTGAACCAGGGTGGGCAACACGGCCGCCTGCAGCAGATGAAGGAAGACTTGTGGACGAATTTCGGTTACAGCGGTGACTACATCCGCAGCATGGGCGACCAGGACTTCTGGGACGGCGAGTATGCCAGGATCAGGGAAATTGACCCCGTCATCGCCCAGGTGCGCGGCACGCTGCCGACCACATAGCGATGACACAGAGGCGCCATTCTACCGATTCTCTTTGGCGGTGATGTGGTGGCTGGGTGTACATATGGCACCAGCTGGTGAGGACAGCCACGCGACTCGATGTGAAAAAAAAAGCACAGCCGGGGGCTAAAAGCCCCCGGCTGTGCGCGTCATCATCAATGAACATGCTACTGCTGCGTTATGCGTCGCGG
>CAYJNV010000342.1:0-4136 GCA_964370975.1 uncultured Caldilineaceae bacterium | reverse complement strand
GTCGAGACTCTTGTTTGTGCGTTAGTGAACCGGCGGGGGAAGCGGGCACGTCAGCCCAGGATTACGGGCTCCTCAGGGTAGTGGATCAGCGCCGGGTGCTCGCGCTGAGCAAGGGCCACCACAATGGTCAGCGGTCCCAGCCGTCCCCAGAACATTGTAAAGGCTAGCACGAAGCGCCCAAAATTATCCAGATTGGGGGTCAGCCCCAGACTGTAACCCGTGTTGGAATAGGCGCTGACGACCTCGAAGGCAATTTTGACGATGCCTGTCTGGTAGTAGAGTGTGAGCATCAGCGTCACGGCCATCACGACAAGCAGGCTGACAGTGGCAATTGCCACGGCCTTGGCCACAGTCTCCACAGGCAGCGTGCGCCCAAAGGCAGCCGCCTCGCGCCCGCGTGCCGTGCCGCTCACCGCAGTGAGCATCACAGCAATTGTGCTCGTGCTAACGCCACCCGCCATGCTTGCCGGGGCCGCGCCGATAAACATGAGCATGACCAGAACCAGGTGGGTGGCGTCGCCAAGTCGCTCGATCGGCAGGATGGTAACGCCCGCTGTGCGCGCCGAGATGCTCGTGAAGAGCCCCATCCAGAAGCGCTCACTGTAGGTCGATTCGGCCAGCACCCGGTCATGAAGGAATGGGTCCATCAGAATGAAGGCAAGCCCAGCCACGATCAAAATTGCGGCCATGAGGAGCGAGAAGCGCGTGTTCAACGCGAGCAGGCGCGTACGCCGGGCAGTAAAGAGATCATAGTATATCGTGATGCCGAAGCCGCCGGCGATGACCAGCGACGATAGCACCATCAGGCTGAACCAGTCGCCTGCAAAGCCGTAGAGCGCGCCCTTGTCGGTCGCCCCGAAGAGGTCAAACCCGGCATTGCAGTAGGTGCTGACGGACTGGAAGACGGCAAACCATAGCGCCTCGCCCATCGGTAAGGTGCTGCTCCAGCGCGCCCACAGCAAGAGCGCGCCCACCACCTCGAAGGCTACGGTGACTACAAGCACGTAAATGGCCAGCCGGCCGACGCCGCTTAGATGGCCGGTGCCGACGTCCTGCTGGACAAGGAAACGCGTGCCCAGCGTCACCCGGCGGCCGATGAGCCGGAAGAAGATGACGCTGCCCGTAATAAACCCCACGCCGCCTATTTGCAGCAGCACCAGGATGGCCACCTGCCCGACAAAAGAAAAATCCTGGGCGGTGTTGCGGACAACGAGGCCCGTTACAGTGATCGCGCTGGCGGCAGTGAAGAAGGCATCGCTCCACGAGATCGAGCGCCCAGCGGCGGCCATCCACGGCAGTTTGAGCAGCACCGTCCCGAAGACGATAAGCAGCGCGAAACCGGCAATAAGAATCCACGGCCCCTGAGTACGACGCCGCAGATAAAGGCGATCCTGCTGTGAGGGCACGTTATCGGCCATGAGTGCGTCGTTGCCGTTCAGGGCCATCCGGCGAGAAGCCTGTCCGCGCGCCGCGTCGCCACGCGGCAGCGAGCGCGACGGGCGGGGTGTGGGTGCGTTTGGTGGCGGGTGTGAGGGATCGTCTTGCCGGGCCATGCACTGATTATGCCTGCCACCGCCTGTAGGCAAAAACAACGCAAAGAGCAGCCTCCGAATGTGACACCGGAATGACGTCTACGGCGTCAATTCGCCATGCAAACAACATCTCAACGCAAAGATGCAAAGGACGCGAAGAAACGTAAAGAACGACGCTATCCTGACGACTCATGCAGAGAAAGTGCCTTTCCTTTGCGTTTCTTTGCGCCATTTGCATCTTTGCGTTGAGATGTTGATGCTGCTGGTTTTATTGTGGTAACAGTCTAGTAGAGGTTGTCAGTGAGACCAGGCTCCAGCTCATCGAGCACGTAGTGGCGGGCAGTGGTTTCGAGGCGCTTGTGGCCCAGCGCCTTCTGTGCCTGGCGGATGTCGGTGCGTGCGAGTTGAGTCCCCACGAAGCGGCGGAAGTCGTGCGGCTTGACATGCTCCAGCCCCGCCGTGCCGGCATACTTGCGCACAATCTGCCAAATGGCGGTCGTGGAAAGCGCGCGCCCGGTTGGGTGGTCGCCGCGCCCGTCGAAGGCGGTGAAGACACGGTCGGACGTGACGCCTTCGTCGGCGCGTATGTCCAGCCACTCACGAATTTTGGCGACGGCCTCGCGGCTCAGGGGCGCTTCGCGCTCCACAATGTCATTCTTGCCCAGCACCATGACCACGTAGCTGTTGCCTTTGCGCCGAATGTCCTTTGCCTTCATCCCCACAAGTTCACTCACGCGCAGCGCGCCGCTGGCCAGCGCAGCCAGCAGGGCGGCGTCGCGCACGCCGATATTGTGTTCGCGGTTGGGAAGTTCGCACATGGTGCGCATCTCATCGGGCTCAATGCGCACTCGCGCGTTGGCCTTGACGCGGTTCTTGAGCGCGGCTTGCTTGACCCCGGCGACGAGTCGGAACGACGCAGCGACCTCCGTGCTCACATAGCCCTGGGCAGCAGCCTCGGTCATGATGCGCTTGACGGCGCTGAGCATACGGTTAATCGTGTTGGGGCTGAGCACAGTCTCCTGTGCGCAGTGCGTGCGAAAGCGGGCCAATGTCTCGGCCTTGAGCGCTGCCTCATTGCTGCCGGCGAAGGCGAGGTAGGCGCGCACGTCACGCTCATACATACGTATGCTGGACGGCGCGAGTTGACCCGCGAGCATATCGACACGGAAGGGCAGGGCAGGGGGGTCGGTTTGGGCGGGCTGGATGGCATTGATGGCGGACCTCGGCTTCGCATTTACTTAAGCTATTTGCCAAGATAGCAGCAGCGCGCGAGAAAGTCAAGCATCAGTTTCCCTGCGGGTCTGCGCGTAGTCATCAATAGACACTAATAACCAACCAACCACACTTCGTCCAAAACATCACTACTGCCCGGGGGCCAGCTCCGGCTGCCACGGATGGTCACCACCGTCGGCGCTGTGGATGAGTTCGAGGAGCTGCTGAATATCGTAGGTCAGCGGGGATACCGGGTCAGACAGCGCAATGCAACCTGCGTGTAGTAAGCGGTGACAATTGCTACACAAGGGCACGCACATCTCCGCCTCGGCGATCAGCCGGCGTGCGTTCCTAGGGGAGGGTGCGGCGGCCAGCTGTGCTACTAGTTTGGAGACAAGCTCGTCCTTTTCAAGGAGGTGGTGCATATCGATTGCGGAGGGATGTTCGTCAAAGCCACAGCGGGCACATCGCGGGCCAATGTATCGCCAGATCGTAAGCCGGCGAACACGCATCTGGTCACCTTGTTCGCCATAGTGCGCAAGCTGGTTCGAGGCTGCGCACTCCTTGCAATAGGTTGTCATCACATTCTGCTTGAGTAACGCCGGCGAAGCCCAATAGTAGTCGTTTCGCAGCACGCGCAGGCATCGGCCGCATTGTTTGTGTGTCAGCGTCTGATTACGGTTTGGTCGACCACGTCCCCCTTGGGTATAGGGGCTCTCGGGCAGCAGTTCATTTGGCAGTTCAGCAAGCGTCACAGGGTTGACAATGCGTTTCTGCTCGCCAATGGGTATCTCGAAATCAAGTGCGTGTTCCGGAAAATTGTGGCAGTACTCTGAAATCGTGAGCATATCTCCTCCCATCTTGCGCAAGTTCATGCAACGGACTGGCCGGCCACATCGCAGGCGCCCTGCACAGAGCCAAGTATTTCACCAATTCGCTGCCAAGTCAATAGCTAAGTAATAGCTAATTTATAATGGGATGTAACAGTCATTTAATGAAGCTATATTTTGTGGCCAAACATCCTCTGTATTGCGGCAATCACACGCGCGCAGGCTGCGTCTACACACCCACGCATCGCGCATCGTGGCGAAGCAACCCCGGGCTTGAGGCACGGGAGACAAGCAGCTGTGACGAGCTCTCGGCGCGTACCTGCACGCACCACACCGGTCTCTCGCTTGCCGGCGACTACGCCACCGCAACCCAACAGGGGGCTCTTGCCCAGTGGTGGAGACGCACTTGCGTCCGCCACAAGAGTGTTCGCGGGCGCTCAGGAGGGTAATCTGCTGGTTGGAATAGGATGGACAGTGGTCTGGGTATGACTACGCGCAGTTCCGAATTCAGCACATAGCCGCACACAACTGTTTGGCTGCGCACACATTCTCGATTATAACC
>CAYJNV010000341.1:0-4246 GCA_964370975.1 uncultured Caldilineaceae bacterium | reverse complement strand
TTCGAAGAGCGCCTCAAGGCTGTGCTGCAGGAGGTCGTCAAGTCTGAAGGGCAGATTCTGCTCTTTATCGACGAGATGCACACGATTGTGGGCGCGGGTGCGGCCGAAGGCTCCATGGATGCGGGCAACATGCTCAAGCCGCTGCTGGCGCGCGGCGAGTTGCACACCATCGGCGCGACTACGCTGGATGAGTATCGCAAGCACATTGAGAAGGACGCCGCGCTCGAGCGGCGCTTCCAGCCCGTCTTCGTGGACCAACCGTCGGTGGAGGACACGATCAGCATCCTGCGCGGCCTCAAGGAGCGCTACGAGGTGCACCACGGCGTGCGCATTACCGACCCCGCGGTGATTGCCGCCGCCACGTTGAGCCACCGCTACATCAGCGACCGTTTTCTGCCCGACAAGGCTATTGACCTGATTGACGAGGCGGGCAGCCGCTTGCGTATGCAGATCGATTCCAAGCCGCAGGCACTGGACGAGATCGACCGTGACATCATGCAGCTGGAAATTGAGCGCGAAGCCCTGAAGAAGGAGCGCGACGCCGCCAGCAAGGAGCGCCTTGACGAGGTCGAGCGCGAAGTGGCCGACTTGCGCGAGCGCAGCGCAGAACTGACCGCGCGCTGGCAGTCCGAGCGCGAGGCGATTGCCGAATTGCGCAAGCGCAAGGAGCAGATCGACCAGGTGCGTGTGGAGATGGAGCAGGCCGAGCGCGCCTACGACTTGCAGAAGGCCGCTGAATTGCGCTACGGCAAGCTGCGTGGCCTCGATGCCGAACTGGCACAGGCCGAGGAGCGCGTGCGCCAGGTGCAGGCCAACGGCGCGCTGCTCAAGGAAGAAGTGGACGGCGAGGAGATTGCGGCGATTGTGAGCAAATGGACGGGGATCCCCGTGACCAAATTGCTCGAAGGCGAGCGCGAGAAGCTCGTGCGCATGGAGGCTGTGCTGCACCGCCGCGTGGTGGGGCAGGAGGAGGCCGTGGCCGCTGTCTCGGCTGCCATCCGCCGCAGCCGCGCGGGTTTACAGGACCCCAACCGGCCCATCGGCTCCTTCATCTTCCTCGGGCCCACGGGCGTTGGCAAGACGGAGCTGGCGCGCACCGTGGCCGAGTTCCTCTTTGATGACGAGCAGAACCTGATTCGCATTGACATGAGCGAGTATCAGGAGCGCCACACCGTCGCTCGCCTCATCGGCGCGCCGCCCGGCTATGTGGGCTATGACGAGGGCGGGCAGCTTACCGAGCAGGTGCGCCGCCGCCCCTACTCGGTGGTGCTCTTTGATGAAATCGAGAAGGCGCACGCGGAAGTCTTCAACGTGCTGCTGCAAGTGCTCGATGACGGACGTCTGACCGACGGCCAGGGGCGCACGGTGGATTTCCGCAACACTGTCATCATCATGACGAGCAACCTGGGCAGCCAGTTCATTCTCGACATTGCGGGTGACGACGAGGAAATGGAGCGGCGCGTGCGCGAAGTGCTGCGGACCCACTTCCGCCCCGAGTTTCTGAACCGTGTCGACGAGGTGGTGATCTTCCATGCGCTGCGGCCTGAGCACCTTAAGGAGATCATCGAGATTCAACTGGTGCGCTTGCGCCGCCTGCTCAAGGAGCGCAATATAACTGTGGAACTGAGCGACTCGGCCAAGCAATTGCTGGTGGATGAGGGCTACGAGCCCGCCTTTGGCGCACGCCCGCTCAAGCGTCTGCTGCAGCAGCGCGTTGCCGACCCGATGGCCGTGCAGATTCTCGAGGGCAGGATTGAGAACGGCGACGAGGTGCTGGTGGACGTGCGGGACGGCAAACTAGCCTTTACGACGCTGGCGCCGGAAATCGCATAACACAGTAGACGCTCGCGTCGACGGTGGCAGGACTTTGCGCAGAATACGCGGTGAGGGGGCGAACCTGGCGGTTCGCCCCCTCGTCTTCCCTGGCGAACGGACAGTGGGGGAGCACGTCCGTTCCGAATGTCAGCACCCGCCATACCGCTGCCAAGTGTCAACAGCGTGCCCCGCGTCCTTCTCCACGACCACCTGCTACGAATAAGTGTCGGTGCAATCCTGAGGGTATGCGCCAGTGATCATGCGGATGTCGGGGTTGTCTGCGTACTCTGCAAGTTGGGACATGGCCTCTCCCGGAGGTACTCAAGAGTGGCAGCCACAGTGGTGCGCGCAATGGGCGGCGGCTTCAGTTTGGGTGCCTGGGGGGTGAAGGTGTAATGATATACTGAAGGGGACTCCAACGTTCGCTCACTACGCTCGAGCCACCCCATGGAAATTCCTCGTGCAAGCGCAACCTGTGCCAGATAGGCAGCCGCGCGCCCCCTTGGGGCGGCAGCGCAACCTTGTGTGGAGTATTGCTCTGCTGCTGGGCGTTGCTACCTGGCTCTTGCTCGCGCAGATTGCCGGCTCGGTTGACATTGACGACGCGCCGATCACCTATCGTTACGCAGAGAACCTGGCAGCAGGCAACGGCTTCGTCTACAACCTGGGCGAACGCATTCAGGGCACATCGACCCCGCTCTATACGTTGGTGTTGGCAGGGCTCAAGCTGGCGGGCGCGCCGATTCCCGCCACAAGCAATGCCATCAACCTGCTGGCATCGGTGGTTGTTGTGCTCCTCGTCTTCCTCACGACGGAGCGTGTTACGGGCAAGTCGCTGCTGGCCGGGCTTGCGGCCGCGGCCTACCTGCTTGTGCAAAGCCCATTCTTGCGCTATACAAGCGCCGGCATGGAGACACCCTTCTACATGGCGTTGATCGTGGCAACATTCTACGCTCTGGCTCTGGAACGTACGCGTACAGCTGCGCTATTGGCAGGGCTCTGCGCCGTTACGCGCCTGGATGGGTTGGGGGTGGTGGCTGCGCTGCTGACAACGCTTCTCATTCAGCGACGGCGCATGCCCTGGCGCGAGGGGATCATTGCGCTGGCCCCGCTACTGCTTTGGTCCGGCTTTGCCTTTGCCTATTTTGGGTCGGTGCTGCCCCAATCCTTCATGGCTAAGCGCTCCCACTTTGTGAGCGAGCACACCGATCAATTCTGGTTCGTGCGCCAGGCATTTGGGTGGCATGCGTCAACTCCTTCCTTCCTCTTTGCGCTGATTGTGCCGGGGGCGGCGCTTGTCTTCCACCGTGGCCCACGGCGCAGTTGGGCGCTCGCACCGCTGCTATGGCTGTTTGCATACACCGCCGCCTATACCATCGCGTCGATCCCGTCCTACGAGTGGTATCTGTCGCCTATCTACCCGGTTGCGGCAGTGCTGATTGGGGCGGGCCTCTTCAGCGTTGCCGAGGCGCTGCGCTTTGAGCTTACGGCAGCTACACCGCAGCGTGGCCCGCGCGTGGCGGCGTGGCTGGGACCGTTAACCATTGTGCTGCTTCTACTTGTCTACGTGCCGATCGCAATCGACGGGCAGGCTTCCTATCTTCGCTATTTGAATGAATTTGAGGGCGCGCGTGTGCGCGCCGGCCTGTGGCTGCGCGACCACACGCCCACAGATGCCGTCGTCGTTTCTGGGGCGATCGGCCATATCGGCTATGTTGGGCAACGCTACATCTTCGACAGCGCGAGGCTTGTCACACAAACCTATTCCCCATTCCCCGACGGGCCTCGTTTTGGCGTGCATGAGGGGTTTCCGGCCCCGTCGAAGGAATGCGGGCCGATCGCCGAGTTCGCTGCGGGCTCTCTTGCCGCACACGTGCGGCCGGTGGCGATTGACGCCTGCCATCAGAAACCGTGGGCTCGTTTCGGAGACTTAACGCTTGCACAAATACGCCTTGCAGCCGAAGTGCGGACGGCCGATGCATGGTCAGCGGCCAAAGATGGCGTGCAGATCGAGAGCCAATGGCTGATTGAAGCGCCCCTGCCTGCTGAGGCGTGGACACTCTACGTGCATTTCACCGATGCGCAGGGCAACACGCTTGCACAGGCGGACCATGAACTGGGCCGCCAGGTTGACGGCGTGGTTGCGCCCTTGCAGATCTGGGACCCCACCACGCGCTCCTTCACCTATACGCCACTTCCCGACAACTGGGCGCAGATTGCCGGCAGCGTGACGGAGATGCGCATCGGCATCTGGAATCCAGCCACGGGGGCGCACAAACCGACACAATCGGCACGCTATATGGTGGATGCCAGCGGCGATCTGGTGATCCCGATTGGTGATGTGAGCCAGAGCGGCCCCATCCTGCATTGATGCGGGAGCCCGTGCTGCCACACCCGCTCTCACCACCATCGCAGCAAACGAAACGACCGC
>CAYJNV010000340.1:0-4277 GCA_964370975.1 uncultured Caldilineaceae bacterium | reverse complement strand
ATAATTTGGTATTTTTAAACGGGTCCTTGGGCCCGCGGGGTCGCCTACCCCCCCGGGGGCCAATGACCCGTTTACCAATGACCAATTACTTTTTGTCCTACTCCCCGTCGTTACGGCTGCTTCGCGCTCTTTGGCTGCATCAACTGCAGCCTGAGTTGCAGCAACGCCGACTTGAATTGCGTATCGGTGATCGCCTTCATGTCGTCAGCAGTCATTTTCTCCAGGTCAAAGCTGTCAAGCATGGGCGTTTCGGGGTCAAGCTTGACCTCGGTATCGGGCGTCACGCCCTTGTCCTTGAGCAGTTCCTCGTTGGGCGTCAACCAGTTGGTCACGCCCAGGCGCAGCACCGAGCCGTCACTCAAGTCATAGGGGCGCAGCACGGTGCCAGTGCCCAGCGTATTCTGGCCCACCAGACGTGATCGCCCATTCTGTTGCAGCGCACCGGCCAGAATTTCGCCGGCGCTGGCCGTGCCTTCGTTGATCATCGTGATCAACGGGATATCGAGCGCGAGGCCGCCCACCTTGGCCACATGCTTGTCAAGGTTCCCCTTGGCATTGCGTTCGTAGAGCACCACCGACCCCTGCGGCAGGAACTGGCTGGCCACGTTGATTGCCTGATGCAGATAGCCGCCCGGGTTGTTGCGCAGGTCAAGCACAAGGCCCTTGAAAGCAGGGCTGTGCGCGTTGATTTCCTCGAGGGCCTTCACCAACTCTTTGTCGGTGTTCTCGGCAAACTGGCCGATTTGAAGGTACGCCAGGTCGGAGCCAGGGATGGGCGCCCAGAGCACGCTGTCGATATTGATCGTGCCGCGCTGGATCACCACGTCCACCGGATCTGTGGCTTCGGGATGGAGCACAGTCAGCGTCACCGAGGTGCCGGCGGGGCCGCGAATCTTGCTGATGATCTGCCACTCTTCCATCCCGCCGATATCTTCGCCGTTGACCTTCCGCACAACGTCTCCCGCCAGCAGTCCGGCCGTTTCGGCCGGTGAGCCGTGGATGGGTGCAATGATGCGGAAGACTCCCTCCTCAGAGCCAACATACGCGCCGATACCCTCGAAGGAGCCTTCGAGCGAGCTTTCCTGCTGCTTCGCCTCTTCGGGCGTGAAGAAGGTCGTGTGATTCTCGTCGCCCAGCGTGGCCAGCATGCCGCGGATGGCGCCATAGGTCATCAGCGTATAGTCGACCTTGTCTCGATCCACAAAATCATCGGCAACATGGTTCCACACTTCCCAGAAGACGTTGAAGCCTTCGGGCGCATCGGCGGCGCGCACGGGGCGCACAAAACCTCCGGCCGCCACGCCTACAACAAAGGCGGCCAGCATCCCTGCAATGACAAGCAAGGTCAATACGCCGAATCGGCGCGGGCGCTGCCCCTGTGGCGGGCGCTGCGTTTCGCTTTCGGGTGATGGGGACGATGGTTGCACGTCAAAGGCCATGGCCTGCTCCCTGCTCCTGGACTCTCTCAAACACGACGGCTCAATCAACCTGTCATGGATCCTGACTCATACGTCCACCAGCCGCCGGCGGGGCACATGTGCACCATTGTGAACAGTGTCGCAAAGAAAGGCATTTTGCACAAACTATTGACAAGGTGGGTCTCTCTGGTAGCGAATACGGCTCCACCATTTCTCACCAGATATTCATCGCAGTTTGGCGGAGTTGACAAGAGTGCATGTTGTTTCGTAAGGTAGTAATCAAATCCAACAGGTTGCTGCGTGCGACAGCGGCGCCTCCTGCTCCCCCTCGTCATTGCCAAATCACTCCAAAGGACGTCCTATGTCGAAGGCACCGTCAAGCGACGAACACGCGTTGCATCGCATACTGGTGGTTGACGACGACGCCGACACGCGCACCATGCTCAATCTGCGCCTGCAGCGCGAGGGCTATACCGTCATGGCGGCGGGCTCCGGCGCCGAGGCCGTGGCGAAGGTGCGCAACGAAGGCATCCCCAGCCTGGTGCTGCTCGACATCATGCTGCCCGACATGGACGGCTTTGCCGTGGCCGGCGAGCTGCGCAATGTGGCGCCCATGCCGATCATCTTTCTCTCGGCGCTCAGTGACACAGACCGCAAGGTGGAAGGCATCAACCTCTACGCGGAGGACTACGTAACCAAGCCTTTCGCCTTTTCCGAACTGCTTGCACGCATCCAGCGCGTGATGGCGCGTTCGGCGGTCGAATCCCAGGCCGACCCCGAACAGATGATCGACGAGCGCCTGCGCATCAATTTTGCGCAGAACTATGCCGTTCTTGATGACAACCAGATTACGCTGACGCCCACCGAAGTGCGCCTCATGAGCATACTGTACAACAACCGTGGCCGTGTGCTGTCAGCCGGCTTCCTGCTTGCCAAAGCCTGGGATCCGGTGAACCGCGGCACCGTCGAGTCGCTCTGGGTGCACATTCGTCGCTTGCGCAACAAGGTCGAACCGGATCCCGAGCATCCCTGCTATGTTGTAACGGTGCGCGGCCAGGGGTATTGCCTTCCTCAGCGCACGCGCGCCACACCCTGAACCCAAAACGCAGGGTGCCGACACAACAGTCCGGTGCGCATAACGTCGGTTGGTTGCCGCGCTTGTGATTGCAGGTACAATCGCGCCTGTGATACAATCCGCGCAGGAACAGATGTGCCTCGACTTGTCCAGGTTGTCTGTCCCGGCAAGGCGCACGGTAGTTTCCACGAATCCACACTCCTCCAGGTCTCACGCATATGGCTGAGCCGTCGCAGAATACTGAAGCGCATAGCGGCGTGCGGGGCGACATCCCCGACATCGTCATCGGCCGTCTGCCCATCTACCTGCGCACGCTAAAACTGCTTATGGAGCGGGGCAGCGAGGTGACCTCCAGCCAGGAGTTGGGCGATCTGTTAGGCATCTCCTCGGCGCAAATACGCAAAGACCTGAGCCACTTCGGCGAGTTCGGCAAGCAGGGCACGGGCTACAACATCCCCTTCCTCAACAAGCAGTTGGAAAAGATTCTGAAGGTGGATTGTGTGTGGCCTGTGGTGATGGTTGGCGCGGGCAACCTGGGCACGGCGCTTGCCAGCTACAACGGCTTCGAGCACCGCGGCTTCCGCATTGTCGCCCTGTTTGACAGCGCACCCGAGAAGATTGACCAGCAGATGGGTAACATCATCGTACAACCGCTGGCGGAGATTCCTGGAGTTGTGCGCAGCACACACTGCCAGGTGGCAGTGCTGGCCGTGCCGGCGGCGGCGGCCCAGGCCGTCACCGATCTGCTGATTGAAAGCGGCATCAACAGCATTCTCTGCTATGCGCCCATCACGCTCAGCGTGCCCGCCTCGGTGCGAGTAGAGTACATCGACCCCGTCATCCATTTCCAGCACATGACGTACTATCTGCTCAAGGGCTGCATTGAGGAGAAGTAGACGTGGTCGCCCGAGCGCTAGTCGAAGAAAAAGATAAAGCCGCTGGCCTCAAGCCAGCGGCTTTGTGCGTGCCAGCCCCTGGCCACGCGGGTATTGACGCAGTGTGTGCTGCACCTTGCGCACCAGCAGCAGGAAGCGCTGCTCATCGAGGAAGGGCACCTTGAGGGGGGCCATGCGCACTGTCTCGCCGCCCAGCAAATCAATGGCCTTGCGGGCGTCGATGAACTCCTGCGCGACGTTGGCCCCCTTGTATATCACGGCCAGGCCGTCGGGGCGCACCAGCGGCAGCAGGTACTCCACCAACGTATTGAGGGGCGCGACCGCGCGCGCTGTCACAAGATCGAAGCGCTCGCGGAACGCCTGTTTCTGCCCCAGTTCCTCGGCGCGCCCCTGGACGACGACCGCCTGCTGCAGCCCCAGTTCCTCCACAAGTTGGTTGAGGAAGAGAACCTTCTTGCCCGTGCCATCCACCAGCGTGAGCGTGAGATCGGGCAGCAGGATTTTGAGCGGCACGCCGGGAAAGCCTGCGCCCGTGCCCACGTCCACCAGGTGAAGGGGCCGCTGCGCGCTATCGCCTAACTCGCCCGCTGTGGGCGGCCAGCCAGCCAGGCTGTCGAGGAAGTGCTTGGTCTGCACCTCTTCCAGCGCCGTGATGGCCGTCAGGTTGAAGCGCTGATTCCAGGCAACCAGCGCGCGGTAGTAGATGGCAAATTGCTCAAGCTGGTGCGCCGAAAGGGGCAACCCCAGCATGCGGCTTCCTTCGGCAAGCAGCGGCAGTTGAGGCAGGCTTTCGGCAGCGGTTGATGGTTCTGTGCTAATGATTGCTGATTGTACCACGTGGGGAGTGGGTAGCAGGGTGTGGGTAGCAGGGAGTGGGGAGTGGGGAGT
>CAYJNV010000339.1:0-4339 GCA_964370975.1 uncultured Caldilineaceae bacterium | reverse complement strand
GCTGTGGTTGCCCCCAGTGGGGGATGTGCGGGCGGCAGCGTTGGGGGGGGGGTGGGGGGATGCGGCGTATGGGGTGGGGGCGCGACGGCAATAGCCGTAGGCAGCTGCACAGGGGTCTCCGTGGGCAGCGGCGTGACGGCAGGCTCGTTGCCCTGCACCACGGGCAGATTGATTGTGGATGAATCGTCGGCAGGGGTCTGCAGCGGAGAGTCGGACTGCTGCGCGATCGCCTCGAGCGCCGCCGCGGTGGCCTCCACCTCGGCAAGCAATGTGGCCGCGGCCAGCGCCGTGGCGGTGGCATCGGGCTGCATCACCACGGGCATGCTGATGTCGCCTGGCAGGGGCGTTTGCGCAGGCAGGCTTGCCGGCGCCGTGCCGCCCGGCACAATCCCCAGTGCAGCTGCCTGCGTACTGTAGGCCACCTGCGTGAGGATGTCTTCGGCGGTGCGCGTGGCGCGAAAATCAGGCGTGGCGGTGTGCGCCGCATAGGGCGTGCTGGAGGGCGTGGGCGTAGAGCCGCTCAGCAGCCCCCCCTGCGCCGCCCAGAAGAGCCCTCCCAGCGCAAGCAGCAGTACGAGCGCCAGCAGAATGGCTATGGTGAGAACGGCCGGGGCGCGGCTGCCGGAGGGTGACATGGAACCATTGTAGCAACAAAGCGAAGGGCGCGCTAAGGCGCGCGCCCTGGCCTTGAGACAGGATCCATGGGCAAGCGATATGCATGCCGCACCCGTTATGTCTTCTCAGGCCGGATTGCCATTCTCTACTGCGATCACAACTTTGCCTTGGGCGTGCCCTTCTCCGAAATAGCGGAGGGCTTCTGCAACTTCGCTCAAGGTGTAGCATCGATCAATCACAGGGACGACCTTGCCTGCCTCCAGAAGCCCTTTCACAAAGACCAGGTCCTCCTGGTTTGGGGTCGAACTCAAACCAACCATCTGCTGCCCCCCGGCCTTCGAGTACCATGAACCCAGCAACATCGCCTGGAAGATTTGCCTCATGGAGCCACCGGCCGCCACATAGGTTCCCGTGGGGTTCAACGCACGCCGATAGTCGGCAAGGGAACGATTGCCGTTTGCAGCCAGAATCAGATCATACTGTTGGCCGTTGCGGGTAAAGTCATCCTTGGTATAGTCAATAACCACATCGGCGCCAAGTGCGCGCACCTTTGCCACATGTTTAGTGCTGCATACGGCCGTCACTTCCGCCCCAAATGACTTGGCAATCTGCACGGCGAAGGTGCCTACACCACCCGATGCGCCCTGGATCAGTACCTTCTGGCCCGGCTGGATGCGCCCCTTGGTGCGCAACCCCTGCAGGGCGGTGACCGCCGCCAGGGGCGCCGCGGCCGCCTCTTCATATGTGAGGTTGACGGGCTTCAACGCCAGCACATCCTCACGCCCACAGACATACTCGGCAAAGCCGCCACTGCCGCACCCGGACAGGTCGCCGAATACTTCATCACCCGGCCGAAAGCGCGTGACGCCGTGGCCAACCTCCTCAACCCGCCCCGCGACATCTGCGCCGAGGATTGTGTTTTTGGGCGCGAGGAGGCCGTTCGTGAGGCGCACCAGAAATGGATCGGCGGTCAACAGTCGCCAATCGGCCGAGTTGACCGATGCCGCAACCACCTTGATCAGGACTTCATTCTCCTTGGGCGCAGGTTTCGCGACATCTTCGCAGCGCAGTACGTCCGGTGTTCCGTACTGTCTGCAGACCATTGCCTTCATCAGGATCTCCCCCAAATGATGTGGTCATACTCTTTGTTGCTTGCTTGCCCATACAGCCCTGGCGCAGGCCGCGCGGCGCACACCGGAGGCTCTTGCACATTGTGTACGCGACGGGTATCATCGGGCAAGGCTGGGCTGTGCGGAGCAGTGCCGAAACCACGGGGCGCACAGATTGCGTTGTTTCAATGCAGCCTGTGCGCACTGTGATCATTGTGATCGTCGAGGCCCGGCGCACCTTATGCGCCAAGCGCCTGCGCAGACCGTCAAACCGCCTCCAGAATGGAGCCATGCGTGAAGACTGAGGAAAAGACAATTAGCCAACCGGCCGAGAAGCTCCGCTATCTCTCGGAACTGACGGTCTTTCAGGACCTCTCGCCGCGCGAGATGGAAGAGCTCGACCGCGTCACCACCATGAGCAAAATGCCCAAGGGGCGCGTCTTCTACCGCCCCGAGGAGCCGGGCGAGGTGCTCTTCATCCTGAAGGAGGGGCGCGTCCAGCTCTATCGTATCAGCCCCGAGGGCAAGAAGCTGGTGATCAGCACGCTGGGGCCGCATACGCTTTTCGGCGAAATGGCGCTGCTGGGCGCCATGATGCACAACACCTTTGCCGAGGCGCTGGAAGATTGCCACATCTGCGTGATGAGCCGCACGGATTTGGAGCGGCTGATCATCAACAAGCCGCAGGTGGCGGTGCGCATTCTGGAAGTGACGGGCAAGCGATTGCGCGAGGCCGAAGAGCGCCTGGAGAACATGGCCTTCAAGGGCATTCCGGCGCGCCTGGCCAACCTGCTGCTGCGCCTGGCCGACGAGCAAGGGAGCGAGCCGGGTAACGAGATTGTGGGGCTGACCCATCAGGACCTGGCCGAGAGCGTGGGCACCTACCGCGAGACAGCCACACAGGTGCTTAATGATCTCAAGGCCGACGGGTTAATCGAGATCGGGCGCAAGCGCATTACAGTCCTCGACCGCGACCGCCTCAGCGAAGTGGCCAACAGTTAGCCAGACATCGGATGCAACTTTCGAACAAAGATAGACGCGGGTGCAATAAGGAAGAGCCACGGACAAGGCGAGTCTCCGCTCCTGTCCGTGCCTCTTCCATATTTTATCTGCCTCCGTCCCAGTACGCCCGCATGTCGCTGCGTGCGAATTTTCACGATCATCCTTGACTTTTGCATGGCTTCATCCTACAATCGATTGCGTATCCAACGCACGCCAAGCGACTGTGCCCTGACATACGACGTGCATCTCAATTCCATACCACCGATTCAATCTTCAGAACGATTCGGCCGACCTGCCCGCTTTGCGGCTAAGGAGAAATTTAGCAATGACGCATGTAATTTTCGATCTCTGTATCCGTGACGGCGCCTGCGCCGAGGTGTGCCCGGTGGAATGCATCGTCCCCGGCGAGCCCGAGGCAGAGTGGCCCTGGTATTACATTGACCCCGACACCTGCATCGACTGCGGCGCCTGCGTGCCCGAGTGTCCTGTCGCCGCCATCCTCCCCGAGGAGGATTTGCCCGAAGAGCAGCGCTACACCACCGAACTCAACGCCATCTTCTTCACCGATGGCCCGGGCTACGCGGCGCTCGAAATGGGCAAGTAGTTCCCTTCCCTGCCTGACAAAAACCTCTGCCTGGGCAGAGGTTTTTTCTTTTGCCCTGTAGGCAGCGCAAAGCGCACACCGGCAACCCGCCACAATCTATACGAAACCGAGGCTACGACACCATGGCCGATGCACCAACCTTCATCCCCGTCGACTGGGAAGACGTTCAGCGCGCGCTGGTGATTATGGCGCACCCCGATGACCCCGACTTCACGTGCGGCGGCACGGCCACGCAGATGGCGCGCCGCGGCATCGAAGTCACCTACCTGATTCTGACCAACGGCGACAAGGGCAACCACAACCCCGAAATCACACGCAACCAGTTGATTGCCCTGCGCAAGATTGAGCAGCGCGCTGCGGCCGACACTTGCGGCGTCAAGCATGTTATCTTCATGGGCGAAGAGGATGGCTTTCTGCGCTCCACACCCGAACTGCGCTACCGTGTGACGCGTGAGATTCGCCGCATTCGCCCACAACTAATCATATGCACCGATCCCGACCGCTACTTCGTGGGCGACGGCTACATCAATCACCCCGACCACCGCAATGCCGGGCTGGTGGCCATCGATGCAATCTTCCCCGCGGCAGACAACCCCATGTTCTACCCCGAGATGCGCGACGAGGGCTACCTGCCCCACAAGATCAGCCAGCTCTATGTCTTTGGCCACAACGACGCCAACGTGAAGATTGATATCACCGAGGAGATTGAGACCAAGATCAACGCCATCCTCTGCCACAAGACACAAATCACCGAGCCGGAGAAGGCTGTGCCCGCCTGGCGCGAGCGCTGGGGCGAGCAGCAGGAGGATGGCAGCGTGCGCTACTACGAAACCTTCAAGGCGATGAAGTTCACCTAACAGCAGAACCCCGACGCAAAGCCGCAAAGACGCAAAGGAAACGCAAAGAAAAGCTACAACAAGAAAGAAGAACTCTTGTTGTAGCTTGTCTTTGCGTTTCCTTTGCGTCTTTGCGCCTTGTATGTTGACTCATGCGCGATAATCCTGCATAG
>CAYJNV010000338.1:0-4347 GCA_964370975.1 uncultured Caldilineaceae bacterium | reverse complement strand
GCGAATGGCTGCTGCAGGAAGGCAAAACGCCCGACGAAATCCTCACGCAGACGCGCAGCGACCGCCGCCGCGCCAAGCGACGCAGCGAGCGCCCTGGCGCGTAACGGGGCGATCATGTTGTTTCTTCCAACGGCCCTCATCGCCGGGCTGCTCTCGTCGCTCAGTTGGGGCACCGGCGATTTTCTGGGCGGGCTACTCAGCCGCCGCGCCAATTCGCTTAGCGTGACAATTGGCATGCAGTGGATCGGCGCGCTGCTGCTGGCAACAATTGCCTTGCTTACGCGTGAAGCCCTCTCCCCCGCCGGCAGTCTGCTCTGGGCTGCCGCCGCGGGCATGGTGGGATCGGTTGCCTTGCTGCTGCTCTATACAGGGCTGGCAAGCGGGACCATGGGCATTGTGGCGCCGGTTGCCGGCGTGGTCGGTGCACTCATCCCGATTCTGGTCGCGGCCCTAACGCTGGGTGCGCCCTCCACGCCGCAGATGATCGGCTTTGTGCTGGCTCTGGCGGCCGTCTGGCTCCTGGCCGGGAGTGGAGGCGACGGCTTTCACTGGCGCATGCTCGTGCTGCCCGTGTTTGCGGGCGTCGGCTTCGGGCTCTTTTATGTGCTCATGGCGCGTGCTGGGGATTACGGCTTCTTCTGGCCCTTGACCACAGCGCGCACCGCCGCCGGCCTCGTTCTCATCCCCTGGGCGCTGTTGCGCAAGGCGCCGCTCGCACCGCCACGCGCGCTGGTGCCCATGACGGCGCTCGTGGCCATTTTTGACACGGGCGGCAATCTCTTTTACCTGCTGGCAGCGCAGCATGGTCGCATGGACACTGCCGCCGTGCTTTCGTCGCTCTACCCCGGTGTCACCGTGCTGCTGGCGTGGATTGTGCTCAAGGAGCGTCTCTCAATCCCGCAGTGGGCGGGCGTCGCCGCGGCGCTGGCGGCGATTCCGCTGATCGTTGCCTGAGCACGGATCGCGCCAACGCCGTCCCAAGCCGCAAGGGGGAGCCACCTCGGATCATGACACACACGGAAGCTGTAGCGCACGGCTCTGCCAGTGCACACACCTGTTCACAGGAGCGCCGGCTCGAGATTCTGCACGCGTTGCCCTTCTTTGCCGATCTCGACCACGCAGCCATGCATGAGGTCAATGACTGCTTCGTGGCGCAGGCCGCCGATCCCGGCCAGTTGATCTACACCGCAGGCGAAGATGCCCACCGGCTTTTCGTCGTCGCCGTAGGCGCCGTCAAGATTGTTCGCCACACCCTGCGCGGCAAGGACGTCCTGCTCGAGATTCTGGGCCCCGGCGAACCCTTCGGCAGCATGGCAATCCTGGGCGATACGGTCTACGCCGACACCGCCGAAGCCAAGTCGACCGGATGTATCCTTGCAATCAATGCGCAGCAATTTGACAGGCTGTTGCGCAAGCACGGATCCATTGCCGTTGCCACCCTCCACATTGTCTCCGAACGCTTGCAGCGTGCATACGAATCTGTCCGAATGGCCATTGCGCTCTCGGCGGAACAGCGGCTGGCTGCCGAACTGCTGGCTCTGGCCGCTCGTCACGGCAAGCAGGAAGACACAATGGTGCGTATTACGCTGCCGCTCGCGCGCCAGGAACTGGCCGACAAGATCGGCGTGACAATAGAAACCGTCAGCCGGATTGTGAGCGTGCTGGAACGCCAGGGAGTGCTCAAGGCAGGACGCCAGTGGATCGGCATCACCGACCTGGATGGGCTGGTGGCGCTGGCTACTGAGCGCGGTTGAGGGCCGGCAATTACGACATGTTGACTCTTCCTTGATCTAGATCATGGAAGGTCTCTCGGCAGGCCTGTATGCTTGGGCCAGCAATACGACAGACCGTCGAGAACCAACCATGAAGTATGATTCAAGGAGACTAATCATGTCAGCAGCACCAGCAACCCAATTGCTCACCGCCCGCGTTCTGTTCGGCGTCATTGCGTTTGCGACAGCGCTCGTCGCTCTGTTTCGTCCGATGGCGGCACAAGCTCACTGTGATTCGGTCAAGGGGCCGGTGGTGGATGCGGCCCGCGCGGCGCTCGCGGCGGAGGATGTGGACTTGATCCTGCCCTATGTGAAGGCCGACGCCGAAGCCGAACTGATCGCCGCCTTTGAGCACACGCTGGAGGTGCGAGCGCTTGGCGGCGAAGCCGCAAGCCTGGCAGATCGCTATTTCTTTGAGACAGCCGTCCGCCTGCACCGCGCCGGTGAAGGTGCGGCGTACACGGGGCTCAAGGAGAGCGTCGAGATAAGCGCCGGTTTGGAGGCTGCCGAGAATGCGCTGCAAAGCGGAACCGCCGAAGAGGTCGTCGCGCTGTTGATCGAGACCGCTGAGGAAAACATCGCCAAGCGGTTCGCTGCAGTCGAGGAGGCCCGCGCTGCGGCCTCTGCCGAAGAGAGCGTCGCCGCCAACCGCAAGCGGGTCGAGGCGGAACTGGGGTTTGAGCTCTACATCAATGACCTGTACAACCAGGTAACGAGCTCGGACAGCCACAGCGAGACGGAAGCGGTCGCTGCCCAAGGCCATCAGCATTGAGTCAGGTGCGGCTCGAGACCGCTCTACACACATGACGCTCTTGTACAGCAGCAACTGAATGCGCAGTCGCTCCGGTAGCCAGACACTGGCTGCCGGAGCGACAGCGTGTGTCACTGCATTACGCGCAACGCGGACCTCGCGCTGCATGTCGCCCCACCGGGCTTCGGATTTCAAGCAACTTCGAGAGAACGCCATGCCTATCCTACCCGATCGCGTCGTAGCCAGCACATGCCCCTTCTGCGGCGTAGGCTGCAACCTGCGCCTGCACATCAAGGATGACTTCATCTACAAGGTGACGTCGCCCTTTGACAGCGTGGTCAACCAGGGCAACCTCTGTGTCAAGGGGCGTTTCGGCTATGACTTCATGTACCACCCGGCGCGCGTCACCACGCCCCTCATCCGCAAGGAGGCACAGTCTGCAGGCAGCCGCACGCAGGCCTTCGAGCGCGACGCCTGGCGCGAAGTCGCGTGGGATGAGGCGCTCGACTACACCGCGGACCGACTGGTGGAGATCTACGGGCGCGACGGCGCCCATGCCATGGCCGTCTACTGCTGCGCCAAGGCCACGAATGAGGACAACTACCTGCTGCAGAAGATGTTTCGCGCGCTCTTCCGCTCGAATAACATCGACCACTGCACGCGCCTCTGCCACGCGGGCAGCGTGGTGGCGCTGCAGATGGCGGTCGGCTCCTCGGCCATGAGCAACACCGCCGCCGAGGTTATCCACAACGACGTCTTCATCGTCACCGGATCGAACACAGCAGAGACGCACCCCATCATCGGCCTGCAGATGAAGGCGGCCGTGGAAAAGCATGGCGCGCGCCTGATTGTGGTAGACCCGCGGCGCGTGGAGATGGTCAACTTCGCCACACTCTGGCTCCCGCAGAAGCCCGGCACCGACGTGCCTCTCTTCTCGGCCATGGCGCACGTTATTCTCAAGGAGAAGCTCTACAACGAGGCCTTTATCCGCGACCGCACCGAGGGCTTTGACGCGTTTGCGGCGAGCATGGAAAAGTTCACCCCGGAATATGGCGAGGCGATCTCGGGCGTGGACCGCAACCTGATTGTGGAGGCGGCGCGCATGTACGCCACGGCGAGCAACGGGGCCATCTACTGGGCGCTGGGTATTCCCGAACATTCGCACGGCACGGACAACGCGCTCACGCTCATTCACCTTGCGCTGCTCACGGGCCACATTGGGCGCAAGGGTACGGGGCTCAACCCGCTGCGCGGGCAGAACAACGTGCAAGGCGCGTCCGACTCAGGCGCGATGCCCTGGCACTATCCCGGCTATCAGCGGGTGGATGACGAAGACGCGGCGCGCAAGTTCGAGGCCGCATGGCACGTCGAGCCGGGCGGACTCAACCGCGAGTTGGGGCTGACGACTACGGAGATCCTCTCCGACGCGGGGCCGGGGGGCGTGCGCGCCCTCTACATCATGGGCGAGAACCCGATGATGTCCGAGCCGAACCTGAACGTCACGCGCCATCATATGGAGCAACTTGAGTTCGTCGTGGCGCAGGATCTCTTCATCAACGAGTCGGGCGCGTTTGCGGACGTCTTCCTGCCCGCCACCTCCTGGGCCGAGAAGGAGGGCACCTTCACCAATACCGACCGTCGCGTGCAGCGCGTGCGCCAGGCGATTGCACCGCGCGGCCAGGCACGCCCCGACTGGCAGATCATCTGCGACCTGGCGCAACGCATTGAGGCGCGCCTGGGCCGCCCCGCCAGCGCAGGCTGGACGTATGCGGGCCCGTCGCAGGTGCTCGAGGAAATGGGCAGCGTCGTCCCGGAATACGCGGG
>CAYJNV010000337.1:0-4364 GCA_964370975.1 uncultured Caldilineaceae bacterium | reverse complement strand
ACCGCGACCAGCGCAACATGGAAGGCTATCTGCGCGCGGGCTTCGAGAAGTGGGGCATTGTAGAGGTTGGCGGCGTCGACAAGATGACCATCTACCAGCGCACCGGCGTAAAGCGCGACAACCCCGCCGCCGACTCTGTGGCGAATCTGCCGGTCTTCCGTCTTGAGGATTTCGCGCGCGCATTTGACGCCAACGCCGGCCCATTGATCCCCCTCACCTACCCGGCCGTGGACCCCAAGACGATGAACCCAATCGGGGCCAACTTCGACAACAAGATTGTGCTTGAGGGCTACAATATCGAAGCGCCCGAGACCCTGCGCCCCGGCGACCGCTTCCGCCTCACCCTTTACTGGCGCGCGCAACAGCCCATTGAGGAGAGCTACAAGGTCTTCAACCAGGTCTACTTTGGCGACAGCCCCATGATTGCGCAGCGCGACGGTTACCCTGTGTGCGAAGACCGCCACACCGACCAGTGGGACCCCGGCGAACTGATTACCGACAGCTATGTAGTACCCGTAGCCGCCGACGCACCCGACGGCCTCTATCCCCTTTTTACGGGTCTCTACATCGAGGAGACGGGCGATCGTCTCTCCGTGCTGGACGCAACTGGCGCGCCGGTGGACTCGCAGGTGCACATCACCGACATACGCATTGGCGACGCACCGGAATAGCACAAATGCAAAACCTCGACGCAAAGGCGCAAAGGCGCAAGGGTTCGCAAAGAAAAGCAAAAGCAAGCAAGGTAGTTCTTGTTTTTGCTTTTCTTTGCGAACCTTTGCGCCTTTGCGCCTTTGCGTCGAGGTTTTCTTACACGCGGGCGGTGGCGTAGAAGCCCATGCACACCATGTCACCCCGCCTGCGGACTGCCCTGATCCTGCTGCTGCTCTTCCTTGCGGCGTGGCTGCCGCGCGTGCTCGCGCTGGACACCTTCGTGAGCACCGATGAACGCAAATGGCTGGCTCGCTCGGGCAACTTCCTCCTAGCCATCAGCCACGGCGATTTGGCGGACACCTTCCAGCGCGAGCACCCGGGCGTCACCGTGATGGCGGCGGGTTCGCTCGGCTTTCTGCAGAAAATGCCCGACTACCCGGCACGCGCCCCCGGCCAGTTCACCTGGGAGGCGGAGCATATCGAGGCGTGGCTGGCCGAGAACAGCGCGATTTCGCCGCTGGAGATGATGAGCGCCGGGCGCTGGTGGATTGTGCTGGGCGTGGCGCTTACCATTGCGCTGGGTTTCCTGCCCCTGCGCCGCCTCTTTGGCACGGGCGCTGCCATCCTTGCCACCCTCTTTGTCGCGTGGAATCCCTTCGCGATTGGCTTTTCGCGCCAACTCCACCCCGACGGCTTCGTGGCTGGCTTCACCTATCTGGCGCTGCTGCTCTTTTTGTCGTGGCTATATACAGGACGGCGGCGCGTCGATCTGTTCGCTTCGGGCTTCGTCATGGGGCTGGCGTGGCTTACGAAAACGCCCGCCATCTTCCTTGTGCCCACGGGCGCGCTGCTGATTGCGCTTGAACTCATCCGCAGCCGCCACGCCGAGGGAGGCAACCAGTGGCGGCGCATGGCGGGTGGCTATGTGCTGTGGGGCGTCATCGCCACGCTCACCTTTGTCATCCTCTGGCCCTCCATGTGGGTGCATCCAGTGAGCACCCTTGCGCGCATGGCCGTTGAGATGAGCGACTACGTAGAGCGCCACACCAACATCAACTACTTCATGGGGCAGCCCGTGGCCGACCCGGGCCTTTTCTTCTATCCGGTGGCATGGCTCTTCCGCACGACGCCGGGGGTGATTGTGGGGCTGGTGGCTGCGGCCATCGTGGGCTGGCGCAGGCGACAGCTCTTTGCATCGCCTCTGGTGCGCCGCGCTGCCACCGCGCTGCTGCTCTTCGCGCTGGTCTTCGTGCTGGGCATGTCGGTGGGCGCGAAGAAATTCGACCGCTATATTCTGCCCGCGTTCCTCGCGCTGGATGTGGTGGCGGCGCTGGGTTGGTGGGCGATTGGGCAGCGCGTCGCAGCCTGGCGCGGTGCAACCGGCAAGCGCGCCACACAGTGGACGGCAGGAATAGCCGTAGCGGGGTTGCTGTCGCTGCACGCCCTCTTTGCGGCCATCCACTTTCCCTATTACCTCACCTACTTCAACCCGCTTACGGGCGGCACCGCCAACGCCCCCAAAGTCCTGATCATCGGCTGGGGCGAAGGGCTGAACGAAGCGGCGCAGTGGCTCAACCAGCAGCCCGACGCCGCGGATCTGCGCACCGCCGCCTGGTACAACGACGGCCCCTTTTCGTACTACTTCAAGGGACAGGCCACGAACCTGGGCAGCGGTTCGGTGATGGCGTGGCTTGACACCGACTACGCCGTCACCTATGTCAACCAGTGGCAGCGCCAAATACCCTCGCCCGAGGCCGTAGCCTGGTTTGACGCACAAACGCACGTGCACACGGTCACATTCCGCGGGCTGGAACTGGCGCGCATCTATGATCTGCGCGGCGCGCCGCTGCCCGCCTTTGTCGACATTCCCAAGGAGAACGCCGCCGACTTTGGCGAGCAGATTCGGCTGCTGGCCTATACCGTGGAGCCAATCCAGGTGCAGCCCGGCGCTGCCAGCCAGGTGACTCTCTATGAGCAGGCGCGCGCCCCCATGGAACTGAACTACAACGTGCTCCTGCGCGCCGTGGGCGCGGACGGCGCGGAGATTTGGCGCAACGAAGGCTGGCCGTGGGGCGCGCCCACAGCCGAATGGCCCGTGCGCGAGGTGCGCCCCGACGGCCACACGGTGACGATTCCAGACGGCACGCCACCGGGTCTCTACAAGCTTCTGCTCAGTTTCTACGATCCCACCACGCTGGAAACGCTGCCTGCCGTATCGCTGGCTGGTGCGTCGCTGGGCGATGCGCTCGCCGTGGCCATGCTCCAGGTTGGCGAAGCACCTGCGCGCGCAGGCACGCGCTGGGAATTTGGCGGCGCGCTGGCGCTGGATGGCGTCGCGCTGGAGAATCAGCAGATCGCAGGCGAGCCGCTGCATATTACTATCAACTGGGAGAGTCTGGCGCGCACAGCCACACCTTACACCCTTTTCACGCACGTGATCGGGCCGGATGGCGCGCAGGTGGCGGGTACCGACAGCCCGCCGCTGGGCGGTTTCGCGGCTACCAACCTGCTCCTTCCCGGCCAGCGTTTTACCGGTGCGGTCGAAATTCCTCTCCCACCCGACGCACCGCTGGGCGCGTACACGGTGCAAATGGGTCTCTATGACCCTGACACGGGCACACGCCTGCCCCTCACAGGACCCGACGCCGTGGGTGACGCGGCGACCGTGCTCGAGTTCACCCTGCCATGAGTGCGGCCCATGCGACGCAGCCACGCACGCGCACAGCGCTCGCCGCCACTCTCTTCGGTCTGGCGCTGCTGCTCGCGCTGGGCGCATGGCTGCGCTGGGACGCGCTGCGCGGTCTCAGCCTTTACGTGGACGAATTTACGACACTCTGGGCGGCGCGCCAGGTGCAGGCGCACGGTGTGCCGATCATGCCCAGCGGCGTGCTCTACACGCGTGGTCTGCTCGCCTCCTATCTCCAGGCGGGCATAGGGGCGCTCTTTGGCAACGGCTACAGCGTGGGTCGACTGCCGAGCCTCATCTTTGGGCTGGGGACGATTCTGCTCATCTGGCAGGTGGGGCGGCGCGGCTGGCGCTGTCGTGTAGGCTGGTTGGCGGCGCTGGGGCTTGCGCTGCTGCCCGAGGCGATCCTGTGGAGCGCACGCGCCCGCTTCTACACGCAGATGCAGTTCTTCGCGCTGCTTGCGCTGTGGGCGGCGTGGGAGACAATACGCGCGTATGCAACACCCCCTGGCAGCGCGCCGCGCCATGGCTGGCGCACGCCGCTGCTCTTTGCGCTGAGCTTCGTGCTGGCGCTTTACTCGCAGGAGCAGGCGCTGCTCCTCTACCCCTCCATTGTGCTTGCCATGCTCATTTGGTTGGGGTGGCGGCGGCTGCTCACGCCCCCGCTGCTGGTTGCGCACGCCATTTGCGTGGCAGCCATGGGCGCACGCTACGCCATCGAGATTTGGGGGCAGCCGGGCTACTTCGAAACAATTCAGGCCACTCGCCCCTATGTGGGATGGGTGCTCGATGTGACGGGCGCGTGGCGCACCTACGCGCCACAACTCGTCGCCCCAGACCGACTGCCCTGGACGCTGGCGGGGCTGATTGCGTTGGGTGCGGCGCTTGTCATGGCCACGCGAACCCGCAGCTTGCGCGCCCTGCCGCTCTTCCACCAAAGTACGCTTTTCTACGCCCTGCAGATGCTCTTTGGACTGGGCGTGCTCTTCCTCTTTGTGGGCACAAGCTGGCGCGACCCGCGCTATCT
>CAYJNV010000336.1:0-4434 GCA_964370975.1 uncultured Caldilineaceae bacterium | reverse complement strand
AACTTGGCCCGGTGGCTGGGTGAGTGGTAGAGGATCATTGGTAACTGGTAACTGGCGCGCGACCATTACCTATTACCAATTTCCAGTTACCCAGCCCCCTCTCCCCCCATTCTTTGACTTACCCCTGCCCTTCGCCTAAAATTCGCAGGATCGGCGGGGTTTCTGCAACCCCCGCCACACCGTGTTACATACGCCTTGACCCGCGCGCACGCTGGAGCGCCCTGCCATGAAATCGCTTTCAACCAACGCAATTCGCCAGTATTGGCTCGACTACTTCAAAGAGAGCGGCCACGCCACCGTCGCCAGCAGCAGCCTTGTCCCTGCCGACGACCCCACGCTCCTGCTTATCAACGCGGGCATGAACCAGTTCAAGGACGTCTTCCTGGGGCTGGAGAAGCGGGATTACAAGCGCGCTGCCACCAGCCAGAAGTGCATGCGCGTGAGCGGCAAGCACAACGATCTGGACAACGTGGGCCCCAGCCCCCGCCACCACACCTTCTTCGAAATGCTGGGCAATTTCTCCTTTGGTGATTACTTTAAAAAGGACGCGATTGCCTTTGCGTGGGACCTGCTCGTCAACAAACTGGGGCTGCCCGTCGAGCGCCTCTGGTTCACCGTCTACACCGACGACGATGAGGCCATGCGGCTGTGGATTGAAACGGGGGCAGCGCCCGCGCGTGTGCTGCGTTTTGGCAAGAAGGACAACTGGTGGTCCATGGGCGACACCGGCCCCTGCGGTCCCTGCTCGGAGATCCACTATTACTGGGGGGATTTGGACAAGCAGGTGCCCGACGGCGTCAACAAAGATGACGAGTACCTCGAGATCTGGAACCTTGTCTTCATGCAGTATGACGCCAAGCCTGACGGCACCTTGGTCCCCCTGCCCGCGCCCAGTGTGGACACGGGCGCAGGGCTTGAGCGCCTCGCCAGCATCCTCCAGGGCAAGGACAACAACTACGACACCGACGCCTTTACGCCCATCATGGATCGCATTCAGCAACTGGCGGGGCAGGACGACGGTGCCAGGCGGGCCAATCTATACCGCTACCGCGCAATTGCCGACCACGCGCGCGCCATCACTTTCATGATTGGCGACGGCGTACTCCCCGGCAACGAGGGGCGCAGCTACGTCCTGCGCATGATCCTGCGTCGTGCCGCCCGCTTTGGCAAACTCATCGGTTTCGACCAGCCTTTTCTCGCGCAGGTGGCCGAGGTGGTGATCGACGAAATGGGCGGTCACTACACCGACCTGCCCGCCAAGGAAGCCTACATCCTGCAGACAATCACCGACGAGGAGGAACGCTTCCACCGCACGCTCAACACCGGACTGGCGCTGCTGGAGACGCAAATGGAGGCGCTGCGCAGCGAGGGGCTGAGCGTGATCCCCGGCCGCGATGCATTTCACCTGTGGGATACCTTCGGCTTCCCGCTGGATCTGACGCGCGATATTGCCGTGGATGCGGGCTTCACGATTGACGAGGCGGGCTTTGCCGAGGCGCTGGCCGCCGCCAAGGAGCAGAGCCGCGCCACTGCGCAGGAGAAGATACTGCAGGACGTCTCCGTCTACTCGCAACTGCTGACCAGCCTGCAGGCAGCGGGTGCCTTGGGCAAGGAAGGCGTGCGCCACCTCATCTACGAGAACGTTGACACCGTCGACACAACGCTGCTCGGCATCGTGCGCAACGGGCAAAGCGTGGAGGAGGCAGACGCGGGCGCGCAGGTGGAGCTTGTGTTGCCCGAGACGCCTTTCTATGTGGAGAGCGGCGGCCAGATGAGTGACACCGGCGAAGTCTACTACTGGCCGGAAGACACCGAGCAACCCGTCTGGTCGGTGCAGGTGACGGATACGCGCCGCCGCATTCCGGGGCTGATCGTGCACATCGGCACGGTGTTGCAGGGGACGGTGCGCGTGGGTGACCCCGCCGAGGCCGAGATTGACAACGAGCGTCGCTGGGACATCATGCGCAACCACACCGCAACGCACGTGCTGCATGCGGCGCTGCGCGAGCGGCTGGGCAAGCATGTGCACCAGGCCGGCTCGCTGGTGGCCCCCGAGCGGCTGCGCTTCGACTTTACCCATGGCCAGCCCCTCAGTGACGAAGACATCCGTGTGATTGAGCGGCGCGCCGGCGAAATCATTCTTGGCAACTGCCCGGTGAATACGCGCTGGACAACGCAGAAGCGGGCCATTGAAGAGGGCGCGATGGCGCTCTTTGGCGAGAAGTACGGCGACGAAGTGCGTGTTGTCTCCTTTGGCGAGGATGACGGCGTGAGCATGGAACTCTGCGGCGGCACGCATGTGGAGAGCACTGCCGAGATTGGCGGCTTCCGCGTTATCTCCGAGAGCAGCGTGGCCGCGGGCGTGCGCCGCATCGAGATTGTCACCGGCCGCTATGCCGAGGCGCTGGTAGAAGAACGGTTCGACATCCTCGCCCGCAGTGCTGATCTTCTGCACACCAAGCCCGCCGACGTGGAGCACGCGCTGCGCCAGTTGCTCGAGCACAACCAAAACCTCCAGCGCGAACTGAACCAGTCGCGCCAGAAGAGCGCCCAGCAGGAGACGAGCGCATTGCTCGACCAGGCGGTATCGCTCGATGGTTTCAAGGTGCTGGCTGTTCAGGTTAAGGCCACTGACGCCGACACGCTGCGCCAGATGACCGACTGGCTGCGCGACAAACTGGGCAGCAGCGTGGTGGCCGTGGGTGCGGTGATTGACGAGAAACCGCTGCTCGTGGCCGCCGTTACGCCCGACCTGGTGAGCCGCGGCATGCACGCGGGCAACCTCGTGCGCGACGCCGCCAAGATTATGGGTGGCGGCGGCGGCGGCAAGCCCAACCTCGCCCAGGCCGGCGGCAAGGAGAGCGCCAAGCTCCCCGCCGCGCTCGATTCCGTGCCCGACTGGGTACGGGCCAACTTGAAGTGACGCCAAAACAGTAATTGGTAACTGGTCATTGGTAACTCACGTTACCAATGACCAGTTACCAATTATATTGCTCGTTCTGTACCCTTCTCAATGACTGAACTAATCCGTATAGAACCCACCGCGCGCCTCAACGCCCTGCGCAGCCAGGTTGCGCAGTTCCGCCGCACGCACATTGTGGTCGAACTCCCTGACGACTGGGATGGCCTTGCCAACGCCGCACGCATGCGCCTCCTCCAACGCCAGGTGCAGGTGCAGCGCTGCCAGTTGGCCGTGGTCACGCGCAATGCTGCCACAATCAATGCGGCGCAGACCGTGGGCGTGCCTGTCTTCGGTGACGTGGAAACGGCCATGCAGCGCGAGTGGCGCATGGAGCCGACCCTGCCCATGGTGGACTTGCGCAACCCTGCCCTGGGTTTGCCCGAACCGCCCCGCTACCGGCGCGAAAAGATCATTGCGCAAACCTCTCTGCCCAGCCAGTTTCAGGCGCGCCAGCGACGCATCGCAACCGAAGAACGCGCCCGCCACCGTCGCACGCCCGGCTGGCTTGTCTGGGTTGGCTATGGCTCTATGGCCGGGCTGATCGTGCTGCTGCTTGCGCTCTTCGGCCTCCTTGTGCTGCCCGCCGCCACAATTACCGTCACTCCCGGCACAGCGCCACTCAGCGTGACCACGCGCCTGATCGCTGACCCGGACATTGACGAATCAAACCTCACTGCACGCAAGATCAAGGGGCGCTTGATCGAGACGATCATCGAGGAGCAGGCTGCGTCCAATACGAGCGGCTCGCTGCAGAAGCCCACAATCAAGGCCACGGGCGAGGTCAACTTCAGCAACCTGGGCACGGATGAAGTCAAGGTGCCTGTGGGTACGACCGTTAGCACGGGAACAGGCACACCTGTCAGCTTTCGCACCTTGAGTGAAGGGGTCATCCCCGGCGGCGTTGGGCAGCGCGCCACCGTGGCGGTTGAGGCGCTGGATCCCGGCATTGGCGGCAATGTGCGCGCCAACACCATTACGAACATCGATGGACCGCTGCGATTCAGGGCACGCGTGAGCAATCCCAACGCCACAGGCGGTGGCGGCTCGGAACTGGTGCGCGCCGTCACCCAGGCTGACAAGGACAATCTGCTGACCGATACGCTGGCGCGCGCCGAAGGGCGCGCCGTCGAAGCGCTCAATGCCAAGCTCAATCCTGGCGAGTGGCTCCCCCCCGAGTCGGTGCAGACCTTCATTGTGGCCCAGGCGTTTGACCAGTATAACGATGACGCCGCCGACCAGGTGAACCTTACGCTGCGCATGCTTGTGCAGGGCGTGGCCGTGGATGAGGCCGAGGCGCGTGACGTGCTCCAGGCCGCAGTGGAGAGCGAGATGCCCGCCCAGGCCAAGCTTGTGGCCAACTCGCTCACGGCGCAGCGTGTGCCCGGCGCCGCGCTGATCGGTCGCGGCGTCGAGTTCACTATGACCGTCAACGCCGACTATGTCATCCCCGTGGACCCCGCCGAGGTGCGCAA
>CAYJNV010000335.1:0-4473 GCA_964370975.1 uncultured Caldilineaceae bacterium | reverse complement strand
AATCCTTCTGATAGGCCTTGACGACCTTGGTCAATTCCTTCTCGACCTTTTCGCCGCGCTTCTCGGCCTTTTCAACCCACTTCCAGCCATCCTTGTACACGGACTTGCCCGCGTCATAGCCCATGCCCCACATGCCGAGATAGGCAAGCATAGCCTTGCGCCCAAACTCGCGCGCCTTCTTGGAGTTGTCTTCGACGTTCTCCTGCACATTGCGCATGTTGATCTTGGCGGTCATGTTTCTCTCCTTGTGCAGGCGTTGCCTGCCACCTGAAGATGCTTGATTGCATCTCAGTTGCGTGATCCCGCACTATCAATCCCGTCGCTACACGCAGGGTGACGCAGTGCGTTATGGGTCGATTATAACGCACTGCGTCACGGATGTCAAGATATTCACGCACACACGAGTGTGCAATTCTGAAAACTAAGGTGCGAAGTCTTTGGGCGAAGTGTCTTCACCTTGTGTGCGCCAATACGCATCGCGCGCGCGGTCAAGCAAGCCGGCATCCACCAGGTAGCGGCGCAGCGTCGCATGGTCTACAGCGTGGCCCGCCAATCGCTCGTTCACCTCGGCCTCGCTGTAGCGTACGGCGGGGGCAAACTGCTCCGCCAGCCAGCGCAGGAAAACGCCGCGGGCGTGTGCGCGCGCGGGGTATTGACGCAGCCGCCCGTCGCGCACGTAGCGCGCCAGCACATCAACCTCATCGGGATCCCTCATGGTGCCCATCGGATCGTTCCTTCAGGAAGGACATAGGGCCACGGCCGGCATGTGATGCTCTATAGCGTAGGGGGATGATGCGCGCCACACTACGGAATCTGCACCAAACCCAGTTCCACCAGGCTGTCGGGCAGAGGGCGACCATCGCCGTCCAGCGCGGGTAGCCGCTCGAGGGTTAGCGCATCGTAGAGCGCCGCCACCAGCCGATAGTCGCCGGCAGGCAAATCCGCGGGCAGCGACAGGGTGCGATTGTCTACTACATATTGACCCGGCGCCAACAGGAATGTGGCTTCGCCGCCGGGTGGCGCGTCGGCCTGCGCGACGAGCGCGCCATACGGCGCAAGCAACTGCAGCGTGGCAATGGTGGCAAACGCCGGCGTCGCAAGTGCTTGCCAAACGGTCTCCACGGGCAGCGCGCCGCCATTGGGCGCGCCCACGGTTGCGCCCACAAGCGCAACTGAATCGCTGAACTGCGCGTCAATCGGCGTGGCAAACGCCGGCGCCGTCGTGAGGCGGTTGGCGGGGCGCACAATCAGTGGCCCCAGCGTCACACGCACGTCGTGTTCCGGCAGTGCCAGGGTCATGGCTGAAGTTCCCTCCCTGGCAGTCGCGGGCACACGCAGCCGCACGCGCTGGCAGAAGAGGTCGCCCGGCTGCATGGGAAGCGTGGCGGCAAGCTCGACCGCACCAAGTGGGGCAGTGGCTTGCGTGCTCTCAAGATCAACTGCGGCAGGCAGCGCGTGCACCACGTCTTCGGCGCGCAGATAGAGGTCGAGCGCAAAGGGGCTGCCCCGCTGCAGATCCTCGTTGCCATGAAGCGCGTAGCCCATGAGTGTGAGCGGCCCGAGCGTTGCGCTCAAGGGAATTGTTGGCGTGATCGGCTCACCTTTGTGGGGCAGCACGGGCAGCGTTACCGTACCCGCAACCACGGTGTCCCCGGGCGCACCCAGGCGCGGGCGGCGCGCGTTGCCGGCAGCATATTCGTACCAGCCCACCAGCGCGCGCACACTATCGCCCCCGGCGCAGGGGTCCAGGAGTTCGGGATGGAGGCGGTCGATGACGCGTTCGCCGGGTGTCCAGTAAGGCGTCTGGTAGGAGCCGTCGCCGGGGAGGCGGTCGGCCTGGGCGACACGCGTGCCCCCCTGGTCAATCAGGTGGACGAAGCTGGTGAGGTTGCGGTAGGTGGGTGCTTCGGCGCGCCAGAAGAGTTCGAGTGCGCCGGCGGATTCCGGTACGGCAGGCGAAGCAGCAACCAGCTGCATGCCCAGGAGCGTAGGCCCGTCATCGAAGCGCGCTTCGAGAGGCGTTTGCGGTGCGAAGCCGGGCGGCCACCCCTGCATGGCGTCGCCATCCACCTCGACCACGGTCAGCAGCGGGCGACCGTAGCGATCGCTGATCGTCTCGACGCGTGGCGCGTCCCACAGGGCTGCGAACCTTTCGGCCTGGGCTAACTCCTCAGGCGAAAAAGCATAGGCCGCGCCGCCACTTGCAGGGAGAACGACCGTGCCGGTGGCATCGAGCGTCTTGATACCACTGCCCGCGCGCGCGTAGACAATTGTGGCGTGCTCCGCCCAGAGTGGCGACAGGTAGACCTGCTGCGTTGCCTGGCGGGCGCGCAGCGCGTCCAGCGCATCAAGTTTGTCCACATCATAGGCATAGTAGACCTGGCTATGCTGCGGAAAGCGCACAAAGTAGTCGTAGAACGTGATCGACAGGCTGGCCACGAGGATGCCCCCCACCATCGCCCAACGCAGCGCCGGGCGCGGCCACGCGCGCGCCACAATCCATGTGAGCCCCAGCGCAATGGGCAGCAGCGCGGCGGGCAGTGAAGCCAGCGTGCGCGAGTAGTTGGGGGCTGCCTCGCTGAGGACAGAGGGCGCGAGCATGACGATCGCCCAGAGCAACAGCAGCCAGAGCGCATCGATGTCGGGGTCTGCATCGGCTTCATCACTGTGCCTGCGTCGCAACAGGCGCTGTGCCCACACCACCACACCAATCATGAAGGGAACCGAGATGAGCTTATCGAGCGTAGGCCGCCCTGCCATGTCGTGTGTCCAGTCAAGGTCACCGTAGAAGGAGAACATGCCCAGCACGTGGAGCACATTATCAGCGAGCAGCAGCAGCGGGCTGCGTTCGCCCGCGACGCGCTCGGCAAAGATGGAGACCTCGGCGGTGTGACCCCAGAAGAACTCCGGGTTGCGTAGGAAGGTCATCCCCAGGGGCAGGAAGACGACGAATGCGGTTGCGCCCGCGACAAGTAGCAGCCCCGGCGCGCGATCCAGCCGCAGCCGCCGCTCGTGCGGGTGGCGGATAAGCAACATAGCAGTGTAGGCGATGAGCACGAAGGGGGCGAGGCGCCCTGTGGGGTTGGCGTAGACGCTCAGCCCCATTACAGCCCCGGCCGCAATTGCCCAGAGGATGCGGCGGCTGCGCCCGGGCGCATGCGTGGCCGCCCAATACATGCCGAAGAGCGCGCTGAGAATCACCGGCATCATGATGATGCGAATGCCGTAGTGGCTGAAGTGGATGTGCCAGTAGGAGATGGCGAGCGCCAGCGCGCCAAAGGAGGCCATGAGGCGGCTGTTGCGCCGTAGCAGGATGCGCAGCAGCACGAACGTTGCCGCCACCGCCAGCGTGCCCCAAATCGCAGACGCGGCCCGAAAGACCGTTGGCGATGCGCCAAAAAGCCAGATCAGCCCGGCCTGGAAGTAGGTGTACAGCACCTCGCGCCCGCCGTTGGCAGGCAGGAAAAGGGGATAGTTGCCCGCAAGCACCTGCTCGGCGTCGACTGCGTTGTACGCCTCGTCAAATTGAAAACCGGGCGGCACCGCGCCGATTTGGTAGAAGCGCAGCGCTGCCCCCAGCAGGGTGATGGCAACAAGCAGAAGTGTGTCGCGAAGGGTCCAGCGCACGGGTCACCGAGGGTTGGCGCGCGCCCGCGCACAAGGCCGCGTGCGCAGGCAGTGGAAGTATGACGGGGCAGCCCATGCAGCGGGCCGCTGGAGCGATTGTACCTGATGGCTGTCAGGCCGGGGAATCGCGCGGCGACGCACGCGGTGGCACAGGTCGCGCGGCTGATGACGTAACCGAATGGGATGGCCGCAGGTGTGAAGTCGGGTGCGGATTCTCTCACTCCACCGCAAAGTCCCACACAAAGGGCGCGATCATGGGCGTAGTGGCCTCCACGTTGAAGGCCGTGGCCGTGTAGTCCCCCGGCGCAAGCGGCGCGTTGGGAGTCCAGACAAACGTGTCGGTCCCCTCGGCTGTCACAGTGCCCACCACCTCAACGCCGGCGGCATCCTTCACTGTAATGACGGGCTGCAGGTCATTCGTGCTGACGAAGACGGAGAAGGTCGCGCGCACATCATCAACAGGCCCCCCGCTGTCGGGCGCGGGCGTGACTGTCTTCACCAGCGGGTCGCGCCAGGTCAGCACGCCGCGCCGGTCGTCGGGGCCGCCGCTGCCCCAGTCGGTGGCGGTATCCTCAATCAGCATTGTGTTCTCGGGACTTTTGGAGACCGTCACCTGGCGGTTGGCGAAACCAGCGATCGATCCCCACTGCTCAACCATCTCCCACGAGCCGCGCGTGTATTTGTACAACAGCGGCACGCTATCTTTGGCCTGCACAGTCACTTCCCACCTGCCGTCGCCCAGGTTCTTCATGGGCAGGCGCGCCGGGTCATAGGGAGCGCCGAAGACGTCTGGGTTGTCGCCCGCCAGATAGATTTGCGCATCGGCGGGGGTCTCCGCCGGGGCGA
>CAYJNV010000334.1:0-4523 GCA_964370975.1 uncultured Caldilineaceae bacterium | reverse complement strand
TTTTCCTCGAGCATGGCACGCTGCGAGGGGTGGGCAATATCAATCAGCATCTTGGCACGCTGGCGCAGATTCTTGCCGTAGAGGTTGGCCACGCCATACTCGGTGACCACGTAATGCACGTGTGCGCGCGTCGTCACCACTCCTGTGCCCAGGCGCAGGTAGGGTGAAATCCGGCTGATGCCCTTGTTTGTAATTGAGGGCAGCGCAATGATCGGCTTGCCCCCTTCGGAGAGCGATGCGCCGCGAATGAAGTCCATCTGCCCGCCCACGCCCGAGTATTGGCGCGTCCCCATGGAGTCGGCCCCCACCTGCCCAGTCAGGTCGATTTCGATGGCACTGTTGATGGCCGTCACCTTGGGGTTGCGGCGGATGACGGCCGTGTCATTCACATAGGCCACGTCCAGCACGGCGACAAGTGGGTTGTCGTCCACAAAATCGTAAAGTCGACGCGATCCCATAATGAAGGTGCTGACGATCTTGCCGGGGTGCACGCGCTTGTTTTCGCCGGTAATGACACCCCGCTCCACCAGGTCGATCACGCCATCAGAGAACATCTCGGTGTGGATGCCCAGATTCTTGTGATTGGTGAGGGCGTGGAGCACGGCGTTGGGGATGCCGCCGATGCCCATTTGCAGACACGCGCCATCCTCGATGAGCTCGGCGCAGTACTTGCCGATGCGTTCTTCGGCGTCGGACATCTCGGCAGGCTTCACTTCGTGGATGGGGGTGTTGTTCACTGCCACTGCGTAGTCGATGTCGCTGACGTGGATCAGCCCGTCGCCGTGGGTGCGCGGCATTGCGGGGTTCACCTGCGCCACCACATGGCTGGCCGTCTGCACGGCGGCGCGCGCCACATCCACCGAAACGCCCAGCGAGCAGTAGCCGTGCTTGTCGGGCGGGGAGACCTGCACCAGCGCCACATCCAGCGGCATGATGCCCTTGCGGAAGAGGCCGGAGATTTCGCTCAGGAAGATGGGCACATAGTCGGCCACACCTTCATCCACGGCGGCGCGGATGTTGGCCCCCACGAAGAAGGCGTTGGTGTAGAAACTCTGCGCCATCTCCGGGCGCGCATAGGCGGCTTCGCCCTCGGTGTGGATGCTGACGACCTCCACGTGGCGCAGCTCTTCGTGGCGGTTGGCCATGGCCTGCACCAGCAGTTTGGGTGTGGCCGCGCCGCCATGGATAAAGACGCGGTCCCCCGATTTGATGATTTGTACGGCTTCTTCAACGGTTTTCCACTTCATTTGATTGATGCTCCAAAACAGGGCGCTCGGCGCAAAGAACGCCAGGCGCAATCGGGACCATGGCAAAGGCTTTGCGCCAGTCTACCATGCGCGCCGCGGGCTGTCGCCTGATAGATTGCCCGAGTTTGGGGGGCATGTGTCATGACGTCATTTCATGGTCGGGCGTACACACGCACAGGACGTCTCAGAAGCCCTGACTCTGCCGTCAAACTCCCGTCTTGAGTGCAAAACATATCGAGGTGTGGCCTAGCGCCAATCGAGAACGGCAGAGATCGCGCCATCGCGCCCCGCGGCTGGCGGGAGTCACGAACGGTGAGAGGCCCGGGGCGCCTTCGCGCCAACTTGATTTTTCGCCCCACCCCGGCTAAAATGGTTCATTCACAGCAGCCTTCAACCTGCTTCTGCTCGAGGAATGACCATGTCGCTGCAGCTTACATACCACGGCCACGCCACCTGCGCTTTTGCAATCGACGGTATCCATGTAGTTGTGGACCCCTTCTTCGCGCCCGACAATCCCGCCACCAGCGTGCGGCCTGGTGATGTAGCCGCCGACTTCATCCTGCAGACGCACGGCCACGGCGACCATATCGCCGACACCGTGGCACTCGCGCAGCGTACGGGCGCAACGGTCATCTGCGTGCCCGAGATTGCGCGTTGGCTGAAGAAGAAGGGCATTGAGAATGTGCACGGCATGAACACGGGCGGCGCGCATTCATTCCCCTTTGGCCGCGTCAAGATGGTGATTGCGCATCACTCCAGCGGCCTGCCCGACGGCAGCTACGGCGGCAACCCCGTCGGTTTCGTCGTCAACTTCAACAGCGGCCACGATGTCTATATTGCAGGCGACACGGCACTGACCTACGACATGCGCCAGATTGGCGACGCGGGCGGCGTAGACCTGGCGCTACTCCCGATCGGTGACAACTATACCATGGGCCCCGAGGACGCCGTGCTGGCGGCGCAGTGGGTGCAGGCCAAGCATGTGGTGCCCGTGCACTACAACACCTGGTCGCTGATTGCGCAGGACGGCGCGGCCTTTGCCGAACGGCTGCGGCGCGTGGCCGAAATCGACTGCACAGTGATGCAGCCGTGTGACACGTTCGAGCTGTAGCTCGGGGACTCTTTGACGGATGCTGACATTTCTCACCATACTTGCGCTGATACTGGCCGCCGTGGCGCTGGCCTACGCATGGAAGTTGCAGCAGGAGCTTGGGGCGGCCACACGCCGCCTCGACCGCTACAACCGCGCGCTCTTCGACGCCAACGACGAACTGCGCACGTTGCGCGCAGATATGGAGCGTAGCGCCGCCGAACTTAAGGTGGCCATCATGCGCGGCGGCAGCGGGCTGCATTTTGCCCCCGATACCACCGTGCAGGAGGCCGAACTCATGCACCCGCAGGTGATGGAGCTCCTGGCTGCGTTCCACATCGGAGGCTGCAGCGACTGCGCCGCGGCCCCGGCTGACACGCTTGCAGAGATCTGCGCCGACCGCAACCTGCCTTTGGACGACCTGCTGGCCAACCTCAACCTGCTCTTGGCGGCTGCACCTGCTGCGCAAAGCAACGGCGCCCATACACCTGTGCTCGTCAAGATTCCCAACGTGGCGCTGGAATTCTAGTCGGCGCGGCTGCATCTGCGCCGCCCCCCGCTCTCGCTGAAGGATATCTGCAAAAGGAAGCGAATCCGTGTCTGACGTCAACGATCTGCTCGTTCATACCAAAGCTGAATTACTCTTCCCCGCCCATTTGATCTCGAGCCTGCGCGACCTGCGCGGCGAAGATTGGCGCGCGCTCGTCGATCGCGTGGCCGCCCTCCCCGAAACGCACCCCGACAGCCTCGCCTTCGTCCTCATGATGATTGAACTGGACGGTTGCCTCAAGTGCAACAGCAATAACTACAAGTTCCTGCGCGGCTGCTATCTCTGTGCAACGCAAACGGTGCAGTCGTACAAGGGGCCCGACGCTGAACTGCTTGAGATCTACACGCGCGCCCGTCAGGAACTCACACTTCACCTGGCGCAAGGTGTGCGCCCCGGCGAACTCACTCTGGCGGCCTAGCGGGAGCGGGCGGGCCTTGCGCCCTGTCGCTCACTACTCTCCTCATGACAAAGTCCACCACTCCCGCACCAGCCCGCGCAGGCGGCCTGCCTCAGGCTGGCATTCCGCCGCGCCCGGTTACAGCCGATGGTCGCCCTGCGCCCCGTCGCATTGCCATCATTGGCGGCGGCATTGCCGGCCTCACAGCCGCGTACGATCTCCTGTGCAGCGCCGAAGGCCCCGTTGAAGTGACGATCTATGAGGGGGGCGCGCTCCTGGGCGGCCTCGCTGCGGGCTTCCGCGGGCGCTCGTCGTGGGCGTGGCCGCTCGAGCACTTCTACCACCATCTCTTTACCAACGACGATGCCATCATCGGCCTCACGCGCGAGTTGGGCATGGCCGACCTCCTCGAGACCCATCGCCCCACCACCGTCATGCACATTCAGGGCGTAAATTATCCTTTTGATACAGCCCTGCGCCTGCTCAAGTTCCCCAAACTGCGCCTTCTTGCCAAGCTGCGCATGGGCATGGTGATTGCCTTCCTCAAGTATTTGCCCTTTGCCCCCTGGAAGCGCTATGACCGCATACTGGCCGACAAGTGGCTTGCGCGCTGGATGGGCGAGCGGGGCTATGACATGGTGTGGCGGCCCATGTTGCAGGGCAAGTTTGGCCCCTACTACAAAGAGGTCAACCTCGCCTGGTTCTGGGCGCGCATCTACAAGCGCACCCCCAAACTGGCCTACTACCGCGGCGGCTTCCAGTCCTTTGTAGAGGGGTTGGCGCAGAATGTGCGTTCACTGGGCGGCCGCATTGTGCTGGGCGCGCAGGTGGAATCGATTCGTCCCGTGCGTGACAACCCGCAGGGCGGCTTGCTGGTGGAGGCCGCAGGTGCTGCCCCGGTGGTCTACGACACGGTCATCGCCACCACCAGCCCCGGGCTGCTCCGGCGCATCGCGCCCGACTTGCCCGACGACTATCTGCGCAGCCTGGAAAAGCTCACCAGTATCGGCGCTGTCGTCCTCACCGTTGCGCTCGACCGCCAACTGCTCACCGATGGCGCCTACTGGGTCAACCTGCCCAAGCGCGAGGGCTTCCCTTTCCTGGCGCTGGTGGAGCACACCAACATGATTGACCCCGCCCACTATGGCGGCGACCACCTGCTCTACCTGGGCGACTATCTGCCCGCCGACCACCCCTATTTCGCCATGGACACACAGGCGCTGCTCGACGAATTTGCGC
>CAYJNV010000333.1:2873-4543 GCA_964370975.1 uncultured Caldilineaceae bacterium | reverse complement strand
CATGAAGAGGTTGGCGCGCATCCAGCCCACAACACCTGTGGTGCGCACAGGGGCAGGGCGCGCAGCGCTGGGGTGAGCGGTGCTCACCCAGGTCGACACGTCGCGTCCGCCGGTCGCATCGCCGGGGTTGGGGTTGAGGGCCATGGCTCAGCGCTCCACCAGCGCCATGCGCTTGTTGTAGATGTTCATGAGCAGCGACGTGAAGAGGCTGAAGGAGAGATAGGTGGCCATAATGAGCAGGAACATCTGCACAGTGGCGCCCGATTGGTTCATGATTGTCAGCGAGACATTGAAGAGATCCGGATAGGCAATCGCGATGGCAAGGCTCGAATTCTTGGTGAGGTTGAGATACTGGCTGGTGAGGGGCGGGATGATGACGCGCAATGCCTGCGGCAGCACAATCAGCCGCAGTGTGGCCCCGTTGGAGAGGCCGACGGCCTTGCTCGCCTCCCACTGCCCCTTGGGCACGGCGTTGATGCCCGCACGCACAATCTCGGCGATGAACGCGCCGGTATAGAGCACCAGCCCCAGCAGCAGCGCCGTGTACTCGGGCGAAAAGGTGCGCCCGCCGCGCACGTTGAAGCCCTGGAACTCGGGCGCGCTGTAGACCAGCGGCGCGGGCGAAATCCACGTCAGCGACGTGCCCTCTTCGGGCAGGTCATAGTAGCGGAAACCACCGTCCTTCTCGGTCAACTCCTCGCCCAGCACGGCGCCGTCTGCGCCATAGAGGGTGACAGGTGCATAACGGATGGGCTTGTCGCCCAGGTTGGCGTCATAGGCGCCGTCACTGTTGACATCCGCGAAGAGGGTGCCGCGATCGCCGCGCTTGATCTCGTAGGTCACGTTGGCGGGCAGGCTGGCTGTGAGATCAGTCAGCACATAGCCAAACACGAGCACGGCAGCGAAGACGAGAACGCCAGCAAGCCAGCCGCTTTCGAGTCGTCCCGCCCTCTCCAGCGCGCGCCGGCGCAGCCGCCTGGCGAGCCACCCCGCCACGATGGCCGCACCCAGCCACCAGGTTAGCGCGCCGCCCGTCTCCGAAACATGGAGCCAGCCCATCACCATGCCACGGTTGCTGAGAATGACTGCGTTGCCCAGCCCCAGATGCGCCTTGATATCGGGCAACTGCAAAATGACGGCGGTGTACCAGAAGAAGAGTTGCACCAGCAGCGGCGTGTTGCGAATGATGTTGATATAGGTGCCGGCGAGGTTGCGCACCATCCAGTTGGTGGAGAGGCGCGCAATGCCCACGACCAGTCCCAAAATTGTTGCGAGCACAATCCCCGCCACCACCACGCGCAGCGTGTTGATGACGCCCACGACGAACGCACGTCCGTAGCTCTCCTGCGGGTCAAAGGGAGGCCCTTCGGCAATGCGGAAACCGGCCGACTGGGTGAGGAAATTCCAGCCCAGAGGAATGTTGCTGCTGCGCAGATTGGTGACGATATTGCGTGCAAAGAAGGCCACCGCCATCACCAGCAGCGCGACCACAGCCGCCTGCACCAACAGGTGGATGACACGCGTATCCTGGAAGATTGAGCCTTCGCTGCGTCGCGGGGCCGGAGAGGATGATGAAGCCATGGAAGTCCTGCGGGGGTGGGGGCGGCAGCGTGGGGGGGGGGGCGGCGGCGCGGGGGGGCAAGCGGCCCGCCCCGGCGCCCGCGGCGGGT
>CAYJNV010000333.1:0-2863 GCA_964370975.1 uncultured Caldilineaceae bacterium | reverse complement strand
CATCAGCACCATGCTGTTCGGCCCGGAATCCGCCACGGCCGGGGGCCCGCCCGGGGCCGGGCTGCCACCCCTTCGCCCCCGCCCCGGCGCACTTCAGGCTACGCCTGTTGATTTAGCGGAATGGCGGTGCGTAGATAATGCCGCCGTCGGTGTAGAGCGCATTCTGCCCGCGCGGCAGGTTGAAGGGGGTTTCTGGGCCCAGGTTGCGGTCGTACATCTCGCCATAGTTGCCCGTGGCACTCAGTGCGTTGACCATGAAGTCGTTGGAGAGCCCCAGTTTGGCGCCCATGTCGCCCTCAACGCCCAGGATGCGGCGGATGTTGGGATCTTCGCTGCCCTTCATCTCTTCGATGTTGGCGCTGGTAATGCCGTACTCTTCGGCGTTCATCAGCCCGAAGACCGTCCAGCGCACGGCGTCGGCCCAGGCCGGGTCGCCCTGTGCAACGGCGCCGGCCAGCGGCTCCTTGGACATGGTCACGTCGAGAATCACATGATCCTCCGGCACGGTCAACTGGGTGATGTAGGAAACCAATTGCGACTTGTCGGTGGTGACGCCGTCACAGCGGTTCTGGTCATAGGCGTCGCGCGTCGCATCCGATTCTTCAAAGACAACCGGCTCAAAGTCAATGCCCAGTGAGCGGAAGACGTCGGTGAGATTGAGTTCGGTGGTGGTGCCGCTCTGCACACAGACGGTGGCGCCGTCCATGTCCTCAAGCGAGGTGATGCCGCTCTCCTTGCGCACCATCATGCCCTGGCCGTCGTAGAAGTTGACGGGCATGAACTCCATGCCCACTTCACTGCTATCGCGGGTGAGCGTCCAGGTGGAGTTGCGGAAGATGACGTCGACTTCGCCCGTTTGTACGGCGGTGAAGCGCTCGCCGGCATTGAGAGGGCGGAACTCGACCTTGGTGGCGTCGCCCAGAACGGCGGCAGCCACGGCTCTGCAGAAGTCCACATCAAAGCCACCGTAATTGCCGGCTGAGTCAACGGCGCCGAAGCCGGGCAACGATCCATGCACACCGCAGATGAGCTTGTCGCGGTCGATGACAGTCTGCAGGCGGCTGGCCCCCTGCGCAGGTGCGGCTGCGGCGGCATCGGCGGGCGCGGCTGCCGGGGCCGCGGCAGCGGGCGCCGGCTCAGCGGCCGGGGCGGGCGCCGGCGCCGAACACGCGGCGTAGACGATCGAGATAATCAGCAATGCAATGGCAAGGGTCGTGATGCGTTTGTTCATAGTGCCTCCAGGCATGTGGGATGGTATGAAGCAGACAACTTGCCTAACCAACAAGAGAGAGCAGACCGAAGTTGCGTGCGCAAATTGGCAGAAGCCGGGTCTGGCGCAGTGCCCTAGCGCCGCGGCGGAGCCCGGTGTGCGTCATTGCTGCACATGAAAGTCGCACCTTGCGGCGGCGTTTTGGAACGTGCTGCGAACGGAGAACTGGCGAATGCGCGTGTTTCAGGCTGCGAAGAGACACCTGAAAGAAGTTGGGGCATACCATAGCATGCGTGCAAAGTGCTGTCAAACAGGCAAAATTTGCCTTGCTTTGGCCGGCCCTGCCGCACAACATACGCGGTCCATCCCCGGTATGGGCAGGGGAACACGAATCCCGACTCCCCACGCCTCGTTCTGGCAATGGTTTGGGCTGGAAAGGGCGTCTGTGCTATGCTTCGCGACACTGGACGGCGCACCGCGCACCCGTTTTGCTTTGCGCGTGTCGCGCTGCCGCATGCGTGCGCATGACCCGTGCGCACGCTCTTTGGAGAAATGGCTTCATGTCACCTGAATTCATGAACAATATTGCCACCGTCGCCGGCGTCATCGTCGCCGCGCTGGGCGCGTTTGTCTTCGCGTTCTGGGTGGCCATGGGCATCTGGACCTTTAACGACATCCGCTCGCGCAGCCGTGATTGGCTGGCGATTATTCTGGCCGTGCTGCTTGTGATTGCCTTTCCGATTGTGGGGCTGATACTTTACATGCTCATCCGCCCCCGCACCACCCTGGCCGATGTTTACGACCGCGCCCTCGAAGAAGAGGCGCTGCTGCGCGAGCTTGAGGAGACACACGCTTGCCACTCGTGCGGCGTGCCTGTGGAAGGCACCTGGGTCTACTGCCCCAACTGCCACACGCAGTTGCAGCACAGCTGCCCCAATTGCGCCAACCTGGTGCGCAACGAATGGGCCATCTGCGTCTTCTGTGGCACGCCGCAGCGCGCCGGGCAGATGCAGCGCGGCGTCAATGACCTGCGCGCCGCCAACGAATTGCCCGGCGGCGCGGGCTTCTACGCACCCGGCAGCCTGACGACGGCGCCGGCGCTGGCTGCAACAGGCAGTGTGGCCGCTTCCACCGGCGTAGCGACGGCTGCGGGCGCGCCCGTGCGCCGCGCCAACCGCCCCAACCCATTTGCGCCCCCTCCCGGCCAAAGCAGCCCGTCCACACAGTCCGAATATGGTGGAACACAGCCCACTTACGGCCCGCCGACTCCCCCCGCCTCGGCGCCCGACCTGGACGACAGCCTCTACCGCCCCACCCCCGACGCCGCAGGGTAAACGGCGGTAATTGATCATTGATCATTGAAGATTGAAGATTGAAGATTGGGGCGCCTCAAGCTGCGAGGCGCCCCAATCTTCAATCTTCAATGATCAATTACCGCCGCTGGGCCACGCGCGCCCTACACCACCACATTCACCAGCTTGTCGGGCACTGCAATCACCTTGCGCACCGGCTTGCCGTCAAACCACCTGGTAACGTTGGGGGTGCCAAGCACCGCCGCCTCCAGCGCCGCCGCGTCCGTGCCGGGGGCCACCAGCAGTCGCTCGCGAATCTTGCCGTTGATCTGCACCACAATCTCGACCATCGCCTCCTGCG
>CAYJNV010000332.1:0-4652 GCA_964370975.1 uncultured Caldilineaceae bacterium | reverse complement strand
AGGTAGCGCGCCTCGCCCACGTGGTCCGATTGCTGTTCTGTGCCCAGGTCGGCCACGAGCAAGTCAACACCCGTCTCGTCCATGAAGCGGACGGCTTTCTGCACATAATCGTCCTTCTGCACGGCATGCGTCTGACCGCCCACCGCCAGTTCCTCGATGATGCCTTCGACCATCACTTGCGAACCGTACGTTGCCACATATTCCTGCGTCCAGGCCAGGTTGTCCGCGAAGGGGTACTTCTGCGCGTCAAACATGACAGTCGCCAGGTGCGGCAGCGCCTCGGTTAGCGCCCAGCGGTCACGTTTGGGGTCGGCGTGGTCGAGATGCGGCAGCACGACGACGTTTCGATAGGGGGCGTCCGGCCCGTCGCAGAGCACCTTAAGGTGCGCCATGTTGGAGAGAAAGCCGGCTGGTGCGTTGCCGCTGTGTGTCATGCGTGCGGCCTGCGGCATGTAGGGATAGGTGAAGGTCATGGCGACGGCCAGGGGCACCTGGTCCAGACCATGCTTCTCGGCCAGCATCTGCCCGGCAAGCAGGATAGCTTCGGTATTCCAGTGGGCCGCTGTGCAGAAGATGGCCATGCTGGCGTGGCTGCGGCGGAACAACTCTGTGTACTCCAGCGCCTCTTCGCGCTGTGTGACGAGTGTCATAGGGGATCCTTTCGTAAGGGGGTTGGGAGTTGGAAAGGTAATTGACAACTGATCATTGGTAAATGGTAACGGGTAAATGGTAAATGATAAATGGCAATTGGCGGCGCGCCTATTACCATTTACCACTTACCATTTTCCTTTCCAAACCCCAGTCGCCTACACCTGCGGAAGCGCGACATCAAAGTCCAGATAGTGGCCCAGCGCCTCGCGCAGCGGCTCCTGCACGCAGCCTTCGGTGATGCTCACATGGTGGCGGTGGCCATTGATGCCAATGTGCAGCAGTACGTCCTGCAACTTGTCAATCTCGGCCACACCTGCCACCCCGAAGAAATTGGGCGGAATGGGGTCACTTGTCATGCGACCCTGGCCCAGGTAGACCTTGACGCGACCCGCATCGGTCATCAGGCTGCTGAAGGTGATGTCCATGGGGCGGATGCGCCCCTGGTTGCAGCCATAACTCACGCCCTGGCCCAGCGTCGTCAGCAGAATTTCGTGGTCGGTAATACGCCCCTTGCCCTCCATCATCGAGGCGGGCATGGGTCCGCAGTGGAAGAGGATGCACTTGTCGTCCTCGTCCTCATAGTTGTTGTTCCAATCCAACAGGCCAACAGGCTGGTAGGAGGCGAGGTGCAGCGCCTTCATGGCGACGGCGTTGCCGATGTCCACCTCGCAGGCGGAGGCCATGCCCTCGTCGTTGAGCATACCCATGGCCACACAGGGCGAGATGCCCATCTCCGTCTGAATTTCCGTCCAGCAGCGGATGGCGAGCGCATCGAGGTGGGCCTCGGCGCGCAGGTCGTCGAGTGTGACGCCCAGCCGCACGATGTTCTCGAAGGCGTGCGCAGGCACGCCCTCCCACGAGGCGTAGTTGCGCAGCGCCTCGGCCTTGACGCCGAAGGCGGCAGCCGCCGGCGCGACGGCCTTCATGCGCTGGAAGATATCAGACATGTCGAAGGTCTCCACGGTGATGCCGTGGCGCTGCAGGGCGACCTCGTCGATGCGCACCGTTTTGAAGGGGGTTGTGCGTGCGCCAATCGCGCCCACCACCATGCCCTTGATGCCCTTGACAACCTGGCAGGTGCGGTCAAACTCGTCGATGTTCTTGCGGAAGGTCTGGCTACCCGGGCGCACCGTGTGGGGCTTGAGCACCGTGAATTTGATGCCCACCTGGCGGAAGACATCCATAATCGAAATCTTGCCGCAGAAGGAGTCGCGCCGCTGCGCCGGGCCCATCTTGTCGAGGTCGTCCGGGTAGGCCTGAATCCAGATGGGGACGTCGGCGTCCTTGAGCGCAGCCACAGCGCCGTTCTCGTCGCCGAAGTTGGGCAGGCAGACGATAATGCCGCCAAACTCGCCGCGGTGGGCGCGCAGGAAGTTGGCGTAGACCGCACCCTCCACAGGCGTCTCCACTGCCCCGTAGCGCGTGGCGTCGGCGTCGAGCATGAGCACATCATGGCCGAGCAGGTTGAGTTCCCGCTGCATCTCCTCGCGTGCGCCGGCTATCACCGACGCGGGAAAGAAGCCGCGGTTTCCGAAAAAGAGCGCGAATGTGGTCTTTTGCATGGTGTGCATATCGCTTTCTGAGGGCGCTGAGGGCGCGAACATGGGTGGAGATTCCAGACGAAGGGGTGGTGGTGCACAGGTCGCCTGGCGGGAGCGGGGCGAGCCAAATGGACCACCTTCAGGATACTACGCGAGGAGGTGCGCTGTCGAGTTTGGGGGGAAGGGTCATGGCCCCCATTGCGGCATTTGCCAGTCGCTAAGCTTCAATCATCATTGATCAAGAATCTCTATACCTTCCGCAGCGCCCCGGCCGCGCATCCACAAAATGCCGCCGGGAATGCTGACGATGTAGCCAAGCGCCTGCTGCAGAATGCCCACAGCCAGCCCCAGCGAGCCGCTCGCGCCAACGAGCAAAAAGGTGGCGTAGAAGGCGCCCTGACGCACGCCCAGCCCGCCCGGCGCCAAAGGCAGCGCCAGCGCCACAAAGACAATAATCGGATTGACCACCAGCACCTCTAGCAGCGAGATGCCGCCCGGCTCGAGCGCACGCGCAATCAGCCAGATATTTACGCTGGTGAGAAAGACGATTGCCACGCTGCCCAGCGCAACCCACAGCAGCGCACCCAGGTGGCCGCGGTAGGCGTCAAAGGCGCGTGCCGCTTTCTGCCACAGGGGCACGGTGCGCGCCCGCAGCGGCAGGCGCGCCAGCAGCCGTTCTACGACCGCCTTGAGGCGGCGACTGAGAAGCATGAGCACAGCCGCAATCAGCCCCAGGCTTACCACGCCGCTGCCGATAGCAATCAGCCGCAGCGAGAGCAGTTGCTCGGGTGCGAAGGGTACGTGGTTGGGCCGCCCCCACAGCAACATGGCGGCCGTGGCCAGCGCCGCAAAAAGCATGAAGACCAGCAGGCCGATGAAGCGGTCGATCACCACACTGGCGGCGGCGTCGGCAGTGCGGTGGGTATCGGCGGCCACGGCATAGCCGCGCGCCACGTCGCCCCCCACCTGTGCGGGCAGAAAGTTGTTGAAGAACTCGGCCTGCCACTGGTAGGACATCAGCCGCCCCAGAGGCACATGAATGCCCACGGCGCGCAGCAGCACGCCCCATTTGACGCCGCTGAGCGCCACCGCGCCGCTGTAGCAGAGCGCGCCCAGCAGAATTAGCCACCCGTTGGCGCCGGCAATTTGCGCCCACAAGTCGCGCGGGTTCTCCAGGCGCGTAAATAGAAACGCGATTAGCGCGATGCCTACAGCGAACTTGAGGAGATCAAAGAGGCGCTGGCGGCTCATAGAGAGAGGGAACGGGGAGCGGGGAACGGGGAACCACCGTCATTGCTGAAGCGCGCGCACAGGCTGACGGTGTCCGGGGCCGGCTGCAAAACACAAACGCCGGACTTGCGAGCGTTCCCCGTTTCCCGCTCCCCGTTCCCTTGCTTATTCAAACCTTGCGCTCCGTCTGCGTGTGGGCGTGCATGGCGAAGGAGTCGGCGCTGCCGTTGTGCGATGCGCGCACCTCGTGCACATTCTGTTTCTGCGACCAGGCCATGTCCCATACCACGTGGCGGTCGCGCTTGATGGCAAAGTCGTACCAGCCCATGATGCGGCTGTAGCCCTCGATGAAGGCGAGCAGCCCCAGCACCCAAACCAATTGCACGATGCCCCATAACTCCTTGAAGGCCACGCGCGCCACGCGCCGGTTCTGGATGCTGCTCACGGCGTAGCCGTACTTGTGCTTGAGGTAGAGATGGCCGGCGTGGTTGCGGCGGCGCTGGCGGATGAAGTCGTTGATGCTTTCAGGGCCCGTGTTGTAGACGACGGCGTCGGGTGCGTATTTGACCTGCATCCCGTTGCGCACGACCAATGCCTCAACAAATGCCTCATCCATGGCCACGTCGTGGGGGATACGCTCGAAGACCTTGCGGAAGGCGATCATCTCGCCCAGGCGAGGAATTTCGAGGCAAAGCTCGTGCTCCATGCGCAGGCGCAGGTGGCTGAGGAGACCCACAATGTGATCGGGGGTGTTGACCGCCACCTTCTGCGCGCCTACCATGCCCACGGTCGGGTCATCAAACATGCGCACAAGGTGTTCCACGGCGTATTCGTGGGGGAGCGTGTCACCGCTCTCCAGCACGCAAATGTCGTGCTGCGCCGCCGCAAGGAAGAGGTTGACGGCGCTGGTCTTGCCTTCGCGCTGCGCCTGCTCAATGAGTTTGATGCGCGGTTCGCGCGCCATAAACTCGCGCACAATCGGCACGGTGCGGTCGGTGCAGGCGCTGGCGACGATGATGATCTCGCCAATCTCCACGCGATGGAGATGCTGGTCAATCATGGCGGCCAGCAGCGGGCCGATGTTCTCTTCTTCATTGTAGGCCGTAATGCCCACGCTGCACACGAGTCGAGCTAGTGGCTGGGTCATGCAGAGTCCTCTGAGATGGAGCAGAGGAACACTAACTGTAATTGGTAATTAGTAATTGGCAATACCTCTGCAACCACCAGAGC
>CAYJNV010000331.1:0-4669 GCA_964370975.1 uncultured Caldilineaceae bacterium | reverse complement strand
CCGATACTACTACTTTGCTTATCGATCTGTCCACCAAACCCTGGGTAAGTCCAAAACGCAAAGAACAGCAACAACAAGATAGAGAGGTTCTTGTTGTTGCTGTTCTTTGCGTTCCTTTGCGTCTTTGCGGCTTTGCGTCGGGGTTCTGTTGTTGCGGCTTTGCGTCGGGGTTCTGTTGTTGCGGCTTTGCGTCGGGGTTCTTGGCGTTGTTACCCGTTGACCATGCGCGGGCGGATGGCGGTGGCGGCGAGGAGGCCAGCCATGCCGTCGGTGCGGTAAATGCGGCGTGCCCGTTGCGCGGGGTTTTCGTGGCGCGCCAGCCGTTCGAAGATGGGGTCCATGAGGGGCTCCTCGCCCAGGCCGCGGCTGTGCAGCCCCGCCGCCGCCAGGCGCGCAATCTCCTCCAAAAAGCCCGGCGCGGGCTGCGGCGCCGCCAGGCCATTGCGAATTGCCTGACGATGGAAGGTGCGCATCTCCTCCCAGTAGTCCTCGCCCAGCGCGTTCTCCACGTACGCTTGAATCGGCGCATGCGCCTCGATCAAACCCACGCTGAGCGCAGCCGCGGCCATGTGCTCGCGCCACGGCTGCTGGCAGGCAGGGCGCACTTCAATTGTGCCGTAGGCCGCACGCGCACGCGCGCTGTTCCACACATAGTGTTCGTGGTAGAGGAAGGCTTCGTAGTCGGGGCCGTACTCGCGCAGATACTCGGTGAAAGGGATAGCGGCGGGAATCACCGCCGCGCGCGCTTGATCCGCGCGCGCCTCGCGATGGATGAGGTAGGTGGCTTGCGCGACGCGCTCCACGAAATCCAGCGCATCGCGGAAGGGGCGCACGGGCATGCCGTGGCGAAACTCGTTGGCGTGGATTAATACGTGCTGCGCCTCGCGCCCGCTGCAGTATGGGCTTAGCGTGTTGGCGTAAACCGGCGAGTTGGCGCAGAGCGCGATGATTACCGGCGCCATGAGGTTGGCGAAGTTAAGCAGGGGAATGGCCTCGGCGCGGGAGATGGCCACATGCACCTGGTCGGCCGCCGTCACCGTATACCAGAGCCACTCGTTCCCCATTGCGCGGTAGAGGCTCTGATAGCGCTGCTTGGGGGTCATCAGCCCCAGGGCAGGGGATGTGACCGGCTGCACGCCGTAGCCCAGCGCCACCCAGCCATAGGCCGCAGCCACGCGCACAAGGCGCGCGACCATTTGCTCGGCAATCGCCTTCACCTCGAGCAGTGACTGGCAAGGGCGCGTGTTGATTTCGATTGTGCCCACGCCCACCTCGATTGCGTAGCCGCCGTCGCGCCCGGCTGCCTCCACGATCAGGTTGGCGTTGCCCACATCGCTCTTGGGTTTGAGGTCGCCGTAGGCCAGCAGGAGGTCCCACAGCCGGCGCACATCGGCCGCCTGCCCTGTGTCATCTACAAGCGGCAACTCCAATTCGCGGCCCACGGTACGCGGACGTTGCACGGTGGTGGGAAAGTCAGCCAGGAAGCGCTCGGCCAGCGCAACGAACGTAGCGGGCGCAACGGAGTAAGCAGCGGGCGTGGTGGTGAGCATGGCAATCAGCGCAGCCGCTGGAGAATCGCGGGAAGGTCGCTGTAGTGGCGGCAGATGGCGTCGGCGCGCGTGCGCTCGGCCCCGCGGTCCACAATGCCCGTGTAGAGCACCGTGCGGAAGCCCGCCTCGCGTGGGCCGATGATGTCGTTGCTTTCGCGGTCACCCACGTGGGCAATGGCGCGCGGTGGGGCATCCAGCGCCTCGGCGGCGTACCGGAAGATCGCGCCAGCCGGCTTGGAGACGCCCACCTCATCGGAAAAGATGAACGTGCTGAAGAAAGGGAGCAGCCCCTGCTGGTCGAGCAGGCGGCGCAACCCGCGCCCGTGCGTGTGAATCGTGTCCGAGATGATGCCCAGCCGATATTCGCGCGACAGCAGGTAGAGCGCGTTCTCCACGCCGGGGGCGATGTCGGGCGGGATGCGCACCTCCATCACCTCAATCTCGCGCACCAGTTCGTCAATTTCGGCGAGCAGGCGCGTATACTGGCCCGGGCCGGGGAGCAGTTCCAGATGCTCAAAGGCGTAACTCAGTCGGGTCGAGACGGCGGGGGTGTGGTGGCCGTTGTGCCACTCGTCGCCAAAGCGGGCATTGGCCACGGCATAGGCTTCGGCGGCGCGCCGCGCCGAGACGCGCGGGTGCTTGCGCGTGACGTACGCGACAAACATTTGGGTGCGCGCGTCGGCCTTGGAGGGCAAGCCACGCGCCTGGCGCTTGGCCTCGTCCGAGTCGTCGACTGCTATTGTGTCCCAGAAATCGAAAGTGATGGCCTCGAGCATGCTCGGATTGTAGCACGAAGAGCAAGACACCAGTACGCGGAATAGACGGGAACAACGGAAGAGGCAGGAAACGTAAGGCCATGCCTTTGTTTCCTGCCCTTTCCGTTGTTCCCGCTTTTCCTGCGTACAGACGTTTAGCTGGTTGACGGCGAGCGCCCGCCACCCGTGGTCGCGCCCTCGACGCGTGCCGGCGGCGTGGGGTTCACACTCGGCGGGTCGCGCCGGAAGAGTTCCTGGATGCTGCCCACCGCGCCCAACGCCGCGCTCGCCTCAAAAGGCATAAAGATCTTGGTGGCCGTGCCGTTGGCAATTGCCTTCAGCCCATCAATGTACTGAATCGCAATCAGTTCACTGGTCGGTTTGGCAGCGTTAATGGCGTTGAAGACCGTGGTAATCGCGTTGGCCTGACCGGCCGCCTCGACCTCGCGGCGGTAGCGCTCGGCATCGGCCACGCGGCGCACGGCTTCGGCGTCGCCCTCGGCCTTGAGGATAGCCGCCTGGCGCAAACCCTCGCTCTCGAGAATCTGCGCGCGCTTCTCGCGCTCGGCCTTCATCTGCCGGTGCATCGCCTCCATGACGTCGGTGGGTGGGTCAATGCGCTTGATTTCCACGCGCACCACACGCACGCCCCACTTGTCGGTGGCGTCATCCAGCACCTCGCGCAGCTTGGCATTGATGGTGTCACGCGAGGTCAGTGCCTGGTCAAGCTCCATTTCGCCCACCACATTGCGCAAGTTCGTCTGCGCCAGCTTGGTGGCGGCGCCGTAGAAATCCACCACGTTGTAGTTAAGTTTGACCGGGTCCGTGGCTTCAAAGTAGACGATTGCGTCCACGGTGACCACAACGTTGTCTTTAGTAATCACCTCCTGCGGCGGCACATCCACCAGTTGCTCGCGCATGTCGACTTTGGTGATGCGATCCAAAATGGGGACGATGATGGTGAGGCCCGACGGGGCGATGCGCAGGAAGCGCCCCAGCCGCTCGACCACGCCCTTCTGGTAGGGCGAAACGATGCGGATGCCCAGCACCGACATGATGAGCACGAAGACGAGCAACACGCTCAGGAAAGCGGTGAGGCCAACTTGTTGAGCACTCATGGGTAAACGGAATTCCTTTCGTTACGTCGGCATCAGCCGATAACTTGCTGGGGGACTGGTTGACTGGTGGACTATTTGCCGGTCGCTAGTCCACCAGTCCACCAGTTATGAGACCCGTGCCACCCTCAAATGCGTCCCCTCGACGCCGAGAACAGTGACGACCGCGCCGACGGGGATTGGGTGGCCATCGGCCGAGGTGGCCTGCCACTCTTCACGGTCTACGCGCACGCGGCCGCGCGCCTGCAGCGGGCTGATTTCGATGAGCACCACAGCCTGTTTGCCCACAACCCTGTCGATGCCCCACTTGTTCTGGCCGCCCGTACGCGTCAAGCGTGCGGCCAGCGGGCGCATCAGCAATACGGCGGCAATGGTCACCACGATGAATGCCCCCAACTGCCAGATGACGTCGTAGCCCATGAAAGCGGCCACAGATGCGGCTGCCGCGCCGGCGGCAAAGCACATCATCACAAAGCCGCTGACGAAGACTTCGGCTATCAGCAACAGCAGCGCGAGCGCCGCCCACATCCACTTGACCCATTCCATTGTTTCTATTCGCCGCCTTGCCTCGAGGTTGCAGCCCAGGTGTGCACAATACACAACCGCCATGTATCAATACGCAATCAAGCGCGGTTGTGTCGCGCACTCATGATACACTGGAAGCGTCGCCCGCGAACAGAGAGATTGGAGGAGCCATGGAACTGCAGAGCCTGCGCGTGGAGAAGCCCGACGATGTGAACGTCATCCTGGGGCAAAGCCATTTCATAAAGACTGTGGAAGATCTGCATGAGGCGCTGGTGAATGCAGTGCCTGGGATTCAGTTTGGCCTTGCCTTCTGCGAGGCGTCGGGGCCGGCGCTGGTGCGCTGGTCGGGAACGAACGCAGCCATGATCGCGCTCGCGCGCGGCAATGCCTTTGCGCTGGGGGCGGGCCACTCGTTCTTCATCTTCCTGGGGCCGGGCTTCTATCCCGTGAATGTGCTGCGCAGCGTGCTGAACGTACCCGAGGTCTGCCGCATTTTCTGTGCCACGGCCAACCCGCTCGAGGTAATCTTCGCGGAAACGGCGCAAGGGCGCGCAATACTGGGCGTGGTGGATGGCATGCAGAGCCTGGGTGTTGAGGGCGAGGCGGAGATTGCCGAGCGCAAGGCGCTGTTGCGGCGATTTGGGTACAAGATGTAGGCAGTGAAAAACGGGAAAAGCGACACAAAGGCCACAGAGGGAACAAAGACACACAGAGAACAGCAACC
>CAYJNV010000330.1:927-4679 GCA_964370975.1 uncultured Caldilineaceae bacterium | reverse complement strand
ATGCCGCCGTATGTGTGGATGGCGCCGCGCCCTCGAGTCCGGCGGCTTAAGCCGCCGCTACGCAAAGGCGCTATATACAGTGTCACTCGAAGCGAGGCCTCCGATGTTGGAAGTCCCGCTTTATGCCACAACACACAAAAAACAGCCGGCCCCATCGCGGGCCGGCTGTCTTTTTTGCATCCATGCTGCTGTCTGCGGCTTACGCCTCGGCGACGGCAAGCTCTTCGGTGGGCTCGGCCTCGACTTCGGCCTCGGTCTCAATGACCTCGTTCACAACGTCCACGCCCTCGACGCCTTCGTCATCAGCAATGACTTCGACAGCCACGAACTCAACGCCGTTTTCGACTTCCGCGACGTCTTCGGCCACGACTTCGGCGGCTTCCTCGCTCCCATCGCTGGGGGCAATCTGCCAGTCGAGTTCGCTCTCGGCCGCTTCGGGCGGCAGCGCCTGCTTCAGGCTCAGCCCCAGACGGCGCTTGTCGGTGTCAATGCGGATGATGCGCAGGTCGTACTCCTCGCCCTCGCTCACCACTTCCTTCGGGTGATTGATGCGACGCTCGGCGAGTTCACTGATGTGAATCAGCCCCTCAACGCCACTGTCGCCAATGCGGGCAAAGGCGCCAAAGTTGACCAACTTGGTGACGCGGCCGCGCACGACCTGCCCCACTTCGTAGGTGTTGTTGACGATCTCCCACGGCTGCGGCGCCAAACGACGCATGCTCAGTCCAATGCGGCGGCGCTCGGTGTCGATGCTCAAAATCTGCACCTTCACCTTCTCGCCTACCTTCACCACTTCGCTGGGGTGGTTGACCCGGTTCCAAGCCAGTTCGCTCAGGTGGATCAGACCGTCCGCTCCGCCCAGGTCCACAAAGGCGCCAAAGTCCGCAATGCTGCTGATGATGCCGTCATAGACATCACCCTCCTTGAGGGATTCGAGCAGTTGCTCCTTCTGCTTGCGCCGCCACTCGCGCATGGCCAGCCGCTCCGAAAGGATGAGCCTGTTGCGCTTGCGGTCGATGTCAATGACCTTGAGCTTGAGTTCTTCCCCGTAAAGCCCCGACCAGCGCTCTTCGGAGTTATCCTCTGCACTCGCCGCCTGCTGTACGCCGCTCACAAGCTGGCTCGCGGGCACAAAGCCGCGCACCTGCCCCAGCTTGACGATGACGCCGCCGCGGTTGAAGGATTCAACCGTGGCCTCGAACATCGCCTGCGACTTCATCAATTCCTCAGCGGTGTCCCAGTCCTTCTCCGCCATCGCACGACTGATGCTGAGCTGTACTGTGCCTTCCTTGTCTTCACGCATGATGTAGACAGGCACTTCATCGCCCAGGTTCAGCGTCTGGAAGAAGTCGTGGACGCGCTCCAGTTCCCGCCCAGTCACAACGCCTTCGGACTTGAAGCCGATGTCGATGAGCAGTTCGTTCGGTCGCTTGTCTACGAGAATTCCCGTACGAATTTCACCGGTCTGGGGTTCCTGCAGTGAACCGTCAATCTCGTCCAGCAGGGCAACCATTGGGTGGTCGGCGGGGTACGCCTCAGCAAACATCTCACGAGTAATCATACGATGGAAGATACCTCCGGAAAATGGAATTACTGCAAATTATAGTACCGCCTCGAGAAGACGCAAAACCTGTGTAAGCCTGCACACATTCTGGTCGATTGCGCACCTAGATCGAACAGCCAAGCTGTGCGATTTGGTGCGCTATTTGATCATTTGCCGGCACAGGCCTTACAGGATTTGCGTGCGCTCCAGTGAGTATATAATCGCGAACGAGGCGCTGCCACTGCACAGCGCCGAGCGGGATGCCCGGCGCACGCGGCAACCGGGCGAACAGGACGACAGGACGACAGGACGACAGACAATGCTACAAACCGGTAGTGCAGGCAGCTGGGCGGCGATGCGCCCGGTCACTGCACAGCCGGTGAAGCGCTAATCACACAAGGCGATCATTTCGATTTCCACCAGGCCACCCTTGGGCAGGCCGGCCACCTGCACAGTGCTACGCGCAGGCGGCGCGTTGAGAAATTCCTGCGCATAAACGGCATTTACCGCAGCAAAGTCCGCCATGTCGGCCAGGAAGATGACCGTCTTGACGACGCGCGCCATGCTGCTGCCGCTCGCTTCGAGCACGGCGCGCAGGTTGGCAAGCGCCTGCTGCGCCTGCGCCTCAACGCCACCTTCAACCAGGTTGCCGGTTTCGGGATCAAGCCCCAATTGGCCGGAACAGAAGAGCAGCGTATCGGTCTTGATCGCCTGCGAGTAGGGCCCCAAGGCGGCAGGGGCATGGTTTGTGGCAATGGCTTCGCGCATGATGACCTCGAATGGGGTTCAGAAGTTCAAGAGTTCAAGAGTGCAAGAGTTCAGGTATTTGCGGATTCATGATGCGCACGCGGGCAAGCTGTTCAACCTTGAACCTTGAACTTCTGAACCTTGAACTTTAGTTGGGTACAAGCGGCAAACTGCGCCGCATGATTTCGTAATTCTCCAGGGCGCGACCGGCGCCCAGCGCCACGCACGCAATCGGGTTTTCAGCCACGTAGGCGGGCACGCCCGTCTCCTGCGTAATCAATTGGGCAATGTTGCGCAACTGCGCACCGCCCCCGGTGAGCACCATGCCGCGGTCGATGATGTCGGCTGCCAGCTCGGGCGGACATTTCTCCAGCGTGGCGCGCACCGTGCTCGCCACCGCCATGAGCGGCTCCTGCATGGCCTCGGTGATCTCGCTGGAACTGATCTGCATGATGCGAGGCAGGCCCGTCACCTGGTCGCGCCCGCGCACTTCCACCGAGCGGTCCTGCTCCATGGGCAGTGCGCTGCCGATGGCGATCTTGATCTCCTCGGCGGTCTGCTCGCCGATGAGCATGTTGTACTTCTTGCGCACGTAATTCATGATCGACTCGTCGAAGCGGTTGCCGCCTACACGCACGCTGCTCCACGTCACAATGTCGTACATGGAGACGACCGCGGCCTCGGTGGTGCCGCCGCCCATGTCCACCACCATGTTGCCGGTGGGCGTGCCAATGGGCAACCCTGCACCATAGGCAGCAGCCAGTGGCTCGGGAATCAGATAGGCAGCGCCCGCGCCCGCCTGCATGGCGGCGTCGTGCACGGCGCGTTCCTCCACGCTGGTAACGCCGCGCGGGGTGCTGATCATGACTTTGGGGCGAAAGAGGGTGCGCCGCCCGCCCACCACCGCCTGTATGAAGTAGCGGAGCATGGCTTCGGTGACGACGAAGTCGGCGATGACGCCATCGCGCATGGGACGCACGACTTCGATGCTCTCCGGCGAGCGGCCGAGCATGTCGTACGCCTCGTGGCCCACGGCGACCATAGTGTTGTCGCGCGGGCGAATGGCCACGACCGAGGGCTCGTGCATGACAATGCCGCGCCCTTTTACGTGGACCAGCACGTTGACCGTGCCGAGGTCTATCCCGATGTGCTTTTCAAACATGAAGAGAGGAGACCGCTTTGTCCAAGCAGCGAGGGGCGGCTGGCAACCTGAACAGGCTGTGCCGCAATGCGCTGTCGCCGTGCAACCGTCGCGTGCAAGTTTGGCATGCAAATACATGCCGGTGGTGCGCGAACGCCCACAAGTGCGCATTATACGCCTCTACACAAGAGCGCACAAACCGGCTACACGCAATCGCGCACTTTCGCACAATCGTGGATGCGCAGCCACAGGTGCGGGGCCGGGGGGGGTTGTGCCCCGGCCCCCGGGCGTTAAAATTTAGAATATCCCATTTAACGTTTT
>CAYJNV010000330.1:0-917 GCA_964370975.1 uncultured Caldilineaceae bacterium | reverse complement strand
CTCCCCGGCCCGCTCCATTCCCGGCTATTATCCGCCGCCCCGATGCTCTACTGCTTCACAATCCGCCCGTCCACCACGGGGCCAACAGGCGAATTGGCGGCGATGTAGTCAATCACCACTTGCTGCAGGTCGTCGCCCGGCTGCAGCACATCCGTGGCCTGGGTGAAGACAGTGTAGCCGTCGCCACCCGTATACATGAAGTCGTTGGTGACCACGCGCAGCGTGTCGGCTGGGCCAATCGGTGTTTCGGGCCCACCCATGCCGCTAGGTGTCGTCCACATACCTGTCACCACCGGAGTCGTGCCGTTGCACGCGTAGGTCACGCGTAGCCCGGAGACTTGCGGGAAGCGCCCCGTGCCGCCGGTGAAGGCAGGATCACACGACGGCGCAAAGCCGTTGAGGAACGCCTGCTCCAACTGCGCCCCTGTGAGTGTGAAGATCACCGTACGATTGCCAAAGGGCAGCACGGAGAAGGTCTCACCCCAGGTGATCTCGCCCGGCTGCTCGCCTGCGCTGGGCGGTGCAATCAGCAGGTCGGCGCGCAGCCCACCCGAATTGGTGAAGGCGGCATCCACGCCGGGATACTTGACGCGCATGGCGTCCGCCACCATGTTGCCCATGGCCGACTCGAAGAGGCGGCTGGGTGCGCGCAGAATGTCAATCGACTGCGTGCCGATGACCTGGTTGCGCAACACGGCAGTCTGTGCGTTGGCGTCATCCACAATCGCCTGCACATCGGCGCGTTTGGCCACGCCGATATTTGTGGCAACACGCGTGGCGACACCCGCCCACTCCACATCCTGCCCCTGCACAACCAGCTGCGCCACGGAGTAGGACGCACCTGCATTGAGTCCTTCGCCTATGGCAATGTGGCCGATCTGGAAGTTGGCAATGCGGTGCGTGTGGCCCGCCAGCAC
>CAYJNV010000329.1:2013-4688 GCA_964370975.1 uncultured Caldilineaceae bacterium | reverse complement strand
CCGCCCAACTGCAGCGCGTGGCCCAACGCATGATGCAACGCCGCCTGCGAAAAGTGGTCGTCCGGAGAGAGGGTGCTCTCTGCTTCTGCGCCCAGCGTCAGCGTCTGGTTGACATCCCAACGGTAGGAGGCCAGCAGGGTGCGCAGGGCGGCCAACTCGCCGGGGGCAGGACAGCGATCCGGCTCGGCATCGGCGACACGTGATTCCAGCGTGCCCCGCAGGTATGCGACAACCTCCTGCACATTCTCAAGTGGCCCGCGCAGGATGAGCAGCCAGCCGTTGAGTATTGCCAGGCGAGGGCGGCGCATGATCTCGGCGTGGGGAAGCGCGTCCATCCAGCGAAAGAGCGTAACCGCGTCGCCCTGCATTAGTAGATCGTGGCCCGCGTTCGCCAACAAGTCGGCAGCGCGTGCCCAATCGTGTGCGCATAACGCATGCTCGATTGCTTCCGTCACGAAGCCATGTGCGGCATACCAGCGAGCGGCGTGGCCGTGCAATTCCACCCCCAGCGTGGGGGCGGTGCGGTCGAGCTCGTCATGAAGCGCCTCGGCAAAGAGGTGATAGTAGCGATACCAGCGCCGTTCGTCATCCAGCGGGATGATGAAGAGGCCGTACGATTCGAGATAGTTGAGGATGGCGCGCGCGCTGAGCGGCGCTTCGGTGACGCTGGCCGAATGGCCGCCATCCAGGTCACCCAGCAGGTCGTCGCACAGGGATGCGTTGAAACGTTGCAGAATCGAGGTGCGCAGTAGGAAATCGCGCACGGGTTGCGGCTGATTCTGCAGCACTTCGTCCATTAGGTAGGCGAGGACAAAGCGATTGCCGCCCGCAAAGCTGCGCAGAAACGCGCCTGTGTCGCGCCGGCTGCGCCCCTGCAGCGACGCGCCCAGAAGCTGCAGCCCTGCCGGCCAGCCGTCGGTATTGGCCACAAGCGTGGCCACCTCCTCGGGGGGAAGCACCATCTTGGTGCGGCGGCTGAGCATGGCCCCCGCCTCTTCCACACCAAAGCAGAGGTCGGCCGCGCGCAATTCAAGCAGCTTGCCGTTGACGCGCCAGCGATTGAGCGGCAGCGGCGGGTCGGCGCGCGTGCAGATGAGCAGATGCAGCTGCGGCGGCAGGTGCGCAATGAAGAAGTTGAGGATGTCGTGAATGCGCTGGACGCCGATGTGGTGATAGTCGTCCAAAACCAGCACCACGTGCGCGGGTGCGTCGTTGCAGACGGCGAGCAGCGCCTCGATAGCAACTTCCAGCGGCGGTGCGTCGGCCGAACGGAGCTGCGCCAGCAATTCGCTCAGTGCAGGGCCAGGCGCCGCGAACTGCAGCCCATCAAGCGCGGCCACCACATAGGTCCAGAAGCGCAACGGGTCGTTGTCGCTCTGGTCAAGTGATAGCCACGCGATGTGGACGACGGGATTATCCGCGTCTCCGGCACGCCCGGCGCGCGCTTCTGCCCATTCAGCCACAACCAGCGTCTTGCCAAAGCCGGCTGGGGCGGACAGCAGCGTGAGGGGCACGCGCAGCGCTTCGTCGAGGCGCGTCATCAGCGCCTGGCGCGGAACGTCCTGCGGGCCCGCGCGCGGACGCCGCAATTTGCTTGACAGCAAAGGGGTTGTGAAACCAGCCATCATGCAGGCGTCACCAGATCAACGAGTGAGGCGGGGGCGCCATGAAGGGCTGCATGGGGGCGGACGTGCGCCGCGTCCGCCCCCAGAACACGAAACGGGTTAGGGCGCTGCGATCTCCGCAGAATCAAAGACGCCGCCCAGGATGCGCACGATTTCGTCCACTTCCTCTTCGTTGATTATCAGCGGGGGCGCAAAAGCCAGCACATTGGCCACGTTGCGCGTGCGCAGGCCGCGGGCAAGGGCCATATCTGCCAGTCGCCCCGCCATGGCCGCATCGGGCGTGCGCGATGCCTTGTCCTTGACGATCTCCACGCCGTTGAGCAGACCGCGGCCGCGCACGTCACCCACAAAGGGGAATTCGAGCAGGCTCGCCAGCCCGGCGCGCAGCCGCTCACCCATGGCCTGGGCGTTCTCAGGCAGCCGCTCGCGCTCCATAATCTCCAGGTTGCGCAGCCCCACAGCGCAAGCCACCGGGTGGCCCGAATAGGTGTAGCCGGTCATCCATGACTCGGTGCCGGGCGCATTCCAAATGACCTCGCGAATTGCATCGGAGATCTGCATGCCGCCCAGTTGCAGGTAGCCCGAGGTGATCCCCTTGGCGAAGTCCAGAATGTCGGGGCGCAGGCCAAACAGTTGCGATCCGAACCAGGCGCCCGTGCGGCCAAAGCCCGTGATTACCTCATCAGCAATGATCAGCACATCGTACTTGTCGCAAATTGCGCGCACGAGAGGGAAGTAGTCGTCGGGCGGCACAATCACGCCGCCCACGCCCTGAATCGGCTCGGCAATAAAGGCGGCAACCGTCTCAGGCCCCTCGCGCACAATGGCTTCTTCGAGCGCCCGCGCCGCCGCCTGGCCCACGCTTTCGCCGGGCTGCATGTCGCCCTCGTAGCGATAGGGGCTGGGCGCAGGGATGTGGCTGAAGCCGGGCGTCATGGGGCCAAACATCGTCTGATAGCCTGCGATGCCGGTGGCCGCCGTGGCCGCCACAGTGATGCCGTGGTAGGCGTACTTGCGCGCAATGATCTTGAACTTCTCGGTCCTGCCCAG
>CAYJNV010000329.1:0-1972 GCA_964370975.1 uncultured Caldilineaceae bacterium | reverse complement strand
CGGAACCAGTAATAGCGTGCCGTCTTGAAGGCGCTGTCGTTCGCCTCGGAACCGCCTGAGGTGAAGAAGGTGGTGTTGAGCGTGGGGTGCGCGAAGCCAGCCAGGCGCGCCGCCAGCTCGGACGAGGGCACGTTGGTCATACCCACAAAGTTGGAGGTGTAGGCGAGTTTGCGCATCTGTTCGGCGGCAACCTCGGGCAACTCCTGGTTGCCATAGCCGATATTGACATTCCACAGTCCGGCCATACCGTCGAGAATGCGGCGGCCATCGGTGGTGTGCAGATAGACCCGGTCTCCGCCCTCAACCACAAGTGGGTTCTGGTGCTTGCTGGGGTGGAAGACGGGATGGAGTTGGCGCTGATCCTGTTCGAGGAGGGTGGCGGTGCGATCGTTCTGCTGAGACATGGATTGATTCCGTTTCTGCGCGGAGCCTGCCGGGCGGCAGGGCAGGGGTTGCTGCTGTTGCGCGCGTGCGCGCTGCTGTTGCGCGCGTGCGCATGGTCAGCAATGAATTCCGAATAATGATACCACACGCGCAAGGCGCAGGCGCGCCGCCGCGTCCCCACCGCGAAACAAATAGAAACCGGGGGCCCTCGGCCCCCGGCTATCTGCGTTCGATTAGGTTTTGGTGATCAAGCGCGCAGCAGCGTGGGCGCAACCAGGTGCTCGCGCACGGTGTGCATCTCGAGCAGCTTTTGCGCCTGCTCAACAATGGCTTGCTGCACGCTCTGCGCGCCGTTGGCAGTCAACTCCGCCATGGATCGCGGCGGGCTGAAGGTGACGCGTGGCACGAGGTTGAAGAGGCGCGGAAAGATCAATTGCAGGGCGAACTGGAGGATCGTCGCCATCTTCTGCTGCTCAATTGGTTGGCGCCGTATCCAGGCCACGGGCGAGCGCAGCGCCACGGGCGAGATGACACCGCTGACCATGGTCACAATCACCTGTGTTTCAGGCGCTTTGTTGACAAGCAACTCAATGCTGGAGGACCAGCGCGCAATGGCCTCGCCAGCCCCGGCCGTGCAGCGGGGGTCGGGATCGGTGCGGCCGGTGGGGAAGAGGAGCAGTGTGCGCCCCTGGCGCAGCGTCTTGATGCTTGTGCGCAGGGCGTTCATGCGGTCGTGCGCGTCATGCTCGCTGGAGAAGATGGCCGTGCGCGCCACGGCAGGCAGCGATGTCAGCAGCGTGTGGCGGTTGGCAAGGATGCGCAGGTCGGAGCGGTCCAGGTTGGCGGCAATCGCGATCTCGTCAAATGAACCCGGGTGGTTGGATACGAGCAGGAGCGGCCCATCACTGGGAATGTGCTCGGCGCCAATGACCTCGACGCCGCCCGCGAAATGGGGCAGCATCCAGCGCGCGGCCTGCATGAAGCCAAATTGCTCGGCGCGCTGGTCAAATTCGTAGCAGATGTTAATGAATCGATCCATGGGGGCGGCCACAATCGGCTCGAGCAGCGCGCGCAGCTTGCCGTTGGGCGCGAAGCCGCGCGTGCGCAAAATGTCCTCGAGCAGGCTCTTGCGCAAGGCGAGCGGCGTCAGTGCCTCAAGTACGCTTTCCTTGATGGTGGCCGAGATGTTTTCGAGTGAGGCCTGCACTGAAGCTACCGGGTTCGTGGGGAAACTGTCTGCATTTGGGGCTCTGCGGGGTTCAGTTGCGCTCAAGGGTGGCTCCCGTCCACCTCTGCCGGGCGGGTGCGTTCGGCAGAGTGGGACTCAATGCGATCGTCGCGCAAGCCGACACGGACGACGCGGTCGACTGATGCGACTTGGAAAACAATTCCCGGCAGAGAGTGACCTGCACTCAGCGCCGGGGCAAACGTAGGGACAACGTATGCTGCTTGACCATTATACATCGCCGCCATGCGAGGCGAAAATGAGATTTGCGAGGGGCCATGCGCGCGCAGCGGGGAGCTTTCGGCTCCCCGCTGCGCATCCTCGACGCAAATGTGCAGCATGATGTGTAGGCGGTAGGGTTAG
>CAYJNV010000328.1:0-4691 GCA_964370975.1 uncultured Caldilineaceae bacterium | reverse complement strand
CCGTTGCTGGGGGCGCCGTTCGTTTCTTTGCCGTTCTTCTGCTTATCGCTCATTGTATTCGCTGTAGCTCATCGTAGCCGCGGCGCGAGCCGCTGTTCGCGCACGGACCGCACGCTATGGACTGCTCTCAACGCGCAGCCTACTTGCAGTTGTTTCCTTCGCGCCTTGGCGGCTTTGCGTCAAAGTGTTTAGTCCGCCCCAATCTTCTGCTCAACCTGCACGCGGCGCAGCTCCACAAGCTGGTCGCGCAGCATCGCCGCCTTCTCAAACTCGAGCGACTTGGCCGCTTCCTTCATTTCCTTCTCCACCTGCTTGATCAACTTGTCCAACTCAAGCGGCGAGAGCGACTCGGCGTCGAAACTCGGCGCCTCCATGGTGTCGTAGGCGCTCTTGGTCTCCGCCATGTGCATCACCTTGACGCGATCGGTCAAATCGCGAATCCCCTTGGTGATGCCCACGGGCGTGATGTTGTGCGCGGTATTATATGTCGCCTGGATGGTGCGGCGACGGTTCGTCTCGTCAATCGCGCGCTGCATGGAGTCGGTGATCTTGTCGGCGTAGAGGATCGCCTTGCCCTCCACATGGCGGGCGGCGCGGCCCACCGTCTGGATCAGCGCCGACTCGCTGCGCAGGAAACCCTCCTTGTCGGCGTCAATCACCGCCACGAGCGAGACTTCGGGCAGGTCCAGCCCCTCGCGCAGAAGGTTGATGCCCACCACCACGTCGAAGACGCCCATGCGCAGGTCGCGCAGGATCTCCACCCGTTCGAGGGTCTGTATGTCGGAGTGCAGATACTGGACGCGGATGTTGAGTTGCGCCAGGTACTCGGTCAGGTCCTCGGACATGCGCTTGGTGAGGGTAGTGACGAGCGCGCGCTGCCCTCTGGCCGTGCGCTCCCTGATCTCGCGCAGCAGGTCGTCGATCTGTCCCTTGGTGGGGCGCACCTCCACAATTGGGTCAAGCAGCCCCGTGGGGCGGATGACCTGTTCGGCCACCTGCTCGGCCAATTCACGCTCGTAGGGGCCGGGCGTGGCGCTCACATAGATGACCTGGTTGAGGTGCTCCTGGAACTCGTCAAACATGAGCGGGCGGTTGTCCAGCGCGCTGGGCAGGCGGAAGCCATAGTCCACGAGCACATTCTTGCGAGCCTGGTCGCCGTTGTACATGCCGCGCACCTGCGGAATCGACATGTGGCTCTCGTCAATAAAGAGCAGCCAGTCGGCCGGAAAGTAGTCGAGCAGCGTCCACGGCGTGGAACCGGGCGGCCGCTGCGAGAGGGGACGGCTGTAGTTCTCGATGCCGCTGCAGAAGCCCACCTCGCGCATCATCTCCAGGTCGTACATGGTGCGCTGCTTGATGCGCTGCGCCTCGAGCAGCTTGCCCTGCAATTCGAAGAGCTTCACCTGCTCGTTGAGCTCGTTTTCGATGTCTTGCAGCGCGACCTCGAGGCGATCCTGGGGCGTAATGAAGTGCTTGGCGGGATAAATGTCAATCGTCTGGTGCTCGCTCAGCACCTCGCCCGTAAGGTTGTCAATCTCCCAGATGCGCTCGATTTCGTCGCCGAAGAGGCTGATCCGGTAGGCGGTCTCGCGGTCGGCGGGCTGCACTTCGAGCACATCGCCGCGCACGCGAAACTTGCCGCGTGCCAAATTGTTGTCGTTGCGGTCGTAGTAGATCTCGATCAGGTGGCGCAGCAATTGCTGCCGCCGCACAAGTTCGCCCACGCGCAGATTGAGCACCACGCGACCATAGTCCTGGGGGCTGCCCAGGCCGTAGATGCACGAGACGGAGGCGACGATGATCACATCGCGCCGGCTGAGTAGCGATGAGGTGGCCGCCAGCCGCAGCCGGTCGATCTCCTCGTTGATCTGCGAATCCTTTTCAATGTAGGTGTCGGTGCGGGCGATGTAGGCCTCGGGCTGGTAGTAGTCGTAGTAGGAGACAAAGTACTCGACGGCGTTATTGGGAAAGAAGGAGCGGAACTCGGCGTAGAGCTGCGCCGCCAGCGTCTTGTTGTGCGCCAGCACGAGCGTGGGCTTCTGCACCTCTTCGATCACCTTGGCCATGGTGTAGGTCTTGCCGCTGCCGGTGACGCCCAGCAACACCTGATGCTTCATCCCCTCGTTGAGCCCGTGCGCCAGCGCGGCAATCGCCTGCGGCTGATCGCCTGTGGGTTCGTAATCACTGGCAACCTGAAGTCGTTGCATACCCTTCAACTCCTTCTCTCACTCGAGGGGGCTCACCCGTTTAGCACAATAGTTCTAGCCTACCGATTATACCCCAAGGCAGGTATTCTGTAAACATCTTGACAAGAAACTGGATACGTATATGATAGGCGCTCTCTCCCTGTTGTGTGGATTGGCCGCTGTACAGTTGCACAACGCGCGCGCCTGCCAGTTGGCGCGCCGGAGCACAAATCGAGCTGCCAATAACCTCAGCCGCATACCTACTTGCATCTGCTCTTCACACGCATGAGGAGAACCCCGCATGGCCCAGGACTCCACGATCATCATAGGCGGTGGGCAGGCAGGGCTTGCGACGAGCTATCATCTTGCGCAGGCGGGGTGCGAGCACGTCATCCTTGAAAGGGCGCCCTATGTGGGCAGCGCTTGGCGAGACGCGCGCTGGGATTCGTTTACGCTGGTCACGCCCAACCACGCTTTTCTGTTGCCTGGGGCAATCTATGATGGAGATGCGCCCGAAGGGTTTCTGAATAATGCCGAAATCGCCGCGCGCTTTGAGCAAAGCGCCGCGGCGATTCAAGCGCCGCTGCGCTTTGGCGTAGAGGTGACCGCCGTGGAGCCCCAACCCAACGGTGATTTACGGGTGCGCACAAACAGCGGCGAGTTTGCATCCGCCAATGTGGTGATGGCGACCGGCCTCTATCAGCGCCCCAAGCTGCCCTCGTTTGCGCGGGCGCTCTCGAGCCGAGTGACGCAAGTGCATAGTTCGCACTACCGCAACCCGTCGCAATTGCCGCCCGGTGCGGTGCTGGTCGTGGGTAGCTCACAATCCGGCGCACAGATTGCGGAAGAGCTCTACAAGAGCGGGCGACAGGTGTTCCTGGCGCTGGGCAGCGCCGGGCGCGCGCCTCGCCGTTACCGCGGCAAGGATATTTTCACCTGGCTAATGGAAAGTGGCTTCATGGACCGCACACCGGATCAACTCCCGTCGCCGCGCGCCAAGTTCTCCGGTAATCCGCACGTTTCCGGCACGCAGGGCGGCCACACGCTGAATCTGCACCAATTTGCGCGCGACGGCGTGCAACTGCTGGGCCGCCTGCAAGGGGGCGACGGCACGCACCTGAATTTTGCCCCAAACCGCAATGAGATGCTCGCCAAAACCGACGCGTTTGAACAAGGCGTTCTCGCGTTCGTTGACGCCTATATCGCAAACCGCGGGATCGATGCGCCGACCGATCGCCCGCCCTTGCTGGACGATGGCTTGGCACAGGCGGAAATCACCGATTTGGACATGGACGCGGCGGGCATTGGCGCGGTCATTTGGGCGGCGGGCTACGTGTTTGACTTCGACATTGTGCACGCGCCAGTCTTCGACGCCGACGGCTATCCCGTGCATCAGGGTGGGATGACGGCAGTGCCGGGCCTCTATTTTGTCGGCCTTCCCTGGCTCACCAAATACAAGTCGGGGCTGCTCGTGGGCGTCGGCGAGGATGCAGCGCGCGTCGCCGCGATGATAGCGTCGTCAACTCCCCGCGAGCGTTGACCCCGGCCCTCCCAATGTGAATGGGCGCGATCTGTGGGCGGCGCCCCACCGGCTGTGCGTATCGTGTGAATTGAGGCTGATTATGGATACAACACTGCGGTTGTTGGCCGTCTTTCCGCATCCCGACGACGAGTCCATGGGTCTGGGCGGTACGCTCGCCAAGTACGCGGCGGAAGGGGTAGAAACACACCTGGTCTGCACCACGCGCGGCGAACGAGGGTGGGGTGGGCCCGAGGACGAAAATCCCGGGCTGGCTGCGCTGGGACGCCTACGCGAGGCCGAGTTGCGATGTGCTGCGCAGGTGCTTGGACTGACCTCGCTCACCTTTCTGGACTACATTGATGGCGACGTCGACGAGGCCAACCCCGCGGAAATTATCCCGAAAATCGTGGCCCAGGTGCGGCGCATTCGGCCACAGGTGGTCGTCACCTTTGGGCCGGACGGTATCTACGGCCACCCGGACCACATTGCGCTCGCGCAGTTTACGGCTGCAGCGCTGGTCTGTGCGGCGGATGGCGGCTTTGGCGACCCGGAAGGCGGCGCCCCGTTCCGGGTGTCCAAGTTCTACTACATGGTTGAAAGCAAGGCCACGGCGCAAGCCATCTACGCGGCTGTGGGGCCCTTTGGCATGGAGATCGACGGCGTGCCACGCGAAATGGTAGGTTGGGACGAGTGGGCGGTGACCACCCGCATTGATGCGCGCACCCATTTCGACACAGCCTGGGCAGCCATACTCTGCCACAAATCCCAGTTGGGTGGGTTAGGACCCATCACGTCACTGCCGCAAGCGGAGCTGCTGCACATCTTTGGCGAGGGGACCTTCGTGCGGGTCTTCAGCCTTGTCAACGGCGGCCGCGCCTTGGAAGCGGATCTGTTCGCGGGGCTGCGCGCGTGAGGTCGCGCAGCGTTAGGCAGCCCGCGGACGCAGCACTTGGTCCGCCCACCAAAGCGGCCGCGCCCGGCAT
>CAYJNV010000327.1:0-4736 GCA_964370975.1 uncultured Caldilineaceae bacterium | reverse complement strand
GACCTGGAAGAGGTGAACATCCACCTGACGTGGACCCCCTTCTGGAACCCCGACATGCTCTCGGACGAGGCGCGCGACGAACTGGGAGTCTTTTAGGCGAACTGCGGCGCAGAAACACCCATCCGCGCGTCGGATGTTGGATGTCCTGGCAAACTGGAGTGAAAAAGCGAAGGGACCGGCAGTACTGCCGGTCCCTTCGCTTTGTGACATGGTTAAGTTCTCTATGCCATGGCCAATGCAACTCCAACATCGCGGGCAACGCGTGCCCCATACTGGCCGAGACTCACCTTGTTGAAACCGATCGGATTTCCAAGATTTGTACTCAAACCGACGAATTTCGCGCCAAGTTTTGTGGTCTCGCCGACGCAATAGCTTCCACTCTCAAAGGAATTCCAGTCGAAACGGCCGATCGCTGGGTCCACGTAGGCGGCAAAGTGTTGCACGTTGGTGCGGCCGAAAACAATCAGAACGCTTGGCTTGAACAACTTCACGAGCGCTGCAATCATTTGTTGCGCCCACCCCGATCTGAAAAGGTCCGCTTCCGCCTTATGTTGAAGAGTCTTGAAGTCATTCAGGGTAGCAAATGGAAAGAGATCAATGTGAAGCGCCTGGAGCGGTTGGGGTTGGCCGTCATAGTAACTTGCACCCATGCCGCGCAGGAACGCCTCTACGTTGTACGGGGCGTTCGGCAAGCCGAACCAGCGATACGGGTTGCGGGCGAAGTACTTGTTGTAGCCTGTGAGAATTTGGGCGCGCACGTTCGCATCCTGCACCACATCACCAAGTGATTCCTTCAACGTCAGCAAGCGAAAACGGTTGTACGGTGGTTCAAGGTAGCCAAGCGAGCGATGATCATTTGATCGGTCCATTTTGGCCGTCGCAGCACCGGCTGTATCGCTCAAATACTCTTGGCGCGATGGATTGGCCCCAACCGTCAGGATGCACGGCTTGGTCGAGAGTGCATTGCCAAACCAGAGAATTGGTGGGCAGCGTGGCGGCGTCTGCCTCGCCCATTCAGAGTCTTTGCGTAATTCAATCAGTTTCGCGGTTGCCTCAACCAGTAGGGAACTGGCTGTTTGGTCGTCAAACAGTGGGGGGATCATCGGACAGTCTCCAATTCTTGCGCAGCAATGGTTTTGTGCGGCGCAAAGACGCAATTCTCAAGAAGTGCGCTGATTCTTGTTCTGCGCTTTTTGGTCCGATCGAGACGCTGGGTAAACGCTGCGTCGCGCTTCCAGACATATCAACAACCGGAGGGCACACTAATCCAACGGGGGGGAGATCAGCAAGGTTCCGGCCCCTCGCTTCGCGGATGACACAACGCGCTGCATCCGCTATGCTCGGCGTCTGCATCCAGACAGGCAATCACGAAACGAGTAACCGATGACGAAGAACCGCATGGAGGCGTTCAGCGACGGCGTGCTGGCGATTATCATTACGATTATGGTGCTGGAACTGCACGCGCCCGCCGAGCCAACCTGGGCGGCGTTGCGCCCTGAAGCGCCCACTTTTGTGAGTTATGTGCTCAGCTTTGTGTACGTCGGCATCTACTGGAGCAACCACCACCATCTGCTGCATGCGGCGCGCACCGTAAGCGGCGGCGTGTTGTGGGCAAACCTGCACCTGCTCTTCTGGCTCTCGCTCATCCCCTTTGTTACCGGATGGATGGGGCGCACCCTCTTTGCGCCATTGCCCGTGGCGTTCTACGGCGCGGTGCTGCTGATGGCCGCTGTGGCCTACTTGGTCCTGGCGCTGCTGCTCATTCGCCTCGATGGCCCCGATTCGGTGGTGGCGCAAGCCGCCGGCCCCGACCGCAAAGGGGTATCGTCCATCGCCTGCTACGCGGCCGCGGTGCCGCTGGCCTTCGTGAGCCCCTACGTTTCCTGCGCGCTCTATGTCGTTGTGGCCCTGCTCTGGCTGATTCCCGATCGACGAATTGAGACGCGCATACACGAGTAGGAAAGCCGGCCGCGGTGTAAGCATGAGCAACACGAAAGGGCGAGCGGTGCCCGCATGATGTGCACCGCTAGCCCTTGACTGTTTTCTGCAACAGCGCTTGTGGCTACGCGCCTGCCGCCGCGCGCTCAAGCTCGGCGATGTCGAGCTTCTTCATTTTCAGCAAGGCCGCCGTGACACGGTCGTAACTGGCGTCATTGTAGTCGGCGAGTAATGCGTCGAGTGCGCTCGGAACGACCTGCCAGGAGACACCGAACTTGTCCTTGAGCCAGCCGCACATCTGCGCCTCGGGGTCGCCCCCTGCCGAAAGCTTCTCCCAGTATGCGTCAATCTCGGCCTGGGTGTCGCAGGTGATCACGAAGGAGATGGCTTCGCTGAAGGTGAAATCGGGGCCACCGTTGAGTGCGAGAAAGCGCTGCCCCTCGATCTCGAATTCCACGGTCATGACCGAGCCTGCGGGCCTGCCCGTCACATCGAACGCCTCGGCGCCATAGCGGGAGATGGCGCCGAGCTTCGAGTCCTTGAAGATCGAGGTATAGAAGTGCGCGGCTTCTTCAGCCTGGTCATTGAACCACAGATTGGGCGTAATTTTCTGCATGGCACTCTCCTTGTCCACTTCGATAAGATCGGTTGCCGGTCGCCGGTTGCCGATTCCAGGTCTCGGAGGTGTGACAGAGCGCCAGTATAGCACATATGTTCTCACACGGCAAGGCCCAATTTGCGTGCAATTTTCGCGTTCTGCGGGCGGCGCGAGGCGCAGCCTTCAAGCACGGAAACATCGCATTGTCCATGCACCCGCGCGGCCTACGCCCCCTTCCACACGCCCGCGTACTTCTTGCGATACCTGGGATCCGGCTCAAATTCAATGAGCGCCAGCGCCTTGGCCCTGAGGGGCTCGCCGCTCACCGCGTCGTAGACGTTGCGCAGGCTCTGCATGATGTCGTAGCGGATGAGTGTACAGTTCTTCTCGCTTTGGCATTCCACAAAACTTCGCTCCAGCCCATCCAGCACCAACGCCTTGCCGCTTTCACTCGCCGCGCCCACCTTCCAGAGCGACTGAAGCGCGTGGCGCGCGGTGACAAAGCGTGCGTCCCGCGTCACAGCGAGAAGCGCCGGGAAAGCGGCCTGCATGCGCTGGTCGGGGTCACTCTTGGCCAGGTTGCAGAGGAGTTGGGCGGCGATGGCGCGATTGTGGTTGTCCTTGTGCCCAAGCTGCGCCACCACCTCGTCCCAAACGTCGTAGGCCCAGGGCACAGGCTCGTCGCTAGCGGCGAGGATGTTGTAAAAAGCCCGGTTTTGCGCGTCGCGATCGGTAGCCCAGAGCGCGGCGAAATCGGCGGGCATGGTTGTGTGCATGGTGTCTGGCCTATTTTCGTGCACCGAGATTGCGGGGCTTGCGCTGCTGTTCCAGGCCGCGGCGCAGGGCGGCAAAGAGCAGCGGGTTATCGACCAGCGGCCAGTTGGCAAGGGTGCGGGCAAGGCGCACCGTCTCTTCGGCGATGTGGGCGCGGCCTGCTGCGTTGAGCCACACAGCCTGCAGGCGCATCCCGTTGTCCAGGTTGCGACGCACCGTAGGGCCCGCTGCACTAGTGTCAATCGTCTCCAGCGCCTCGTGCGTCATGCGCGCAAGCAGCGCCTCGGCGGGGCCCGCCGCCATCTGTGCGAGGGTTTTCTGCAGCGGGCGAGCGGGGATGAGCCACTCGGCCATGCACGGCTCGGCTTCCAGCGCCGCAGCCACGGCGGGCACGTCGCCATCGGCAAGTGGGGTGACATTTGTCGAGTCAAGCAGCGCGGCGGCCGCCGCCTGGGCGACGGGCGGCGCAAACTGCCAGATGCGGTCGTGGTGCAGCAAATACTCGCCACGCAGCGGGATCTTCGCCTTGCCTTCGCCGTGGACGGCAAGCGCACGCCGCAAGAGAAAGCGCCCCAGGTCGAAGCCTATCTCCAGGTAGAGACGATCGCCCGCCTCGGAGGGGAGCGCGACTTCGCCGCCCAGCGGGGCGGGCGGTGGCAGTGTTGCGCCCGCTTCGCCGAAGAAGCTGTCGAGAACGCCGTAATCCATGTGCAGGTGAAAGCCGGCGAGCAGCGGTCTGCTGGCGGGCAGATGCGGATCGGCGGGCAGCGCGAGCAGCAGCCACTGTGCGCCGGAGATTTCGGCGGGGGCGAGCAGCGCGCGCGTGGCGGTGGCCTCGGCACTCTCCGCGGGGCGAAAGCCGCCGCCGCGAAAATGCAGCTTGCGGTGGGCGCGCTCAGCCAGCGCGGCAATGTCGGAATTGGTGGCCCACTGCAGCGTGTAGAGCGCATACGCCGCCGGCGCGCTGCCGCTTGAAGCCAGCGCATCGAGCCGCCCCAGCGCCGCACGCGCCACCACCGGACGTTCGTCCTGCGCCATGAGGCGAAGCAGCGGGGCGCGATCGTCGGCGGCCAAACGGTCAAGGTGATGGAGCACCAGCAGTGCGATTTCCTCGCCGTAGGGCTGCATTTGCGTTACGTACTCAAGCAGCACGTGGGGATTGGTGCGTGCGTCATTCACGGCCTCGGCCAGGCTCTGGAAGGCGGCATCGTCGCTCTCGCGCAGGTCGGCGGTGAGGGCGGGGGGCGCGGGGTCACCCAGAAAGCGGTCGAGGATCATGGCTGCGGTGGTGCGCGCCGTGGGGGGATTGCGGCGGTCGCCCACATAGCGGCGCAATGCAGGTGCGGCCTCGTCGGGCGGGAGGAGGGCGGCCAGGCGTGCCAGCCCGCCGCGCAACTGACTTGAGGGCGTATCGAGGCGCTTGAGC
>CAYJNV010000326.1:0-4738 GCA_964370975.1 uncultured Caldilineaceae bacterium | reverse complement strand
CTCGGCTTCAACTGCATGCGCATCCACATCAAGGTGGAGGACCCCGCCTACTACGACGTGGCCGATCGACTGGGCATGTTGATCTGGACAGAAATTCCCAACCACGCACTCCTCACCGACGCGTCCTCGGCGCGCGCCAAAGCGACGCTGCGTGCGATGCTCGAGCGCGACGGCAACCATCCCTCGATATTCGCGTGGACGCTCATCAACGAGAACTGGGGCACCGACCTGCGGCGCAACCCGGAACACCGTCAGTGGCTGGCCAACTTCTACTTCGAGGCCAAGGCGCTGGACCCCACACGCCTGATTGTGGACAACTCCGCCTGCTGCGACAATATGCACGTCGCCGGCGACCTGGACGACTTCCACATGTATCGCGCCATCCCCGACCACGCCACGGAGTGGGACGCGTGGGTAGCCGATTTTGCGGGCCGCGCCGACTGGGCATGGCATAGCGACTTCACCCAGCACCGTCGCGCTGACCTGCCCCTGATCGTCTCAGAGTTCGGCAATTGGGGCCTGCCCGACCCAGCCACCATTCTGGAGCAGGGCAAGGAGGCTTGGTGGATGGAGAACGGTCACAACTGGGGTGATGGCATTGTCTATCCCCACGGCGTGGAAAACCGATACGCCGCGTGCGGCCTCTCCAAACTCTATGACTTCTACGCCGACTTCGCACGCGATTCGCAGGCGCACATGGCGCGCAGCCTTCACTACGAAATCAGCACCATGCGCCTGCACGATTCTGTGGGCGGCTACATCGTCACCGAACTGTCGGATGTGCACTGGGAGTGCAACGGGCTGCTGACCATGCAGCGCGATGTCAAGCACGGATTGGACCCCATCTTCAAGCAGATTAACCAGGACGCTGTGGTGGTGCTGCGCCCGAAGGTATGGAGCGGCAACCCGGGCAGCGTGGTCGAAATTGCTGTGGAGACAAAGGGGATTGACGGCCAGGCCGCTCAAGGCAGCGTGCTCTGGCGTGCAGGCTCACAGGAAGGCACTGCCACCGCCCCAAGCGGTGTGATCGCAATCACCCTTGCCGAGCCGGGCATGGTAACGCTGACGGCCGATTGGCGCGACGGTGCAGGCAATGTGATTGCCACGAACCAGGTGGAGATTGCGTGCGTATCACAACTCGTGGCTCGTGCGCAATTGCGCATTGTGGATGATGCACCGCTGGCCGCGTCGCTGCGCGGGCTAGGTTATATGGTGAGCGAGGGCGCCGAGGGTGGCGCAAACGACGAAATCCTCGTTGCGCACACCTACACGCAGGCGCTCGAGACACTGGTGCAGCAGGGCGCACGCCTGCTGCTGATTACCGACGCGGTTGCCAGCCGCGCCGCGGGCGCAGTGCAACTGCCCTCAGGCGGCATTGCCCCCCGCGAGGGTACATCGTGGCAGGGAGACTGGGCCACCTCCTTTGCGTGGGTGCGCAAGCAGGGGCCGCTGGCAGCGCTGCCCGGCAGTCCAATCCTCGAGATGGAGTGGGCCCCGATCATGCCCGACTCGGTGCTGATTACGCCGCAGCCATGGTTGCAGCGCGAACACAGTTGGGCAGGCCTGGCCGTAGGATGGGTGCACAAGGTGGCCTCGCTGCTTGTGGTCATGCCCTATGGCAGGGGACGCGTGGCAATCACCACCTTCAAACTAAACGCCGACACGCTCGCGGCCAATGCCGTAGCGCGAGCGCTCTTTGCAGGTGTACTCGACTTGATTGAGGGGTAGCCGCATGCGCAATTGGTACTGGCTGGCGGGGCTGCTGGCGCTGCTCCTTTTCGGGGGCGTCAGCCAGGACGTTGGCGTAGCGCCGCCGACTACGGTTACTTCAACTGAAGCAGAGCGCCCCGCTGCGGTCCTGCTGGAGCCGCAGGGCTTCATTCAACGCGTACACGACCCTGTGCTGGCGCACGACGGCGATATGTACTACCTCTTCCACAGCGGCGCGCGTGGGGTCATCCTCATGTCGCCCGATCTGGTGAATTGGGAGTGGTCGGGGCGCATCTTCGAGAAGAACCCTGCGTGGGCGCAGGGCGTGAACCGTGACTTTATCGACTTTTGGGCGCCCGACATCTCCTTCTTCAATGACAGGTGGCATGTTTACTACGCCGTCTCCTCCATGGGCTCGCAGAACTCGGCGATTGGCCTGGCGACAAACAACACGTTGAATCCTGACAGCCCGGAATATGCCTGGGTCGACGAGGGCATCGTACTCCAGTCGCAAACTGGCGACGCGTGGAATGCGATTGACCCGAACGTGGTGTTGGATGAGAAGGGCGATCCCTGGCTCGTCTGGGGCTCCTACTGGCAGGGTCTCTACATGCGCCGGCTGGATGCCGCCACCGGCATGCTGCTTGCGAGCGACGACACCACCTATCACATCGCCCAGCGTACACGCGAACGCGACGGCGACGATTCGCTCGAGGGTGCCTTTATTGTGCAGCATGACGGCATGTGGTATCTCTTCGCATCCTACGACCACTGCTGCATGGGCGCGGCCAGCACCTACAACGTGCGCGTGGGGCGCAGCGACACGATCACCGGCCCCTATGTGGACCGCGACGGTGTGCCCATGCTCGAGGGGGGCGGCACGCGCATCCTCTCGGATTATGGCACATGGGTGGGGCCGGGCCACAATGGCCTGCTGATGAATGACGACGGCCCGCAGGGTGATGGCATCGACTGGATTGTTTACCACGCGTACCACAAGAACACAGGCGCATTCAAGTTGCGGATTGAGTCCATTGCGTGGGATGACGAAGGCTGGCCGTCGCTCCCCAGCCAGGAAAAACCGTAAACGCGCCACAGCACCGGCTATCCTAACAAGCCGGCATGAAACGAGAGACAATGAGCACGTTCACACCCGGCGCGGGGCCGGTCGACAACAGCCGCTCACCACAGAGCCTGCTGCGCACGCTGCCGCTGCAAAGTGCGAGGATCAACGGCGGCTTCTGGGGCGGACAGCAACAGACAAACCGCACAATCAGCATTCCCCACGGCTACGCCATGCTCGAGGCGACGCACGCGCTGCGCAACCTGCGCATTGCTGGCGGGCAGGAAACGGGGGAGTTCGCCGGCTTCTGGTTCGCCGATTCCGATGTCCACAAGTGGCTTGAGGCCGCCGCCTGGGAGCTGGGACGCGCAGCCGACGCCGGCCTGCAAGCGATGGTCGACACAGCCATCATGCTGATTGAGGGCGCGCAGCAGCCGGACGGCTATCTGGACAGCTACTTTCAGATTGCCAAACCCGAGGCGCGCTGGACGGACCTGGACCATGGCCACGAGTTGTACTGCGCCGGTCACCTCATCCAGGCTGCTGTGGCATTCCAGCGTGCTGTCGGCGACGAGCGCCTCATGCGCGTCGCGTTGCGCCTCGTTGATCACATCTTCGACCTCTTTGGGCCCGGCAAGCGCGATGAAACCTGCGGCCATCCGGAAATTGAGATGGCGCTCGTCGAGCTCTACCGCACCACGCGTGACCCGCGCCATCTCGAGCTGGCGCAGATCTTCATCGACAGGCGCGGGCGCAACAAGATGCGCGGCCATGCCGGCTACGGCGCCATCTACCAGCAGGACCATGTGCCTGTGCGCGATGCCACCGAGGTGGCCGGCCACGCCGTGCGCCAAATCTACCTGACAACCGGCGCGACCGACCTTTACATGGAGACTGGCGAGCAGGCGCTGATCGACGCGATGCACAGGCTGTGGGCGGACATGACCGAGACGAAGATGTACATCACAGGTGGCCTTGGCTCGCGCTTTGACGGCGAGTCTTTCGGTGGCCCTTATGAACTCCCGTCGGACACCTGCTACTGCGAAACCTGTGCTGCCATTGCCAGCCTGATGTGGAACTGGCGGCTGCTCCTGTTGACGGGCGACAGCAAGTACGCCGACCTTTTTGAGCGCACGCTCTACAACGGCGTGCTGCCCAGCCCCGGCATGGATGGCGCGAGCTACCTCTACGTGAACCCGCTGCAGGTGCGCGGCGGGCGCTATGTGCGCTCGGGGCCGGAGGGCGAAGGGGGAGACGAGCCCATGCGTCCGGCGTGGCATAGCTGCGCCTGCTGCCCGCCCAACGTCATGCGGCTTTACGCCAGCCTGCAGCACTATCTGGCGACAACGCGCGACAACGCGATCCAGCTTCACCAGTACGCCGATGCCGACCTGCGCATCGCGTTGCCTGTGGGCGAGGTGGCTCTAACCATGCAGAGCGATCTGCCGTGGCGCGGCAATGTGTCGGTGCGCGTGGGAGCCTGCCCCGCCGCGCCCTGGAGCCTGGCGCTGCGCGTTCCGTCGTGGGCGGTGGTTTCTGTCGTAGCCATCAACGGTGCAGACGTGGTCACCGAGCGTGATGCGATGGGGTACATAACCATAGAACGGGCTTGGCAGGCAGGTGATGAACTCGAAATGGACATGACGGGTTTCGTTGGCTGGAAGGCGCCGAATCCGCAGGTAGATGCGGTGCGCGGCTGCGTAGCCCTCGAGTCCGGCCCGCTTGTCTACTGTTTCGAGTCGCATGACCAGCCCACTGATGTTGACCTGGGGACGGTGCAGGTGGACACCCTGGAGCCGTTCACCTTCATTCCTTTGCAGACGCTGGAGGGCGGCGTCGGTATCGGGGTCGGAGGCGTCATGCGTGACGCAGTTTGGGATGGCGGGCTATATCGGACACTTCATGGCGACGCAGGTGATGCGGATGTGCACAAAGTGCCGCTCACGGCGATCCCCTACTTTGCGT
>CAYJNV010000325.1:0-4749 GCA_964370975.1 uncultured Caldilineaceae bacterium | reverse complement strand
ACACAGAGAACAGCAACAACGAGGCAAACAGCCTGTTGTTGCTGTTCTCTGTGTTTCTCTGTCTCCTCTGTGACCTCTGTGTCGGTTTTCCTTTGTTGCCTTTACTGTTCGCGCGTGACGGTGATGAAACTGTTGAGCGCGGGCAGGGGCAGGGTGGATCGCGCGCCGTCGGGCCAGATAACCGTGGCGCTGCGGACTTCCGTGCCGGGCGCGAGGCCGAAGTGCACGATGGGCGGCTCGGCCGTCAGGTAAGCGCTCGTGACGCGCACGTCGCGCACCATGGTTCCGGCGCTGGTTTTAAGAATCACCTGCGCGCCGATGGCGTTGCGGTTCTGCACGCCGGGCATCTGCAGCGCGAATTCGAGCGCGGCCCCTTCGGTGCAAAGGTCATTCTCGAAGTACTGCGCCGATGCGCGCACGTTGTTGACAACGATGTCGAGGTCCCCGTCGCCGTCCATGTCGGCCATCAGCATGCTGCGACCGCTGCGCGTGCTGCCCAGCCCCCACGCCGGCATCTCCACAAAGACGCCCATGCCGTCGTTGCGGAAGGCCTGGTTCGCTTCCACCAGTTCGTGGCTGGGCAGGTGGCTCAGCAGCCGCTCCTCGATGAAGCCGTTGACCACATAGAGATCGAGCGCGCCATCCAAATCGAGATCGCCGAAACGCGCCGACCACGACCAGCCTGTCGCATCCACGCCCACCGCCTCGCTCACGTTGTAGTACATGTCCGAGTCGTCGCGCACAAGCAGCACATTCTCCATCATCTGGATATCATTGGGCGCCATCACCATGGGCAGCATGCCCGCCATCAGTGGGGCCCACGCGACGGCCACGGCGGGGTCTGCGGGGGCATAAGGCTTCATGTCCGTGGCCATGAGTTCAGGGCGACCGTCGTTGTGTATGTCGCCCGCTTCGATGCTCATTGTGCTGTGGGGCGTGGCGGCGAAGGGCTTCTCCAATACCCAGCCGGCAGGTGTATTGCGCCATGCCATGTCGGGCACGTTGAAGTCGTTGCCCACCACGATGTCCAGCCTGCCATCGCGGTCGGCGTCGAATAGAAAAGTCGCCAGTCCCTGCGCCTCGTTGGCGAGTTGCTGCGGACGGAAGCGCCCCAGGTTGTTGGTGTAGACAAAGACGCCGCCGTTGTTGCTCAACAGGTATTCGTTGCCCAAGTCGGTGAGCATGCCCGCGTCGTAGGTGGAGGTCACGAGGTCAAGGTCACCATCCTGGTCCAGGTCGCCCCACGCCATGCTGTAGGCCGGCCTGCCCACGCCGGGGAGAATGACGCGCTTGAATGCTGTGTGGCCGGCGGCGTCGGGGCCCGTATTGCGCCAATAGGCCAGCGCTCCTGTATTGCGCGTAAGCACCATGTCAAGTGCGCCATCGGCATCTATGTCCACCAGCGTAATGGCGCGCGTGTTCTCGTCACCCAAGTGCTCGGTGCGGAAGGCAGGCGCGCCTGCGGCGTCACGTCCCTCGTTCCAGAGAATGGTATTGGGCGCATCCAGGTTGCCCAGCACCAGGTCAAGATCGCCGTCACCATCGAGATCGCCGGCGGCCAGACCGGAGCCGTTTGCCTCAAACATCTGGATGAGGCCGTCGTTGGTGGCGGTCGTATGGTCTAGGTCGTGGGCAATGAAGCCGTCGCTGCATGTGGCGGGGCGCGTGATGGCGCGGCTTGTGACGCTGACAGGAAGCGTCTCGGGCGCGGCAGATTGCGCGCGTGCGGCGACCGGCGCCAGGCCGGCAAACAAGGAGAGGAGCAGGCAGACAACAAGCGCGCGCGGCTGTTTGATCATGCATGCGAGCATAGTCGAAGGGCGCGCTCGCGTCAATGTGCGTCCCGGCTTTTTGGGCAGGACCGCCGCTGTGGGCTAGAATTGCCCACGCTTGCCCTTGCGCCCTCCCACTGCGATGCCCTCGGCGCAGACGCATCTGCAATCTTGCTGAAACGGCTATAAGGCCCGGCAGCACAAGCATTTGCCGCCGCCAAATCTTCTGCCCATGCACTTGTCGGCACACATATGCGCCACACGTGCGCCATTGCGCTATCAAAATCGAGACTCTTCTTAACTATGACCAAACTTGTCATTGTAGAATCCCCCACCAAGGCCAAAACCATTCGCGGCTTTCTGCCTGCGGGCTACCACGTTGAAGCCAGCATGGGCCACGTGCGCGACTTGCCTGCCTCCGCCGCCGAGATACCGGCGCGCGCCAAAGGAGCGTCCTGGGCGCGCCTGGGCGTGAATGTGGAGAATGACTTCGAGCCGCTCTACGTGGTCCCCGCCTCCAAGAAGAAGCTGGTGACGGCCCTCAAGGCGCAATTGGCCAATGCCGATGAGTTGATTCTGGCCACCGACGAGGACCGCGAGGGCGAAAGCATTGGTTGGCACCTGCAGGAGGTGCTCAAGCCTACCGTGCCGGTGCGGCGCATGGTCTTCCACGAAATCACGCGTGAGGCAATCCAGGCATCGTTGCGCGACATGCGCACAATTGACCAGGATCTTGTCCACGCGCAAGAGACGCGCCGCATTCTTGATCGCCTCGTGGGCTACACCGTCTCGCCGCTGCTTTGGAAGAAGATCGCACCCAAACTGTCGGCCGGGCGCGTACAGAGCGTGGCCGTGCGCCTGCTTGTATTGCGCGAGCGTGACCGCCGTGCATTTCATAAAGGCGCCTACTGGGATCTGACGGCCAACCTCACCAAGCAACCCGATCGCGCTAGTCACCATTTTCAAGCGACACTCTACGCCGTAGGCGGCAAGCGTGTGGCCACCGGCCGCGACTTTGACGAAAGCACCGGCCAGGTGGCAAACAGCAAGTCCGTGCTGCTGCTCAACGAGGTGGAAGCCAACGCGTTGGCCGCCCGCCTTGAGAAGGGCACATGGCGCGTCCAGGAGCTTGAGGAGAAGGAGCAGACGCGCTCGCCGGGCCCGCCCTTCACCACCAGCACGCTGCAGCAGGAGGCCAACCGCAAGCTTGGCCTCAGCGCCAAGGAGACGATGCGCATTGCACAGAGTCTCTACGAGAATGGCTACATCACCTACATGCGTACCGACTCGGTGAACCTGAGCAAGCAAGCGGTGGACGCGGCGCGCATGCGCGTACGCGAGCTGTATGGCGAACAGTACCTGCACCCGCAGCCCCGCCGCTACAGCGCCAAGACCAAGAACGCCCAGGAAGCCCACGAGGCGATTCGACCGGCAGGTGATCAGATGCGCCCGGCCGACCAGTTGCCGCTCCAGGGGCGCGAGCGCGCGCTGTACGAGCTCGTTTGGAAGCGCACCGTTGCCACGCAGATGGCCAACGCGCGCCTCAAGCTCACGACGGCCACGATTGGCGTTGAGGATGCGCTCTTTCGCGCGTCAGGGCGCACGGTGCTCTTTGCGGGCTACTTCCGCGCCTATGTGGAAGGGAGCGATGACCCCGACGCTGCCCTCGAAAACCAGGATTCACCCTTGCCCGAACTTTCGATCGAGGAGATCGTCGCGCTGCTGGCGCTCAATGCAGCCGGCCACGAAACGAAGCCACCTGCGCGCTACACAGAGGCAACACTCGTCAAGGCACTCGAGGCCGAGGGCATTGGCCGCCCCAGCACCTACGCGTCGATTATCGACACAATTCTGCAACGGGGCTACACCTTCAAGCAGCGCAAGGAGCTGGTGCCCACCTTCACAGCCTTTGCCGTGACACAACTGCTGGAAGATCACTTCACCGAATTAGTGGACCTCAACTTCACTGCCAACATGGAGCAGACGCTCGATGACATAGCCAATGGCGACACTGCCTGGCTGGCCTACCTCAACCAATTCTTCCTGGGCGAGGACGGGTTGGCGGCGCAGGTGCGCGAAAAGGAAAGCGCCATCGACCCGCGTCTCGTCAGCGCTGTGCGCCTGGGCGATGACTTCCCCGGCGAGGTGCGTATTGGCCAGTTCGGCCCCTACCTCACACGCACGCACAACGGTGACAGCAGCGAGAGCATCGTGCGCGCCAGCCTTCCGCCCGACCTTGCACCCGCCGACCTGACGGCCGAAATGGCCGAGCTGCTCTTCACGCAGAAGAGCGAAGGACCGCGCAAACTGGGTGTGGACCCCGACGACGAGCAGGAGATTACGCTGCGCACCGGGCGCTTTGGCCCCTATGTGCAGCGCGGCGATGACCCCGAAAAGGGGAAGCCCAAGCCGCCCCGCGCCAGCCTGCTGCGCGGCATGAACCCCGACGACGTAACGCTCGAGGTGGCACTGAAATTGCTGAGCCTGCCGCGCACGCTGGGTGAACATCCTGAGAGCGGTGAAGCTGTCCTGGCCGGCGTGGGCCGCCTGGGCCCGTATGTGGTGCACAACCGCACCTACGCCAATGTGCGCGAGCCGGATGACGTGCTGACGATTGAGCTTGACCGCGCCCTGGCATTGCTGGCCGACAAGGCAACGGGCGGCGGCGGACGCGGGGGGCGTGCCGGGTTGCGCGAAATCGGCGATCACCCCGAAGGAGGGCAGGTGCAGGCTGGCGTGGGGCGCTTTGGCCCCTACGTTAAGCACGGCAAGCTCTACGCCAACGTGCCCAAAGAGGTAAGCCTTGACGATGTGACTTTGGACGAGGCGCTGGCGCTGCTGGTTGCCGCAGCCGAGCGCAGGGCAGCACGCGGTGATGCACCCGCACGCAGCACGCGCAAACCCGCAGCGAAGGTCAGCACGCCGGCCAAGGCCGCAAGCAAGAGTGCGACGGCCAGGAAAAGTACAGCCGCCAAGA
>CAYJNV010000324.1:0-4808 GCA_964370975.1 uncultured Caldilineaceae bacterium | reverse complement strand
AGATGATGCAGGGCGAATTCTTCTTGGCCTGCTCAAAGAGGTCGCGCACGCGGCTGGCGCCCACGCCCACAAACATCTCCACAAATTCAGAGCCGGAACTGCTGAAGAAGGGAACCCCTGCCTCACCGGCCACGGCCTTGGCGAGCAGCGTTTTGCCTGTACCCGGCGCGCCTACCATGAGCACACCCTTGGGGATGCGCGCACCCAGCGCCGCGAACTTCTGTGGCTCCTTGAGGAATTCAACCACCTCCTCAAGCTCCTGTTTGGCCTCGTCCGAACCCGCGACATCGCTGAAGGTTATCGACGGGCGGTCGGCCGTGTCGAGCTTGCGCGCGCGGCTGCGCCCGAACTGCATGGCGCGGTTCTGCCCGCCTCCGCCCGCCGAGCGCATAATGAACATGAAGAAGCCGAAGATGAGAATCATCGGCAGCAGCATGAGCACCCAACTCAGGATGGCGCTCGAGTTGGGCGCGTTCTCCACGCGGATGGGCAGCGAATCAAGCTTTTCCTGCGGCACACCCATGCGACCCAACGTGGCTACAAGGCTCTCGGTGCCTTCCTTGCGGCTGCGCACCGTTTGACCCGCCTTCGGGTCGATGATAATCGCTTCTCCCTGCACGACAATCTCGTCCACCTGATCCTGCTTGACCATGCTGGCGACTTCGTCCAGACCGATCATGCCGGTCGTCTCGACCTGGCCGCCAAAGAGAAAGCGCGAGCCAAAAAGCACAGCCACAGCGAGAATCATCCAGAACCAGGTGCGGCTAAAGAAGCCGCCCATGTTGCCACTGGGATCCTTGTCGCCGGGCTTTGGGGGCCGGTTGGGCGTCGGGTTGGGTGTTTTCTTGGGTGGTTCGTTTGACATTGCTTGTTGGTTGTCCTCAAGTACCGCAACGAGGCGGCCGCGCCGCACTGCCTGCTTCTTGCGCGTACTCCATTGTCGCGCCGATTTGCGCTGCGCACCGAAGCGAGGCTTCCAAAGTCCAAAAGTGAAGAACTCAACGCAAAGTCGCAATTGATGCAAAGAAACACAAGGCAAAAAGCGTCAACTTGTTATTGCGCTACGCTGCGTTTGCTCCTTCTTTGCGCTTCTTTGCGTCCTCTGCGGCTTTGCGTTGAGTCGTTGCTATATTACGCAATCGCGTCCAGCGCCTCGCTCAAATCAACACCCACGCGGTGGGTTGAGGCGCGGTGAATGGGCGGATAGTCGGCGGTGAAGCCTTTGCTGGGGGCCGACGCCTCGTCGGGCTTGTCGCTCAGGCAAAGCAGGAAGCAGCCGCGCTTCTTGAGCCACGCCGCCACCTGCCATACTTCCTCGGTCAACGCAATCTCGTTGTTCAGCAGTTCCTGCACGGGGACGTCGTCCGCCATGCAGCCCATATGCTCCACCGTGCAGACAAACTCCTGGCGGCGGAAGCGCTTGAAGGGCGTGGGGTCGCCGGCGCGCACGCTGCTCAGCACCGCTTCGTGCACCTCAAGCAGCGTTTCACTGCCCGAGTCATTGATCATCATGCGGCTGTCAACCCAGCGGATGAACTGGTCGAAGTTCTCCATACTGCTGCTCTCAACTTCGGCCATCAGCTCGTTGAAGCTCACCATGCCGGTGTTGAGCACAAGGCAGATGTAGGTGAGGTAATCCTGGTTGTCGGCGGTGAGAAAGTGGTATTTGGCGCGGTTGAGCTCATTGTAGTGCTCGATGAAGAGCGGTTTCTTGAAGCCCTCCTCGCCCAGCACAGCAGTCATTGTGCGGAAGATGCCTTCGAGGCGCGCACGGTCAATGACATGATCGTTGCGCCCCTTGGCCCCCAGCGCCGTCTTGTCGATGTCGACAACGACAGCTGTGCGCTCATCCAGGTGCAGTCCGCTCGCGGTCACACCTGCAAGCCACGGGGCCAGCGCGGCCCAGCGATTGGCGTTGTAGATGAGCCCGTTTTCCTCCATGCTGAAGGCGGGTTCGTGCTCGATGCGGTCGGCGCCGATGAAACATGCGCCACGCCAGGAGGTGACGGCGGCCATGTTGACAAAAGCCCGCCCGTCATTGAAGAGCGTATCACCCAGGAAGAGCAATTCGGCTGTGGCTCGGCGTTGGCCGCGCACGCCCTGCGCCTTCTCGATGATCCATGTGGCTGCCTTGGCGTATGCAATCTCCTGCTTACGCGGAATATGGTCGTCGCTGATGCCCATGTGGTAGGACGCGTTCTTGAAGCCGGGCACGCGCCGGTCCAGCGGCTCCAAATTGCGGTAGACAACCCAATCGTCAAAGAGATCGGATAGGGCGGCGCGTCCGTGATTCGAGATCGCCGGGGTGGCAAACGATTCCAACGGCATGGGTTCGGCACGCAGACTCTGCATCGAAAATCCTCTCCAGCACGCACGAAGTGCGGAAACAACATCAACCAGTCGTGTCAGAACAGCTCAATCCAGGTGCAACGGTGCGCGGTACACGCGCCGATCAGGCAATTTGCAGGTGGCGCGCCCAGGATTGCGCCTCCACACCCAGGTAACCTTGCGCAACCAACAACTCCGCGTTGAGCAGGCTGCCCCCCGCTGCGCCACGGATTGTATTATGCCCCAGCGCCAGAAACTTGTAGTGAAAGAGCGGGTCAGGGCGCAGGCGGCCCACAACCGTGGCCATACCGGGCACGCTGCCCGCCAGCCGATCGAGGCGGGGCTGCGGGCGGTCGGCGCGTTCGTCATAGATGATGGCGGGCTGGGGCGCGCTGGGCAAGCCCAATTGCTGCGCCAGCGGCTTGTAGTCGCGCCATGCCTCTACAATCTGCGCTTCGCTGGGCTTGTCGGCAAACTCAACGCTCATGGCGATCAGGTGGCCGTTGCGTACGGGCACGCGGTTACAGTGGGCGCTCACCACCAAATCGGCGTAGGTAATCCCCTCGCCGTTGAAGCGCCCCAGCAGTTTGTGCGGCTCCTTGACCTCCATCTTCTCTTCTTCACCGCTGATATAGGGCACCACATTGTCCATGATGTCCATGCTGCTCACGCCCGGGTAGCCCGCGCCGCTCACAGCCTGCATTGTGACGACGAAGCACTTGGTGACGCCAAAGCGCTCGTGCAGCGGGTGCAGTGCGCTGACCATGTGCGTGGTGCTGCAGTTGGGGTTGGTCGTAATGTAGCCCGTCCAGCCCCGCTTGCGCTTCTGCACGTCAATCAGCTTGAGGTGCTCGGGGTTCACCTCGGGAATGAGCAGCGGCACGTCGGCGTCATAACGATGGTTACGCGCATTGCTGCACACAATGTGGCCTGCTGCGGCAAAGGCCTCCTCGGTTTCGCCCGCCGTCTCGGAAGGCAGCGCGCTGAAGACAATGGATACATCGCCGCCCGGCACGCAATCCTTCACGCGCACCTCGCGCAGGTGCGCGGGCATGTCACCGCGCAGGTTCCACTTGCACGCGTCGGCGTAGCGCTTGCCCGCACTCCGCTCGGAAGCGTAAAGCTCGGTCAGTTCAAACCAGGGGTGGCCCGTAAGCAGTTGCACAAAGCGCTGGCCTACGGCGCCTGTGGCCCCCAGCACGCCTACCTTGATTTTGTTGAATGCCATCTCTGTACACTCCATCACCTGCAGGAAGCCAGCTTGCGCACCACGCGGGCGCAGCGGCGGATTGACTTAATGGATAAAGCCCAACTCCACAATGTCGCTGAGCACACCGGCGGCGGTTGCGTCGGCGCCGGCCCCGCGCCCCTGGATGACAAGCGGGGCGGGTGCATACCAGCGTGTGTGGAACTCGATCAGATTGTCGGCGCCGGCCAGCCGCCCCAATGGGCTGCTTGCGGGCACAAGTGTGGGTCCTACGCGACAGCGGCCCTCTTCCACCACCGCGGCGTAACGCAGCACGCTGTCGTGAGCGGCGGCGGTGCGCACCTGTTCGGCATAGGCTGCGTCAAGTTGCGGCAGAGCATCCAGGAAGGCGGCGACCGATAGGTCGGCCATCTTCTGCGGGTAGAGCCCCTCGACCTCGATGTCGGCAAGCTCCATCTGCCAGCCCAGGCCACGCGCCAGAATGAGCGCCTTGCGGGCCACGTCCAGCCCGCCCAGATCATCGCGCGGGTCCGGCTCGGTGTAGCCCAGGCGATGCGCCTCGCGCACCACGGCGCTTAGCGGGCGGCCCTCCTGCAGGCCGGTCATCACATACCCTAGCGTGCCGCTGAGGGCGCCGGCGATTTTGTGCACAGGGTCGCCGCACATCATCAGCCGGTTGAGCGTGCTGATGACCGGCAGCCCCGCGCCGCAGGTAGTCTCCCAGCGCACGCGACCCAGCGCCAGCGGCGCGTCAACGCCCGTGGCGCCGGCTCGGGTGAGCCGGTTGTATACCTCCTGTTGCGCTGTCAAGGGCTTCTTGTTGGCGAGGACCACCTTGCAGCCCGCATCCACGGCTATGAGCAGCGCGGGGATGGTGGCATCGGTGGCGGTGCAATCGACCACAACGGTGTGTGGATTGAGGCGATTGGCGAGCAGGCGCAGCGCGTTTTCTGGCTGTGCCACGGGCTGTGCGGCCGCGAGCGACGCGAGATTGGCGCCTCGCTCCTTGGCTTCCAGCGCGCTGCACAGAGCAGCCTCATCCAGCAGCAGTTGGCTGCCCGCCGCCGCCAGCAGCGCCGACGAATCGGCCAGTGCGACCACGTTAAGAGCAAGGCCGTATTGTGCGGCTACCGCGGCGCGCTGCCCCAGCACTTGGTGCAGCAGCGAACGGCCCACGCCGCCCAGCCCCAGGAGGATGACCTCAAGGGCTTCGGCGTCGGCTGGATTGTCCGCGTGCGGCATGCTGCTCATACTCGCTCACTCGTCGGGAGAC
>CAYJNV010000323.1:3379-4889 GCA_964370975.1 uncultured Caldilineaceae bacterium | reverse complement strand
GCTCTATGGCGGCATGCTTTCCATTGAGCTGCACGGCGGAGCCGAAGCCGCGCTGGCCGCTTCGCAGCGCGTGCGCCTCTTTACCCGCGCCACCAGCCTGGGCGGCGTGGAAAGCCTGATTGAGCATCGCTACTCGGTGGAGGGTGTCTTCTCTGTGGCCCCGCCCAGCCTGCTGCGCATTTCCGTGGGGCTGGAGCACCCCGACGACCTCCTTGCCGACCGGCGCGCGGCGCTGCGGTCGCGGCGGCGCAAGGCCGAAGAGCCCGGACAACCCAACCACTGAAAAGAGCGCCGGTCAGCGACCGGCGCTCCTTTTTTGTTGGCGAGGATCGGCCGGCGGACAATCTTCGCATGCCCGCGCGTCCATCCTCAGTGGTGAAGAGCCGAGCCGCGGCGCGCTGCGCCCGCACTCTTTGCATGCGGAGTTTTGCGGCGTTTTCCGATCCCTTTCATGTGCAGAATAGCCCGGCCATGTTCGCGCGCTGTATCGTGTGGGTTAACGTTTGCGCGCGATGGCGTTTCATGATTGCCCCGGCCACTGCACTACCCACTTGACACACTCCGCGCCTTCGTATATATTTAAGTTAGTTTACACTAATATTTAATTTGTTATCGAGGAACTGTGCATGAAATTCCTATCTGGACTCTCCACACTGCGCCTGGCGGCGCTCGGCTCGGTGTTGCCGGCCATGCTCATGCTCGCTGCGTGCGGTGGCCGCGCCGATGCTGCCGCGGGCACGCCGCACGCTGAAGACACTTTGCGCGTCGTCACCACGACCGGGCAAATTGCCGACATTGCGCGCAACATTGGCGGCGACGCCGTCTCCGTCGAGGCGCTCATGGGCGCCGGAGTGGACCCGCACCTCTTCGTCGCCAGCGAGAGCGATGTCGAGCGGTTGGCCGAGGCCGACATTATTCTCTACAACGGCCACTTTCTTGAGGCGCAGATGGATGACATCCTCGAGCAGATTGGCGAACGCAAGCCCGTGATTGCAGTCACCGAAGGCATCGACCCGGCGCGCCTGATCCCCTGGGCCAAGGACGCCACCGAGTTTGATCCGCATATCTGGTTTGACGTCCAACTTTGGCAAATTGCTGCCGAGGCGGTGCGCGACGGACTGATTGAACTTGATCCGGCGCGCGCCGACGCCTACAACACCAATGCTGATGCATACCTGGATCAGTTGCGCGAACTTGATGCCTATGTGCAGGCGCAGGCCGACTCGCTGCCCGCCGAGCGCAGGATTCTTGTTACGGCGCACGATGCCTTTAGCTATTTTGGCCGCACCTACGGCTTCACTGTGCGCGGCTTACAGGGCATCAGCACCGCCTCCGAAGCGGGCACCTCGGACGTGCGCGACCTGGCGATCTTCATTGCCGAGCATCAGGTGCCTGCGATCTTTGTCGAGTCGTCGGTGCCCGTGCGCACCATTGAGGCGCTGCAGGCCGCCGTGGAAGCACAAGGCTGGCAGGTGGAAATCGGCGGCAGCCTCTTTTCGGATGCCATGGG
>CAYJNV010000323.1:0-3279 GCA_964370975.1 uncultured Caldilineaceae bacterium | reverse complement strand
TCCGTGCACCAAACGTTTCCGTTCCGAGGTAAACGTATGAACCAATCAATCCCGAATGAATTGGCTATTGAGATCACAGACCTCACCGTGGCCTATGGTGAAAAGCCAGTATTGTGGGATGTGGATGTCACCGTCCCCGCGGGGACGCTCATGGCGATTGTGGGCCCCAATGGCGCCGGCAAGACGACGCTCATCAAGGCTGCGCTGGGTTTGCTCACCGCGGCGGCTGGGCAGGTGCTCATCTACGGTCGCCCCTATACCGAGCAGCGCAACCTGGTCGCCTATGTGCCCCAGCGCGGCAGCGTCGACTGGGATTTTCCCACCAGCGTGCTTGATGTGGTGACCATGGGGCGCTTCGGTTCGCTGGGTTGGTTCAAACGCCCCGGCCGCGCCGAGAAGAAGGCGGCGCTCGACGCGCTGCACAAGGTGGGTATGGTCGATTACGCCCACAGGCAGATCAACCAGCTCTCTGGCGGGCAGCAGCAACGCACCTTTCTGGCACGCGCGCTTGTGCAGGATGCGCAAGTCTACTTCATGGACGAGCCTTTCCAGGGGGTGGATGCCACGACCGAACGGGCGATCGTGATCCTGCTCAAGCAGTTGCGTGCCGAGGGCAAGACGGTGGTTGTTGTCCACCATGATCTGCAGACGGTGCCCGAGTATTTCGACTGGGTAACGCTGCTCAACGTGCGGCGCATTGCAGGGGGCCCTGTGGAAGAGGTCTTCACCGACGAGAATCTGCGACTGGCCTACGGCGGCCAGGTGGGTTTCCTCAGCCGCGGTGCGCCGGCTGCGCCGCCCGCCGCCACGGTGCACAGCGTACTCAATGAGCAGGTGGCCGCAACATGAGTGGCGGTCTCGAGTTGATCTTCTCCGACTACACGCTGCGGATGGTGGCGCTGGGGGCGGCCATCCTCGGCATTCTCAGCGGCGCGCTGGGCTCGTTTGCCGTGCTGCGCGGCCAGAGCCTGCTGGGCGATGCAATGTCGCATGCGGCGCTGCCCGGTGTGGTGCTTACCTTCATGCTCACCGGCCTAAAGACGCCGGCCGCACTCATGATTGGCGCGGCCATCGCCTGCACGGCCGGGTTGCTGCTTATCCTCGCCGTCACCCGCAACACACGCATCAAGGAAGATGCCGCGCTGGGGATTACGCTTTCCGTCTTCTTTGGCTTCGGGCTGATGCTGCTCTCGCTGTTGCAGCGCAACCCAGATGCGCGCCAGGCGGGGCTCAACAAGTTCCTCTTTGGGCAGGCGGCCACGCTGCTGGCAAGCGACGTGATTGTCATGTCCATCTTCGGCGGCGTGGCGCTGGCGCTGCTGCTCCTCTTCTGGAAGGAGTTCAAGCTGCTGGCCTTTGACCGCGACTACGCCGCTACGCAGGGGCTGCCCGTGCAGAAGCTCGAGGTGCTGCTCACCTTCCTGCTGGTGATTGCGATTGTAATCGGCCTGCAGGCAGTGGGTGTGGTGCTGATGAGCGCAATGGTGGTGGCCCCCGCCGCGGCCGCCCGCCAGTGGACCAACAAACTGGGCGTGATGGTGGCGCTGGCAGCCGTCTTTGGCGCACTGGCCGGCGTGAGCGGTGCGCTCATCTCGAGCATGGGCAGCGGGCTCTCCACCGGACCGGTGATTGTGCTGGCGGTGAGTGCGATTGTGCTCGTCTCACTGCTCTTTGCCCCCAACCGCGGCGTACTCTGGCGCGCACTGGAACAAAAACGCACACGCCGTCGCCTGCAAACCGACCAGGTGCTTGCCAACCTGGCGCTGCTCGCCTCCCAACACCCCGACCCCACGCACCCGCACGCCGTCGCGGCGCTGCGCGTCTTTGGCGCAAACGACCAGGAACTGGCCGCTGCACTGGAGTCTCTCAGTGACCAGGGGCTGGTTGCGCCCGCCGGGGGCGATCTGTGGGCGCTGACGCCGGCCGGGGTGCTGGCAGCGAGTCGGTTGCATCTGCCCCAGGGAGGTGCAGCGTGAGCGTAACCCAGGTGGAACTGCAACTGATTGCCGCGGTGGTGGCCGCGGCCTGCGCGCTGCCCGGCGTCTTCCTTGTGCTGCGGCAGATGGCCATGATGAGCGATGCCATCAGCCACACCGTGCTGCTGGGGATTGTGCTCATGTTCTTCGCCGTGGGCGCGCTCGATTCGCCCTGGCTGATTCTGGGCGCGGCGGCCATGGGGCTGCTTACGGTTTCGCTCGTGGAATTGCTGGGGCGCACACGCCTTGTCAAGCAGGATGCGGCAATTGGGCTGGTCTTCCCCGCACTTTTCAGCCTTGCCGTCATTTTGATTTCGCGCTATGCACGCGGCGTCCACCTGGATGCCGATGCCGTACTGCTGGGAGAATTGGCCTTCGCGCCTTTCGATCGACTCCAGTTCCTGGGCATCGACGCCCCGCGCGCGCTGGTGGTGATGACCATCATTCTTGTAATCAACGCACTCTTCATCGCCCTCTTCTACAAGGAACTGAAACTGGCCACCTTCGATGCGGGCCTTGCCGCGGCCATGGGCTTCTCGCCGGCGCTGATCCACTACGGGCTGATGGCGCTGGTCTCCATTACCGCCGTGGGCGCGTTTGACGCTGTGGGCTCCATCCTCGTGGTGGCGCTCATGGTGACGCCCGCCGCCGCTGCCTATCTGCTCACCGACCGCCTGCCGCGCATGATGGCGCTGGCCGTCGCGATCGGTGTGGGCAGCGCGGTGAGCGGCTACTGGCTGGCACGCATCCTGGATACAAACATCGCCGGCGCCATGGCCACGATGACAGGCGTCGTCTTCGTTGCGGTCTTCCTGGCCGCACCGCAGCGGGGCATTGTGGCGCGGACGCGCCGCCACGCGCGTCAGAAATGGGAGTTCGCGCAGGTGATGCTGGCCATCCACCTCATGCAGCACGAAGACGGCCCCGATGCCGCCGACGAAAGCCGGGTAGAGCATCTGGTGGAGCACATACGCTGGCAACCCCTCTTTGCCGAGCAGGTGGTGCGCTACGCCGAGCGCAAGGGCACCGTGCGGCGGCACAGCGGCGCGCTGCTTCTCACCGACGCCGGCCGCACGCTGGCACAAGAACGGCTCATAGCCACATAGCTACAGTACATAGCAAAACTGCCTCAACGCAAAGGCGCAATGGCAGCAAAGAAATTCAAAGGAAAAGCGAATTGCATTGCTTTTCCTTTGCGTTTAGTTGGTGCCATTGCGCCTTTGCGTTGAGGGGGTCTCTACTGTTGCATGAGCAGGGCCAGTGTATCCACGCTGCCGTGGTTGCCCGCCTTGAGCGTGACCCA
>CAYJNV010000322.1:0-4893 GCA_964370975.1 uncultured Caldilineaceae bacterium | reverse complement strand
GACCCGCGCACTGCAAAACAAACGTTGCGCTCTTCATAAGCAGTACGGTACTTCTGGCTATGACCCGCACTGTATTTTGCGTTACCGGCTGGCACTTCTGGCCGCAATTGTTCGATACGCTGCTCGCGCTGCCTGATTGCGACACGTATGTGGTATCGCATCGGCCCGAAAACGAGATTCCCCAACATCTGCGCGATCGCCTGGGGAAAGAGCGGATTCTGGTGCGGCCCAATATCGGCTACGATTGGGGCTGCTACCAGCAATTCCTGGAGACCGGCATCTGGCGTGCGTACGACACCATCGTCTTCATGCACGATGACATTGTGATTAAGGATGCGGGCTTTCTTGAGGCGTGCACTGCGCTCCTGGACGCGGGCCATGGTGTCGTGGGGAACGGGCGCGTTGGCGCGCGCTATCCCTATCCAAGGCAAAGGCCCGATCAATTTGCCCATGCCGACTGGAAGCCACCAGTTTCGTTTTTCCACGATTGCGTACGCGGCTCGTTCTTCGCGACCTCTCGCGCCGCACTGGAGGTGCTGGAAAGCTTTGAGGTTTTCTGGGATCCCTATCGGTTGAGCATGACGCTGGGCAATTGCAGCCTGCGCGCGTCCTGCGCACGTTGGGAGGCTCGCCTCGGACCCAACTGCTTCGCTTTCCTCTCCAATGAGTACCTGAGCAGCGCCTATATCGATGAAGACGAAAGGGGCGGTGGCAGCCTCTACACCAACCGGCCGCTCATTGTCGACTTGAGCATACGCGCGCTCCTGTCTTTATACATGCTTGCGTGGTGGCGCCAATCCGACGGCCGGAGTGCAAGGCTGGCCGTACAACTACTTGGCCCTGTCATACGCCGCATGTCGGGTACGTAAGGTCAATTCGGCGCCCGACTGCATGGTAAGCCGCCGGACAACGCCGGATGCAATTCAGATTCCGCTTCCGCCTCAACAGAGATGTCAGCGAACCATAACTGCCCATGCCCCTGCGCGTCCTCCACCCCATCACCCGCCTGATCATCGGCGGGGCACAGGAAAACACCATGCTCACCGCCGCCCTGCTCGACAAGGGCGCGTGGGCCGTGGATGTGCTCTGCGGCCCCCAAACCGGCAGCGAGGGCAGCCTGATTGAGGCCGTACGCGCACGCGGCACGCCTCTCTTCATCGAACCGGCGCTCGTGCGTGAGGTGAACCCAATCAGGGATGTTGTGGCGCTGGTGCGGCTGGCATGGCGCATGCGGCGCGGCGGCTATGCGGTCGTCCACACGCACAGCAGCAAGGCAGGGATTCTGGGGCGCTGGGCCGCATGGCTGGCAGGCGTGCCCGTCATCGTCCACACGGTGCATGGGTGGGGTCACCACGAACGTCAGCACCCCCTCGTGCGCGCCTACTATGTGATTCTTGAGAAACTGACGCTGCTGATCACCGACAAGCTGATTGTCGTCTCGCCGCAGAACATCGAAAAGGGGCTCGCCGATGGCATTGGCACGCCCGCCGACTACGTGGTAATCCGCAGCGGCATTGAGCTGGAGCGCTTTGGCCATCCGCGCGTGGGGCGTGACGAGACACGGCGCACGTGGGGTATCCCCCTCGACGCGCCGGTGGTGGGCACAGTCACGCGCCTGTCGGCACAGAAGGCGCCGCTGGACTTTGTGCGCGCCGCGGCTCTGGTTGCGCAGACGCGGCCGGATGTCTGGTTCGTTATGGTGGGTGACGGCGACTTGCGCCCACAGGTGGAGGCGCTGGCAAGCGAGTTGGGCGTGCGTGAGCGCCTCGTGCTGACCGGCTTGCGGCGCGACGTGCCCGAACTGATGAGCGCCTTCGACATCTTCGCACTCTCGTCGCTGTGGGAGGGGCTGCCGCGCGTGCTGCCGCAGGCCATGGCCACCGGGCTGCCGATTGTGGCCACCGCCGCCGACGGCACCGCCGAGGCCGTGAGCCAGGGCGTCAACGGCATCCTCACGCCACCGGGCGAGCCGCAGGCGCTGGCGGGCATGCTGCTTCAATTGCTGCAGAACCCCGCACTGGCGCAGCAGATGGGCGCAGAGGGCCGCACCCGTGTGGACGAGTTTAGCGACACGCGCATGGTGGCGCAGATTGATGCGCTTTATCGCGATCTGCTCACGGCGAAGGGTATAGCGGTGACTGGTTGACTGGTGGACCGGTTGATTGGGTGCCTATCAACCAGTCCACTAGTCCACCAGTCCACCAGTCAATCAATCCCCTGTGCCGCCAGGAACGCCTCGACCTCGGCACGCGTGGGCGCACCCTCCATGGGGCCCTGCTTCGTCACGGCCAGCGCGCCCACCGCGTTGGCAAAGCGCCCCGCTGCTTCAAGCTCCATCCCCTCGAGCATGGCCACCGTGAAGGCCGCACCAAACGAATCGCCCGCGCCTGTGGGGTCCACCTCCTCCACGGCAAATCCGGGCACGTCGAGCATGCGCTCGCCCTGGTAAATGCGGCAGCCTGCCGCCCCCAGCTTCAGCACCACCGTCTTCCCCTGCGCCACCCACAAGCGGCAGCCCTCCTCGTCGCTGGCGGCGCCCGTGAGCATCGCTGCCTCGCCCACGCTGGGCAGCACGAGGTCGGCGCGGTCGAGAATCGGCTGCAGCATGGCGCGCAGTTGCTCCACGGTCATCAATTCGGGGCGGACGTTGGCGTCGAAACTCAAGCGGGCGTTGCGTGGTAGCAGACTTGCGGCGCGGTAGCAGGCATCCCGACCGGACTCGGAAGCGGCCATGGTGCAACCTGTCAGGTGCAGCCACTTTGCGCCCTGGATATAGTCCGCATCCACGTGCTCGGGCCCCAGTTGCCCGGCCGCGGCGTGGCGCCAGTGGTAAACGAACTTGCGGCTGCCACCCGTGAAGTAGGCCACGAAGGCGACGCCCGTCGTGCGCCCCTCAAGCACATGCACAGCGCGCGCATCCACTCCGTCGCGCGCAAAGCGGTCGAGCATGCACTGGCCGAAGTCGTCCGCACCCACGCAGCCGATGAAGCCCGCAGCACGCCCCAGCCGCGCCACGCTGTCAATATAGATGCTCGTGTCGCCGCTGGGGAAGGGTCCGACAAAGGGGCCGGGGCGGTCCATGGGCTGGTCAAGCCCGGTGCGCATGATTTCGACAAGCATGGTGCCAACGCAGATGACATCGGGGCTCGTAGACATGGGAGTATCCTGTGAAATCTAGTGATCTGTTATTGATCATTGGCAATTGGTGAATTGGTAATTGGTGAGGGCCGGCCCTCACCAATTACCAATTCACCAGTTACCAATTACTCGTTCCTGGTTTCCAGCAGCGGCAGGCAGCCGAAGAGATGGAAGTAAGTGATGTAGCGCTCCATGGCGAGGGCAATGCGCTCGACCACGAAGGCGTTGGCGTCGGGCATTACCGGGCGCAGGTTGGCGTAAAGGCGCTCGCGCTCGGCCAGCACGTCACGGTCGGTCCAGATGTAGCGTGCTCCGGTTTGCACCAGCCAGGCGCGCCGCTCGGGTGCGAGGTCGGCAAACGCCAAACCCTTCTCCTCGGGCTGAAGCCACTTCTGCCAGCGGTTGGAGCGCTCCACGGCGCTCTCCAACGCTTCCATCAGGCGTGCAGGCTGAACTGACGGGTCGGCGCGCAGCAGATCGCGCTCGCGCATAGCCAACTCGGCCAGCGCCAGGTACTCCGCCGCTGTGAACTCCGGCCCCACATTGGCCCCGCCCATGCCCGTAGCCGGGTAATCCTCGGGATTCTCCACCCAGTCGCTGTAATGCCCCTTGATGAGCGAGCCATAGGGGACAACCGTTTCGTGCAGAATGCGGGCGCTTTCAGGGTCAAAGTAACTCGTGTGCAGGTCGGTGCCCACCTTGCCCACAATGAAGGAGGGCCACGCCGCCAGCAGCCCGGCGCGCTCTAGGCCCGTGCGCAGCCCCACAAGGAAGGCGGTGAAGTTGTCCATGTCGACGAGGCCGCCATGCACCTCTTCGGTGCCCACCTCATAGGCCACGGGCGGCAGCCCCAGACGCATCCGTTCGGCTTCGGCATGCTCGATGAGCGCCACTGTGCGGTCCACCACCAGCGGGATGGGCACGGGGGCGTCGGCGGGCAGCGTGCGGTCGACCGTCGGGTCAATGTGCAGGAGAGCGTAACCAGCCTCGAGGCAGGCGGTGAGGCTTTGGCGCACCTCCTCCATGCTCTCTTCAAGGCCCAGGCGGTCGCGCGTGTGGCTGTCCTTTAGCCACGGCCCGCCGTGATCGAGGCAGGGGTAGAGGGGGCTGGTGCACGCATATTTGGCGCGATAATGCTCAATTTCGCGCACAAACGCTGCGGGCGTCCAGCCTGTGTAGCCGCCGTCGCGGTCCACCTGGTTGAGGGTTGCGGCGAAGAGCACGGGGCACTCGTTGCGCGCGGCCACAAGCACGGCGGCCTCGAGCACGGCGGCGGAATTGGGGCACGCCGCAAAGAGCGTGATCTCGATATTCTGCTCGCGCCGCAGGTAGATCAGGCGCGGGATGATCTCCTGGATTGTGAGGTTCGTTGGCACTGCGGAGTTCCTTTCCTGGTGGGCGCTGGTTGCCTTCATTGTAGACCCCGTTGCGGCAGGCGCCAAGAAAAGACCGGTCAGCAGGAGCGGGCGCGGTGCAAGCATCTCCCTGGTCCTCATCAAACTGGCGATGGGAACAATCATGGTCGTCACGCCAGAGGCATGACCTGCAATTTGTGCAGCACGAGGCGCGACCGCAGCATAGCCCGTGGTTTGAGTGTATGAACCAGTCCACCAGTCAACGAGTCAACCAGTCGGCCAGTCAACAACTCATTAATCCGCAACCCTCAACGATCCCCCAACAACCCCGTCATCAGCGCGCCGTAACCGACCGCCGCCGCAAAGAGATCCTCGAGCCGCAGCCGCTCGTCAATCACGT
>CAYJNV010000321.1:0-4907 GCA_964370975.1 uncultured Caldilineaceae bacterium | reverse complement strand
GTCCACAAGTCCACCAGTCCACAAGTCAACCAGTCCACAAGTCAACCAGAAGTTGTCCTTCAAGCGTCAGTTTTCAGTTGCCGTTCTCTTGCCGAGGCCCCACCGCCTGTGTCAGAAATTCTGGCCTACCTAAGCAACCTGCGCGACCCATCCAACCTCTTTGATATTGCGTTGGTTGCGTTGCTCATCTTCGCGGTGCTGCGTCTCTTCCAGGGCACGCAGGCCATGCAGTTGGTGCGCGGCGTGCTTGTGGTTGTGCTTGTCACCCTTGTACTTAGCCAAACCTTTGACCTGATCGCCTTCAACTGGCTGCTGCGCACGGCGTCGCCCATGCTGCTGTTCGCGATACCAGTCATCTTTCAGCCCGAATTGCGGCGCGCGCTCGAACGACTCGGCCGTTCGGCCCCCGCCTTTCTGCGGCGCGGCACCAACGACACCATCTCGCAGCAGATTGTGAACGAAGTTGCGCAGGCCACCGAACAGTTGGCGCGCAGGCGCACAGGCGCGCTCATCGTCTTTGAGGGCGTGACGGGGCTGGGCGAGATTATTGACCGCGGGGTGCGCCTCGACGCTGAAATAAGCGCCGAATTGCTGGTCACCATCTTTTGGCCCAACACACCGCTGCACGATGGCGCAGTCATATTACGCGGCGAGCAGATTACGGCCGCTGGCTGCGTGCTGCCGCTGGCCACACAGGATCTGGGCGACCCGCAAGTCGGCACGCGCCATCGGGCCGCAGTGGGCGTTACGGAGCAAACCGACGCCATGTCGCTCGTCGTCTCCGAAGAGACTGGCAACATTTCGGTGGCGCGCAACGGTCGCATTGTGCGCGTTGACGTGGGCCAGCTGCGCAAAATTCTCACCGAGTTCTACCGCCCCGCCACCGCCAACGCGCGCGAAACATAAGATTCCGCCATTCGCGGGTACACTTGCTGCGTGAGCGATATTGTTACAGCAGGACAAAATGAGGCGACAAGCGGGGCGCAACGCGGGGCGCGTCGCCCTTTGCGTGGCATTGCCGGACAACTGGGCACTCTCCTCCTGGCCGTGGCGCTGGCCGTCGTCATCTGGCTCGTTGCCGTCAGCCAGGAGAACCCCTTGATTACGCAGGAGTTCCCCGAACGCATTCCAATCACTGTGCGCGGTCTCGACGCGACGCTGCAGCCTGTACAGGATCTGGCAAGCCAGAACGTGCGCGTGACGATGCGCGCACCGCGCTCCGCGTGGACTGACCTCACCGTCGGCAACTTCACGGCTTCCGTCGATCTCACCGGTTACGCTGAGGGCACCCACGACCTCCCGGTAACCGTCGTCGTCAGTGACCCGCGCGTCACCTTGCTCACATTGAGCCCGCCCAACCTGCGCATCCAACTGGACCCCCTTGTCACCAAACTGATGGCCGTCGCCGTGCAGGTGCTCGATGCGCCCGCGTTTGGCTATGATTGGCAGGGTCCCATAGTCACGCCGCCAACCGTAACCATCAGCGGCCCGGCCACACAAGTGGAACTTGTGGATCAAGTCTATGCACCCGTCTACCTGCTCAACGCCAAGAGTCAGGTTGAGCGCACAGTCGAGTTGGAGCCGACCAATCGGCAGAACCAGCCGGTGGAGGGCGTGCGCCTTTCGACTACCTTTGCCAATGTTGTGGTGCCTGTGGAGCAGTGGCCGGGCCGCAAGGAAGTAGCCGTGCGCACAAATCTGGTGGGCCAGCCTGCGCCTGGCTATCGTTTGAGCACCGTGCGCACCGAGCCATCCACCGTTGTACTGCAAGGGCCCGCCGACCTGCTGGCCACCGTGCCCGGCTACATTGAGACGGAGCCGCTTTCAATTGACGGCGCCACCACCGAAGTACGCCGCCGCCTGAACCTGGTGGTTCCCGCGGGCGTGACGGTCTTCGACGGCAACACAGTGCAGGCCGCGGTGAGCATCTCGCCCGTGGAAGGGGGCGCCACCGTCAACGTGCGCCCCATTGTACAAGGGCTGGGCAATGGCCTCGATGCCACCGTCTCACCCGAAACCGTGGATGTGATTCTGAGCGGCCCGATCCCGCTGCTCGAATCGCTCAATACCGACGACATGTTCGTAATTCTCGACCTTACGGGATTGCTCCCCGGTACGCACGTTGTGAAGCCGCGCGTCGTATTGCCCGATGGCATCGCCACCGAAGGCGTGCTCCCCGAAACCACAGAGGTGGTGATTGCGCCGCTGCCTGTCGATTTGACCGAGCCCGCGCAAACGCCTGCCTCTACACCGTCCCTGGATGCAATACCACCCAGTGCGCTGCCCGACGCCAGCGCCGGCGCTGCGCCGACAACGACGCCCGCGCCGCTAAAAGTGGAAACCCTGGACCCGGCGCCAAACTTGACAATCACGCCGCCTGCCACGACCTTTGCGCCGTTGCCCGCGACCTTAACGGCCAACATCACGGCCACAACCACCCTGCCGGCGGAATCACCAAAGCCGCCAATTACGCCCACCCCCTAACGGAGACATTGTTCCATGGCGCAACGCAAACCCGTTGTCGCGCTGGTTGGGCGCCCCAATGTTGGGAAATCCACCCTCTTCAATCGGCTGACAGGTCGCCGCACGGCCATTGTTGAAGATGTACCCGGCACTACCCGCGACCGCATCTACGGCGAGTCCTTCTGGAATGGCGTGGGCTTCCTTGTCGTTGACACCGGCGGACTCGAGGCAGAACACGAGATCACGAAGTCGCCCGAGAATCGCTCGGCCGGCTCGGCCCTCTTCCTGGCCCACATTCGCAACCAGGTGCAGGTGGCGCTCGATGAGTCCGACGCGATCGTCCTCGTGGTGGATGGGCGCGAAGGCGTCACCGCTGCCGACCAGGAAATTGCGGAACTGCTGCGGCTGACCAACAAGCCCATTTTCGTGGCCGTCAACAAGGCTGAAAGCCAGACCGCACGCCTTGACGCGGTTGATTTCTGGAACCTGGGGCTCTCCGAGCCTTTCCCCATCTCGGCCTACCATGGCGACGGCGTCGGCGACATGCTCGATGAGCTTGTCAAGGCGCTGCCCGCATATCCGGATGAGGATAGCGAAGAGAATGCGATTTCGATCGCGATTGTGGGGCGGCCCAACGTGGGGAAGAGCAGCCTGCTCAACGCGCTGCTTGGCCGCGAGCGCGCCATCGTGAGCGACATCCCTGGCACCACGCGCGACTCAATCGACACCGAGCTTGTCTACGACGGCCAGCGCATCACGGTCATCGACACAGCAGGTATTCGGCGGCGCGGCAGCGTGGAGCCGGGCATTGAAAAGTACAGCGTACTGCGTTCCATGCAGGCCATCGACCGCGCCGATGTGGCGCTGCTGCTGATTGACGCCACCGACGGCGTGACGGCGCAAGACGCCCACGTGGCGGGCTATGTGCTCGAGAAGATGAAGAGCGTCGTGGTCATCGTCAACAAGTGGGATGCGGTGGAGAAGGACGAGAACACGATGAACGAGTTTGCCGAGACTGTGCGCGAAGAACTCAAATTCCTGCGCTATGTGCCGGTGCTCTTCATCAGTGCGCTCACCAAACAGCGCGTGCATCGCGTGCTGCCCACCGTGCTTGAAGTGGCCGAAGCGCGCAACCATCGCGTCTCCACGAGCGACTTCAACAACATGCTGCGCGCGGCCTACGACGCCATCTCGCCCCCAGTGAAGAACGGCCGCCCGCTGCGCGTCTACTATGGCACCCAAGTCAGCGTGGCTCCGCCCACCTTCGCAGTCTTCGTCAACGACGTGGAGACCGTCCACTTCTCTTACGAACGCTACCTGGAGAACCGGCTGCGCGAGATCTTCCCCTTCCTGGGGACACCTGTACGCATGCTCTTCCGCGCCCAGCGCCGGGAAACGACCGCGTGACGCGCTTTGTGCGCAGCTACAGTGTTGAGCTTGCGCTGGTAAGCGCACTCGCGCTGGCTGTGCTCTTCTTTGGCTATTTGGCAGTGGGGCTATTCCCGCGCGACGCGGCCGACGAGGACTTTGCCGGCAGCCGTGCGCTTGAGTCTGCCGGGCGGCAGATGGCCTTTGGCGCGCGGTCGACTGCCACACAGAGCAATCTCGAGATGGGCGGCTGGCTGATTGAGCAATTGACCGGCGCCGGCTGGGATGTTGTGATTCAACAGTTCTCCGCCGGCCAGGTCGTCAACGGCCGCAATCTGATTGCCATTCGCACGCCTGAGCAGCCGCCCGCTGCCACCGCCCCCACAAGCTTCCCCGTCGGCATTCTGACCACCCACTACGACACGCGCCTGGCCGCCGACGGTGACCCTAATCCCGACAACCAAACCAGCCCCGCTCCCGGTGCAAACAATGGCGCCTCAGGCGTGGCCGTACTGCTGGAACTGGCGCGCACGCTTGACGTCAACGCCACGGGCCATACTATCTGCCTGGCCTTCTTCGATGGCGACGCCAATGACGGCCTGCCCGGCTGGCAGGGGCGGCTGGGCAGCAGCCACTTTGCGCGCACCGTGGCGCAGGATGTGCCTCGCTGCGCCGCACCCACCTTCGTGGTCGCACTCGATCAAGCGGGCGGCGACGACGCGCGCTTCCGCCGGGACCCCGACAGCGACCCGGCGCTCAGCGCGGCCGTTTGGGCGCAGGCCGATTCGCTCGGCTACGGCGACACCTTTCTCGCCGAGGATGCCCCTACTACGGTCAACGCTCACACGCCCTTTCAGGAGAGCGGTGTCCCCACCGCACTCATCACCGACGTCGGCTACGTGGCAGGCGCCACGCTAGCCGACACGATGGACCGCCTGAGCGAACAGACGCTGCTGCGCGTCGGCCGCACCCTCGAGGCGTGGCTGGAGCGCGGGGCGCAGTTTGAGGACGGATAATTGATGACTGGTGGACTGGTGGACTGGTGGACTGGTTGACTGGTGGACTGGTGGACTGGT
>CAYJNV010000320.1:0-4918 GCA_964370975.1 uncultured Caldilineaceae bacterium | reverse complement strand
CGACCCCACTCTTGCTTCGGCTGCTACTTGACTTTCAACACAGTATCTTTGCGTCAAATCTCTTTGCGGTCGGCAGGCTGCATATCATACCAGTTGGGGCCGATTTCCACGTCAACACGCAAGGGCACGTCAAGCGGATAGGCGTTTTCCATCACATCACACACGAGCGCCACCAGCCGTTCCTGCTCTGCGGGCGGAAACTCGAGCACGAGTTCGTCGTGCACCTGCAGCAGCATGCGCGCTTCAAAGCCCTGCGCCACGAGTGCATCGTGCAGCCGCACCATGGCAATCTTCATGATGTCGGCGGCCGCGCCCTGAATGGGCGCGTTGATGGCCTGCCGTTCGAGCGCCTGCCGCTGCATGTAGGGGACGTTGCCCTGGCCAAGCTCGGGGAAGAAGCGCTTGCGGCCTAGCAGCGTTTGCACGTAGCCGTCGCGGTGCGCCTGTTCGATGGTGGCGTCGATGTACGCACGCACGCGCGGGTAGGTCTCGAAGTACTGGTCCATGAAGGCTTGCGCCTGCTTGGGGTCAAAGTCGGTGCGGTTGCTGATACCGAACGCACTGGAGCCGTAGACCGTGGCAAAGTTGATGGTTTTGCCCAGCCCGCGCTGCTCTTTGGTCACCTGCTCCAGCGGCACCTTGAAGAGGCGCGCGGCTGTGGCGGCGTGAATGTCGGCATCGGCCTTGAAGGCGGCGATGAACGATTCTTCGTGTGCTACATGCGCCAGCACGCGCAACTCGATCTGGCTGTAGTCTGCCGACATGAGCAGCCAGCCGGGGGGCGCCACAAACGCGCGCCGGATTTCGCGCCCGATCTCAGTGCGAATGGGGATGTTCTGCAGATTGGGGTCGCTGCTGCTCATGCGCCCCGTTACTGCGCCGGCCTGGTTGAAGGAGGTATGCAAGCGGCCCGTCCTGGGGTTCACCAGCGCGGGCAGATTGTCCACGTAGGTGCCGCGCAGCTTTTCCAGTTGGCGCTGCTCCAGAATTAGCTCAAGCACACGCTGCTGTTTTTCGCTGAGCTCATCGCGTTTGGCGCGCAGTTTCTCCAGTTCACCCACCGCCGTACTCAACTGGCCCGCGCCGGTCTTGCCAATGCCCTTTGTGGGGAAGCCAAGCTCGGCAAAGAGGACGTTGCTCATTTGCTGCGTACTGCGCAGGTTGAACTCGTGGCCCACAAGGGCAAAGAGCTCGCGTGCGAGCTCACCCAATTGCATCGCCAGCCGTTCGGACATTTGCGCCAGGAAGTCGACGTCGAGCAGGATGCCCGCGCGTTCCATCGCGCTGATGACGGGCAGCAGAGGCAACTCAATCTTCTCGTAGACGGGCCAGATGCCCGCGCTGCGCACACGCGAACTCAACAGTGGAAAGAGCTGGATCGTGGCATCCACATCGGCTCCACAGTAAGCGGCCACGGTCTCAATCGGCGCCTGGTCAATGGTGACCTGTTTCTTGCCGCTTCCTATCAGGGCACTTATCTCGGTCATGTGCCAGCCCAACTCCATGCCCGCCTGCGCCTTGAGGCCCAACATGCGGCTGGCAGGGTCCAGCACCCAGGCCAAAAGCATGGTGTCGTGGATCACGCCTTGCACATCCATGCCGTGCTCAAGCAGCACGGTGAGGTCGTAGGAGCCGTTGTGCGCGAGTTTAGGGAGATTGGGGTTGGCAAAGAAGGGCTGGAGTGCGGCGCGCACGGCATCCCAGGGCAACTGTTCGCCAACCTTGTGGGTCACGGGGATGTAGACGGCGTGGCCCGGCGCCCACGAAAGGCCAAGCCCCACGAGATCGGCCTGCATGACGTACTGACTCGTCGTTTCCACGTCAAAGCTCAGGGAAGCGGCGCTTGGCAGTGCTTCCACCAATGCGAGGAGCGCGGCGGTGTCCTGGACCACAGTGTAGGTGGCTGCGCCCGTGGGCGACATGGGCACAATTGGCGTGACGCCCACCTGCTGGCTGCCGGGGCCGCCGGTGGCCTCGTCGTTATCGAATGCGAAGAGGGTCATTTGCCCGGCATCGCTTTGTTCGACAGCCATCTCTCTGGCCGCAAAGGGCGTTGTCGCCGCGCCACTCTTGCCAGGGTCGATCTGCGGCCAATCACGAATGAGCGAGTTGAACTCCATCTCGGTGAAGAAGTCAACCAGATTGGCCAGGTCAAAGTTGCGACGTTCGCTGCTGGCGGGGGACCATGTGAGCGTGTCCACATCGCATGTGATTGCGCAGAGGCGGCGGTTGCGGTCGAGCTGCGCACGCGATTGGGCAAGCGCCTCGCGCACCCGGTCGGGCTTCACTTCGTCCAAATGTGCATAGATGCCATCAATTGTGCCGTAGGCATTCAGGAGTTTGGCGGCCGTCTTCTCGCCTACGCCATTGACGCCGGGGATATTGTCGGAACTGTCCCCCAACAGCGCCTTGAAGTCAACAAATTGACCGGGCTCAACACCGTAGCGTTCCTGCACCTCAGCCGGGCCCATGATCTTTGTCACCGGCTTGGGGCCACCAGAGGTGTAGAGAATGCGCACATGCGCATCCACCAACTGGAACATGTCACGGTCGCCGGTCATGATCAGAACGTCGTTGCCGGCTGCGGCGGCCTGACAGGCCAGCGTGCCAATCACATCGTCAGCCTCAAAGTTGGGGTAGGTGACAATGGGGATGTCCAGGGCGCGCAGCAGTTCGGCAATGCGCTCCATCTGCGTGGACATCTCATCGGGCATGCTGTCACGCGTTGCCTTGTAGTCGGGGAATTCGCTGTGACGCCATGTGTCGCCCAGGTCAAAGGCCACCGTGAAGTAATCAGGCTTCTGCTCCTTGATGGTTGCCAGCAGCTTGCGCGCAAAACCATACACGGCCGCAGTGGGCTCGCCGTGGCGGGTGGAGAGGGGTGTTTTGACCCCAAAATAGGCGCGATAGGCCTGCGAGTGGCCGTCAATCAGCAGGAGTGTCGCCATGGGCGGATCAGGCGTCCTGCACAACGAGTTTGCCGCCGTCCACCAGCGCCTTTACCTGGGCGAAGGTGAGGATCGAGCGCAGCGTCAACATGCGCCGTCCCGCATCCAGGCGATAGCGTCCTGTGGGCAGGTCCAGAATGAAATTCTCATTGGATGTATTGGCAAGGGCGATGACGTTTGCCTTGTCTTCCAGCCAGGGAACGCTTTCGCTCACGTTTTTGGGCATGGTGTTGCCTCGCAGAGTGTGACGATTATGGGTCTGGTTGCACAGTTGCGTCGCGCACGTGCGCCGCCGCAACGGCCATTGTAGCGGCGCGCCTCGAGATTGACAACTTTTTGCTTTGCTACCCCGGTGCGCCGCCGGAAGTGGCGACTGCCTCAATTCGCTGCGATGGGGTAGCCCTGGTCGGCCCAGGCGCGCAAGCCGCCCAGCAGCGCGCTGACGCGCGTGAAACCCATCTCCTGCAAGTAGAGCGCCGCACGGGCGCTGGTTTCTTCGGCCGGTCAGGTGCAGTAGAGGATAATGTCGGCGCCGGTGGGCAGTTGTGCGCCACTTGTCTCTATCTCCGTCAAGGGGATGGAGAGGCTGCCGGGGATGTGCGCCTGCGCATAGTACTCGCTGTCGCGCACGTCGATGAAGGTGACGCCGCCCGCGTCGGCGCGAGCTTTAGCGTCAGCCACTGAAATGCGCACGACCTCGGGGAAAGGGATGTTCGACTCGGTGGCTGCGCCGGCGACCGCCCCACCGGCCGCGCTCGCGCCCGCGACCTCGGCGCTTTCACAGGGTTGGCCCACAACGCAGCCGTCGGGGATGGCGCTGCGTGGATCGTCGCGGAAGGCAACGAAGTAGAGCACAATCCCCGCCACGACGAGCAGTCCGAGCAAACCGCCGGCCAGCCAGGGCGTGCACCGCGCCCTACCGCCTGGCTGGTGTTTGCTTTCGCCGGACGATGGCAGCACGGCAGCTTGCCCGGCGTCAGGCGTTGGATTTGCCGGCGCGGTTGCGCGTGGCGCGCCGCATGCCGGGCAGAAGTTGCTGGTTTCGGGCAGCGGGCTGCCGCACTGCGTACAATACGTTTGACTCATGCATCCTCGTTTCAACAGTCACGTTGCGTTCCATGTGTTGCCGTGCGATGCAACTGCGCGGCGTGTGCTCTATTCCCCCAGATCGGTGCGTTCTTCGGGAACGCCGACGTAGGTCTGTGGTGTGGCGACGCTTTGGCTCACCAGCCGCTGCGTAATGGGCTTGGGTTGCACCACTATGTGCACAGGCGCGGGGGCATTGCGCAGCGTGCGGCTCTGCCAGCGTTCGACGCCGAACATGACGCCGTAGCCGAGCGCGAAGAGCAGCAGGAAGACTGCTGCCCAGAGATCGCCCCAATAGAGCGCGCCCGCCACGCCGATGGCGGCGTAGAGCGCGAGCACTCCTTCAATTGCACCCTCGCGTGCGACGGGCAGCCGGTAGCTGCTCTGCCGCCACTGGTCGGCGCTGCGCTCGACATGAAACTTGGGCGTTCGTGCAAAAGTGCCGCCGCTTGCGCGCAAACCCCTCCACACGGCAATCGAATTTCCCAGGCTCAGCCCCATGCCAAAGAGCATGAGCAGCGGCAGCGCGAGAAAGTTGGTCACCCATTTGTCGGGGTGTAGGCGTCGTTGCGACGTTGCATAGAGCAGCGGTGGCCCGAGCGATGCCAGGCTGAGCACCGCCAACGGCGCGGGCCCGCGCCCCTGTAGCAGCACCATCGGCACCGTAACCAATAGCAGCAACAGCAGCGCAGGGTGGATCAGGTAGTTGCCCAGGTGAAAGAGCGCGGCGATCCGCTTCGGAAGGGGCCAGCCCGAGCGCCAGACCTTGCGCGCCAGTTTGCGCAGCGTTTGCACCGACCCCTGCGCCCAACGCGCCTGCTGCCGCTTGAATGCCATGAGTTGTGGCGGCACCTCGGCGGGGGCAGCTGCTTGCTCAACAAAGG
>CAYJNV010000319.1:0-4924 GCA_964370975.1 uncultured Caldilineaceae bacterium | reverse complement strand
CCCACCGCTGTGGACGAACTGGCCGGCGACCGCCTCCTGGCCGAAGGCATTCGCTCGCTTGCAGGCGGCGAACAAGCAATACCGGTTGACCCGCCCACCAACCTGCGCATCAACGAAATAAGCGCCAACCCCAGCGCCGAAGATGATTGGCTGGAAATCTACAACAATGGCCCAATTGCGGTGAACATGGGCGGCATGTTCCTGAGCGACGACGTCAAGGTTCCCGCCAAACACCAAATTCCCGCTGGAATCACGATTGCGCCTTATAGCTATCTTGTCTTCATTGCCGATGAGACGCCTGGCCCACTGCATCTGAATTTCCGCCTGAGCTCTTCAGGCGAAACAGTGCTGCTCTCGGATGTGACCAGCCGGCAGACGCGCCCGCTGGACACAGTGACCTTTGCAGCGCAGCCCAGCGACCAGGTGGCAGGGCGCAACCCCGACGGCAGCAAAACGTGGGTCATCCTGCGCGCACCCACCAAGGGCTATGCCAATGTGCGCGCCGGGCTCGACCTGCCCCTGTTCCTGCCGCTGATTCAGAAGAGCGCGGGCTGCTGAGAACTGCAAACCCGACGCAAAGCCGCAAGCTGCAAAGGTTCGCAAAGAAAAGCAAAAGCAGGAAAGAGCGGGACCAATTGCTGTATGCTTCGCTTTTTCCTGCCTTTGCTCTTCTTTGCGAACCTTTGCGGCTTTGCGTCGAAGTATGTAGTTTGTGGGTTGGCGGCGCGTGCGTTGCATGTTAAGATCGCGCGATTGTTACGTAAATCAAACTGTTTGGCGCGCCAAGTAATTCGCGGTCGGCGCACTCGCGTCGGGTCATCGTCATGAATTCCATCCGTTCCGTACTCAAGCTTGTGCGCCCCTACTGGCGGCGCGCGCTGGCTGCGCTCTTTTTCCTCACAACACTCGTCTTCATGGATCTGGCGATCCCCCGCCTCATCCAGCGCATCATTGACAATGGTATTGCAGCCGGTGATGGCGGCGTCGTCCTCCGCACCTCCCTCCTCATGCTCATCATCTCGGTGATCAGCACGCTCTTCGCGATTGGCAACAACATCACCTCGGTGCAGGTGGGCGAGGGGGTGGCGCGCGACCTGCGCGAGGATCTCTTCCTCAAGGTGCAGGCTTTCTCCTACGCTGACCTCGACCGCTTCTCCACGGGCAGGCTCATGGTGCGCCTCACCAGCGACGCCGCCGCTGTGCAACGCCTTGTGCAGGTGTCGCTGCGCATCGGTACGCGCGCGCCGCTGCTCATCATCGGCAGCCTCATCCTCATGTTCAACACCAACCGCCAACTGGCGTTCACCATGGTGCCGCTGCTGGTGGTGACAGCCGTGGTCATTGTCATCTTCAGCGTGCGCATGGAGCCGCTCTTCCGTGCCCTGCAGAAACGGCTGGATTGGCTGAACACCGTGCTGCAAGAGAACCTGGCGGGCGCGCGGCTTGTGAAAGCCTTTGTGCGCGCCGATTACGAAGTCGGGCGCTTTGGTGATGCCAACGCCCAATACGCGCAACGCTCCATCCAGGTGACGCAGTTCATGTCGGTTATGGGGCCGCTGCTCACCATCTTCGTCAACGTGGGTGTGGTGATTGTGATCTACGCCGGCGGGCTGGAGACAATCCGCGGCGACATGACCACGGGACAGATTGTCGCCTTCACGAACTACATGCTCACGACCATGAGCCCGCTGATCATGATGACCATGCTCTCGCAGGTGTGGGCAAACGGGCTGGCCTCCATGCAGCGGGCGCATGAGGTGCTTGACGTGGAGCCGAGCGTGCGTGAAGCCGCCGACGCTGTTGACCTTCCGGACGACGCGCCGGGACAGGTGCGCTTTGAGCATGTTTCCTTCCGCCACGGCAACGGCGACGCGGGCGAGGATGTACTCACGGACGTCAGCTTTGTGGCGCAGCCGGGCCAAACCGTGGCCATCCTCGGCGCCACCGGCTCGGGCAAGACGTCGCTCGTCAACCTGATTGCGCGCTTCTATGATGTGACGGCCGGGCGCGTGCTGGTGGACGGCATTGACGTCCGCCAGATCAAGCAGGATTCGCTGTTGGCGCACATTGCGATCGTGCCGCAGGAGAGCGTGCTCTTCGCCGGGACAGTGCGCGAGAACATTGCCTACGGCCGCGCCGACGCCAGCGAAGCCGAAGTGATTGCCGCCGCACAGGCCGCACAGGCGCACGAATTCATCCTGCAACTACCGAACGGCTACGACACGCATGTGGAGGAGCGAGGCGTCAACCTCTCGGGAGGGCAGAAACAGCGGCTCGCGATTGCACGCGCGCTCATCATGCAGCCCAGCATCCTGATTCTTGACGACAGCACCAGCGCCGTGGACGTGGAGACCGAGACACACATCCAGGCGGCTATGGCGCAGCAGGCGCGCCACGCTACGCGGATTTTGGTGGCGCAGCGCATCAGCACAGTCCTCAACGCCGACCAGATTCTGGTGCTGGACCGCGGCAGCATTGTGGCGCAGGGCACGCATCGCGCGCTGTTGGCGGGCAGCCCAATTTACCGCGAAATCTACGACTCGCAACTGGGCAATGGCCCGCAGGAGCACGCACAGCCGGCTGTTTCGGCTGCACACGCGGCTTCGGCTACCGTCGCGCCCGCCGCGGGGAGGGACTGAGCATGGCGCAGCCACGCAACGATGCCCCCATGCGCCCCGTGACCATGGGTGGGCGACCCCCCATCAGCGGCACACGCATTGAGAAGGCACGCGACCCGCGCACCACGCTTGTGCGGCTCACAGCCTATCTGGCCCCCTTCAAGTGGGCGCTTGGCGGTGTCATGGTGCTGGTGGTGCTCTACACGCTGCTGGGGCTCATGGGCCCCTATCTCATGGGCGTGGCCATTGACCGCTTCATCATCGGCAAGGACCCGGCCGGGCTGGCGCGCATCTCGCTGCTCATGCTCGCCGTCTATGTGGGAGCGAACCTGTTCCAGGTAGCGGCCAACTGGAGCATGGCGATCATCTCGCAGCGCGCCCTGCAGCGGCTGCGCGGCGATCTCTTCGCGCACATTCAGAACCTACCCCTCAAGTTCTTCGACACGCACAGTGCGGGCGAATTGATGAGCCGTCTGACAAACGACATCGACGCCATCAACCAGGCGGTCTCGCAGAATGTGATCTCGCTGGTGGCGAGCGTGCTCTCGCTGGTGGGGATTGTGGTGGTGATGTTCTGGCTCAACCACTGGCTGGCACTGGCCACGCTGCTGGTGGTGCCGATCATGTTCTGGTTTACACAGTTCGTGGCCAGGTACACGCGCCGCGGCTTCCGTGCGCTGCAGAAGAGCCTGGGCGAGATGAACGCCCTGACCGAGGAAATGATCAGCGGGGCGCGCGTCGTCAAGGCCTTCCGCCGCAGCGAGAGCGCCGAGGCTGAATTCCGCGCGCGCAACGAGGCGGTCTACAAGGCGGGCGTGAGCGCCAACTCGTACGCACTGCTGCTCATGCCGCTGACGAATGTGCTGGGCAATTTCTTTGTGATCGTGCTTGCAGGTTTGGGGGGCTGGCTGGCGCTGGGTGGGCTGGCCACCGTGGGCACGATTGCTACGTTCATCAATTACGGGCAGAATTTCATCCAGCCGTTGCGCCAGTTGGCGAATATGTACAACTCAATTCAGGCGGCGCTGGCCGGCGCGGAACGGGTCTTCGAGATTATGAACATGCCCGCCGAAGTGGCCGACGCGCCCGACGCCGTACACCTCGAGGCCATCCGCGGCGACGTCTGCTTTGAGGATGTGCATTTTAGCTATGTGCCCGGCATCCCCGTCATCCGCGACATGAGCCTTGCGGCGCACGCCGGGCAGACGATTGCCCTGGTCGGCCCCACGGGCGCGGGCAAGACGACGCTCATCAACCTGCTCATGCGTTTCTACGAGATTGACGGCGGCGCCATTGCGATAGACGGCCACGACATTCGCGACCTGCGCAAGGATGACCTGCGCCGCAGGTTGGGCATCGTCCTGCAGGACACTTTCCTCTTCTCCGAGAGCGTGCTGGAAAACATTCGCTACGGGCGGCTGGAGGCCACGGACGAAGAGTGCATTGCCGCCGCCAAACTGGCCGACGCGCACCACTTCATCATGCAACTGCCCCACGGCTATCGCACCGAGTTGTCGGAGCGCGCGAGCAACCTGAGCCAGGGGCAGCGCCAGATGCTTGCGATTGCGCGGGCGATCCTGGCCGACCCCGCAATACTGATTCTTGACGAAGCCACCTCCAGCGTGGATACGCGCACGGAGGCCCGCATCCAGCAGGCGCTGCTGCGGCTCATGCAGGGGCGCACAAGCTTTGTGATTGCGCACCGGTTGAGCACCATCCGCGACGCCGACAATGTAGTGGTCATTCACAACGGGGCGATTGAGGAGCAGGGCAGCCACCAGGCGCTGCTTGACGCCCGCGGCTTCTACTATCAGCTCTACCAGAGCCAATTCAAGGGGCAGCAAATCTAGCAAATAAACTACGACACAGAGGTCACAGAGGGAACAGAGAAACACAGAGAAAAGCAACAACAAGTGAGAGCCTTCCCGTTGCTGCTGTTCTCTGTGTTTCTCTGTTCCCTCTGTGGCCTCTGTGTCGTAGTTTATTTGCTACAGCACTTAGCAGTTGCCGTAGAGTAACCCCTCCAGCCGCCTCTGGACCTCCGGCCACTCGTCATCGAGGATGCGGAACCACGCCGTGTCGCGGCTGCGTCCCTTGACGATCATGTGCTTCTGCTGGATGCCCTCGAAGGTAAAGCCCATGCGTTCGGCCGCACGGCGCGAGCGTTCGTTCAGTGCGTTGCATTTCCACTCCAGCCGCCGGTAGCCCAGCTCAAAACAGTGGCGCAGCAGCAGGTAGGTCGCCTCGGTATTCACTGGCGACCGCTGCACGGGCGGCGTGTACCAGATATTCCCCAGTTCAATCGA
>CAYJNV010000318.1:0-4931 GCA_964370975.1 uncultured Caldilineaceae bacterium | reverse complement strand
CCGTCTTGCGAGCCACCATCATCTGGCGTTCGCACCAGGGCGAGACGGTGCAGGCGATTGCCCAGGCGCTCAGCGTGAGCACCGGCATGGTGCGCAAGTGGGTGCGGCGCTTCAACCGCCAAGGCCTCGAGGGGCTGTGTGATGCCCCACGCAGCGGCCGCCCAAGCACCTATACGCCCGAACAGCTGAGCACGGTGGTTGCCACAGCCCTCACCGACCCGCAAACGCTGGAGTTGCCCTTTGCCGGCTGGACGCTTGACCGGCTGGAAGCCTACCTCAACGAGCATTGCGGCATCGCCATTAAACGCAGCCGCATTGACGACCTGCTGCGCAGCGAAGGGCTGCGCTGGCGCAAACAGGAGAGCTGGTTTGGCGAGCGGGTTGACCCCGACTTCGTCGAAAAAAGGGGGCCATCGTCACGCTCTACACCGAGCCCCCACCCAACAGCATCGTAATCTGCCTCGACGAGATGGGTCCCGAATCGGCCAAGAGCTATCCAGGGTCGCACTGGAGAGCTGCAGAGCCGCCGCAGGTGGCGGCGGACGCACCGGCGGTGCGGGTTACGCAGGAGGCCGACTACGGGCGGCGCGGCAAGGGTTACGTCTTTGGCGCCTTCGCACCACATACAGGTTTCGCCTTGACCCACTGCTATGCGGGGCGCACCACGGCCGCCTTTGTGGACTTTCTCGAGCGCACCCATATCTGGCTGCAGGCGTGGGTGCCAGAGACAACCGAGCGCATCTATGCTGTGCTCGACAACCTGCGCAGCCACCATGCCACGGATGTGCTGCTCTTTGCGCTGGCGCATCCGACGTGGGAGTTTGTCTTCCAGCCCAAGTACGCCGCCTACCTCAACCTGATTGAGCCGTGGTGGAAGGTGCTGCGCTCACTGGCGCTCAAGGGCAAACGCTTTGCCTGCTGGGCCGACGTTGAACAGGCGATTGCCGATGCCACCCGCTACTGGTACCACCACCGCCATCCCTTCCAGTGGGGCCGCCGCCGTCGCCACCGCCGTCCAAGCCGTCCCAGCGGCATTGCCGTCCCACCCTCAGTTACGTGAACTTGCCGGATGCACCACTTACCACTTACTTTTCTTCCCCCCACTCAGCGTGGAAATTGCCCACTTCATCCACGCGCTCGTAGGTGTGTGCACCGAAATAGTCGCGCTGCGCCTGAATCAGATTGGCAGGCAGGCGCGCGCTGCTGTACGAATCATAGTAGGCCAGGCTGGCGCTGAAGGCAGGCGTGGGGATGCCCATCCCCACGGCAAGCTGCACGACGCGTCGCCAAGCCGGCAGCCGTTCGGCCACCGCGCCGCCCAGCGCCGGGTCCAGCAGCAAATTGGCCAGGTCGGGCTTGCGCGTGTACGCCTCGGTAATGCGGTTGAGGAACTGGGCGCGGATGATGCAGCCTGCGCGCCAGATAGAGGCGATTTCGGCCAGGTCCAGCGTATAGCTGTGGCCCATGCTTGCGAGGTGAAGCATGGCCATGCCTTGCGCATAGGCGCTGATCTTGGAGGCGTAGAGCGCCTGGCGCACGGCGCCCACGAGCGCGGCGCGGTCGCTCAACAGCCCCGTGCCGTCGCCCAGCGGGCTGGTGGGCAGATGCTGCGCCGCTTCGACGCGCTCCTCCTTCATGCTCGAGAGAATGCGCTCGGTAACGGCGGCGTTGATGGTGGGAATAGGTGCGCCCACATTGAGCGCATCCTGGCTCGTCCACTTGCCTGTGCCCTTCTGTGCGGCGCGATCGAGCACCATGTCCACAAGCGGTCTGCCCGTCTTCTCATCCAGCTTGCTGAAGATCTGCGCCGTAATCTCAATCAAAAAACTGTTGAGCTCGCCACTGTTCCAGTCGCTGAAGATGTCGGCCAGTTCGGCGGCTGACAGCCCGGCAGCGCGCTGCAGGATGTCGTAGGCCTCGGCGATCAGCTGCATGTCGCCGTACTCGATACCGTTGTGGACCATCTTCACATAGTGGCCTGCGCCGCGTGGCCCCAGATAGGCCACGCAGGGCTTGCCGTCCTCGGGCGCCTTGGCGGCAATCGCCTCGAAGATGGGGCGTATCTCCGCCCACACTGCGGCCGAGCCGCCAGGCATGATGCTGGGCCCCCAGAGCGCACCTTCCTCGCCGCCGCTGATGCCCATGCCCAGGTAGCGCAGTCCGAGCGCCTCCAGTTCAAGCGTGCGCCGCTCGGTGTCGACAAAGTAGCTGTTGCCGCCGTCCATAATCAGGTCGCCCGGCTCAAGCAGGGGCACAAGCCCCTCGATCACAGCATCCACTGGTGCGCCTGCCTTGACCATGATGAGGATCTTGCGTGGGCGTTTGAGCGCGGCCACCAGGGCTTCGAGCGTGGCCGCGGACACCAGCCGCTTGCCGGGGTGGGCGTCCACAAACGCCTGCATGGTGGCAGTGGTGCGGTTGTAGACAGCCACCGTGTAGCCGTTGCGCTCGAGATTGAGCACGAGGTTCTGGCCCATCACAGCCAGGCCAATCAGGCCAATGTCGGCAACGGCGGCGGATTCATGCGTGGAGAGAGTCATTGCTGCTCCTCAGTGGATCGGATGGCGGCAAACAGATGCCGGTACGCGGATATGATATTGACGGCGGAAGTGGCGAGAATCGCACCCATCGCGCTGCCTTCTCGCAGCAATTCAACGATGAACCAGCATACACCGGCGTTACGCGCGTGGCGGCGGCGCTGCTTACCAAACATCTTGTATGGCCCGGCCAACGCAGTGCATCTGCGCAGGTGGGAGCACATGCGCAGTTCACTACTCAGCGCGGCCGCTGGTAGGCGGCGTAGCGTTCGGAAGCGCTGCTCTGTTGCACACTGCGTGCTGCGTCAAATTCGAAAAGCTGCCCCTCGGCCACACGGTTCACAAGCACGGGTGCGCACCACTCCACGCCGGGGGAGTCGGCAAGCATGGTGCGGCGGGCCTCGGCGGTGGCCACATCAACGGCTTCGCCCGCGGCAAGCCGGCTGTAAAGTTCGAAACTGAAGGCGAGCGCGGCGCGGTCCGTCAGTTCGTAGGGCACGGCGATTGTGCTGGCCATGCCACGCTTGACGAGGTTGTAGGCAATATGTGTGAAGGGCTCGCGCGGCAGCGGCTGCCACGCGCCGCAACTGTGCAGCGCCACCAGTCGCACAGAGTAGTGGTCGCGCAGCATCGAGGCCAGGTGTGCGCCGCTCACCGGTCGCCCGCGCCCCTGCTCGTCCTCCAGAACAAGGTAGGACTCGGCGGCCTGTGAGTTATAGAGTGCATGGCCCACAAAGTGGACGATATGGTAAGGCTGCTCGCGCAGGCGGCGCTGGAGTTCGAAGAGAGTGGGGCGGCCAATCCGCTCGACAATCAGTTGGCGGCGCTTGCCCAGCACGTCCAGCGTATCGAGCAGCGCCAGCCACTCGCGCTCCACTTCCACAGGCGGGAAGCCGGGCGGGTCGGCTATGACCACCAACATGCGCAGCGGCTTCTCCACCTTAAGGGGGCGCACGACGTGTGAAAGCTCAATATAGCGCGCCAACGGCGCATGCGCCGACAGCGCCATGGACTCGTCGCGCAGATGGTTGAAGAGGGTCTCCCAGGGAAGGCGCACGAGTTCGGGCGCCTCGCTAAGGCTCAGCCGCACGCGCATGCGCGAGGCCTGTTGATAGGCCAGGTCCATGCAGCGGTGAAGCAGCGCGCCCACCTCGCCCACAAAGGTTGCGTCAAAGAGGCGCGTGCCCAGGTCGCGGGCGCTACGTCGCGCCGTCTCGAACTGGTGCGAATCGGGGCGGTAGGGGCTGGAGGCGGCGCGCGCGAAAGCTTCCAGTTCGCCCACCGCCACAGGAATGTGGAAGACGGCGGCGGCCGTGCCCGCAGGCGAATCCATAACACGGCTGAAGTAGCCGTCTTCGGTTTTCTCAATCAGCAGGTCAAAGCCGGTGGGTTGGTACATGCATCATCCTTCGGCGCGCCGTGGAATGGGGTGCAGGCGCGCCGGCAAGATGATCATTCTAGGGGTAGCCACCGGGGGCGTCAAGAACGGCGCTGCGCGGGTGGATTTCGCAGCAGATGGTTGCATGTGTTCGCCCCACCGCTCAAGGGGTAGGCTCAAAGAGCATAAGCTCGTACGCAAAGTCGTGCATTGCGCCTCCTGCCTGCTGCACGTTGCGAACGGCCACCTGCACGCGCTGCGGGGTAGACCAGTCAAGCGCCTGCAGGTTGAGGCTGGGCTCCCAGACGAGGCCATTCCAGTTGGCCAGCGCGCGCGTGCTTCCGGTCGTTTCGGCGTAGACAATGTTCACGTTGATAGGATCCCCGTTCAATCGCATCTCTACGGTGGCGGCAGCAAAGTCGGCATCGGGTAGAAAGAACGACCAGCGCGCGTACGCAACTGTGCGCGGCACATAGCCCGGCGGCGGCCACGCCACATATTCCTCGCGCGTGGCCGGCCATAGACCATAGTAACTGGCGTTCGGGTCAACCACATACACTGCGTAGGCGTCCCACTCCGGCCCCTTGATTTCGCCGCCGCCCATGCGCGTGGTGGGCGGGGCAAGCAGCCACTCGCGATGGCCCACGGCCAGATTGTTGGCGCCCCGATCCTCCATGAAGTTCATGACGGTGAAGCGTGTGTCATAGCCATAGGAGATGCCCAGATTCGACTGGCTTGCGCCAATAGATCCTTCCCCGGTGTAGCACTTCCAGTCGGCAGGGGGGTCATGGCTCAGGTCGCCCTGCGCTGCCATGATGAGCGCAGCCGCCTGTGCGCGCGCGTTCATGGTGGCGTCGAAGGTGATGGGGGGCACGCCGGCCATCTGCCGGAAGTAGTTCACCTGCTTCTCAAGCGCGGCCAGGCGTGCGGCGCTAAGCGCGCCGGGTGTGCAGTTGGCCACATTGCCCGTGGAAAGCGACGCCTCGGTGAGCGCAGGAAGATAAAGCGCGTTGTAG
>CAYJNV010000317.1:4123-4947 GCA_964370975.1 uncultured Caldilineaceae bacterium | reverse complement strand
ACACGATTGAAGGCAATCCAGTAGCCCGTGTTATCGGCGCACATGGCGGGCGGGGACAAGAGTGGATGGAGACTGGAGATTGTCGGTTGAGTATTGAAGATTGGCGATTGATGACCGGCAGCGCGCACGCGGCGCGCAAATTGCCAATCTTCAGTCATCAACTACCAAAAGTATCCCGCCCCCGTTGTGGAGTGGGGGCGTCCAATCGCATGGCGCCTAGTCGATCAGGCCGGGGAGCAGGTGCACCGTCATGCGGCGGGCAGGGACGTCCACAGCGCGCACGACCTCGTCAATCGCGGGCAGCAGCACTTCGCGCCCGGTCGCGGCGGCACGCACCACATACACCTCGTTGGCGCCGGTGAAGAGCACATCGTAGATTGTGCCCAACGACTCGCCCTCTTCGCTGACAACCTCCATGCCCATCAGGTCATGCACCCAGTAGGCGTTTTCGTCCAGCGCTGCGGCTTCATCCTCGGGTACGAGCAGCCACTGGCCACGCAACAACTCGGCAGCGCCGCGGCTGCTCAGCTCCGAAAGCATGAGCAACATGTTGCCCTTGTGCGGCCGCGAGGAGAGCACCTCGACCTCGTCCAGGTCGTCGCCCAGCAGCAGTTGGCTGCCCACATCAAAGCGCTCGGGAAAGTCGGTGAAGGACTCCACCTTGACCTCGCCGCGCATGCCGTGTACGCCCACAATGCGCCCAACGGCCAGGTAACCCGCCGGCGCGACGTGTGCCAGACGCGGCGTAACGTCCATCGGCTTTGGGGCCGACGGCTTGAGACCCTGCGCTTTGGGGCGCGACGGCTGCATTGCTTTGCTTGCGG
>CAYJNV010000317.1:287-4106 GCA_964370975.1 uncultured Caldilineaceae bacterium | reverse complement strand
CATGACGGGCTTCTCTTCATTGCGCGCAGCCACCTGCAGCAACACGCGCATGGATCCTGCCACACGTCCCTGCTTGCCAATGACGCGACCCGTATCCTCGGGCGCAACTTCGAGCTTGAGTATCGTCGAGCGACGCATCTCCTTGCGGTAGACGCGCACCTGCTCGGGATGCTCAACCAGAGACTGCGCCAGGTATTCGATCAATTGTTCCATGAGAGCTCACTCCCTTTCCACGGGCATTATTCCCGGTGTACCAGGTGGAAGCGCGGCCCGGCCGGCCCATGGCAACACAATTGCCGCAGGCCCGCCGGAGCAGCCGTATCTCGACAGCAACGCAGCGACCCGTCGTCAGGCCGCGGTGACCGCAGGCGCAACGAACTTGCCCTGTTCGTCCGTCACCTTGATCATCTTGAAGAGACGAGCAACACTGTCGCTCGGCTGCGCACCCTGGCTCATCCAGTGTTCAACGCGCTCGCTCTTGACTTCCACCTTGGGGCCCTTGGGGTCATAGGTGCCGATGATCTCGATGAAACGGCCATCGCGCGGCGACTGCTGGTCGGCAACCACAATACGGTAGAAAGGGGACTTCTTCGCGCCCATGCGGCGCAGGCGAATACGTACCACTTGGTCTTGCTCCTTACTGCTGCAAATTGCTTGCTGGTTGTCCAGTAATTCCTGCGAAATGTAAATGGTAAGTCGTAACTGGTAATTGGTAATTGGTAACTGGTAACAACTCGATTACGGGCGTATCGCGACTCACCAATTACCACTTACCATTTACTCGTTACTGTGAACGACCCGACTTTAGCACAAATCCCGCTCATATCTTCAATTGCCCATGCCGCGGAACATGTCCATCATACCGCCCATGCCACCGGGGCCCCCATTGCTGCCGCCGCGGCCCTTCTTCTTCCTGCCTTTGCCCCCACCCATTATGCCCATCTGCTTCATCATTTTCTGCATGTCGCGGAATTGCTTCATGAGTTGGTTGACGTCCTGCACCTCGACACCGCTGCCGGCCGCAATGCGGCGACGACGGCTGGCGTTGAGCAAGTCGGGCAGGCGGCGCTCGGCAATCGTCATGCTGCTGATGATCGCTTCGGTGCGCTTGAGCGCTTTCTCGGTCTCGCGCGGGTCCACATCTTTGGCTACCTTGCTCATGCCGGGGATCATGCCCAGCAGATCGCCCAGCGGTCCCAGCTTCTTCACCTGCTTGAGCTGCTCCAGGAAATCCTCGAGGTCAAATTGCCCCTCGGTGAGGCGCTTTTCCATCGCCACGGCCGAATCCTCGGACATGTGCTCCTGCGCCCGCTCAATCAGCGAGAGCACATCGCCCATGCCCAGAATGCGGCTGGCGAGGCGGTCGGGCGCAAAGGGCTCGAGGTCGGCCAGCTTCTCGCCCGTGCCCAGAAACTTGATGGGCACGCCTGTAACCTGACGAATGCTCAGCGCCGCACCGCCGCGTGCGTCACCGTCAATCTTCGTCATAATCAGGCCAGTGAGTGGCACGCGCTTGTTGAAGCCCTCGGCCACATGCACGGCTTCCTGGCCGGTCATCGCATCCACAACCAGCAGAATGTCGGCCGGGCGCGTCACCATGCGCACCTGCTCAAGCTCCTGCATCATGGCGTCGTCAATTTGCAGGCGACCCGCAGTGTCCAGGATGACAACCGTGTAGGCCTTTTCGCGCGCGATGCGCAGTGCATTCTTGGTAATGGACGAAGCCGACACATCGGTGCCTTCGGCGTACACCGGGATGTCAATCTGCTTGCCCAGCAGTTCCAGTTGCTTGATGGCGGCCGGGCGGTAAATATCGGCGGCGACCAACAAGGGACGCTGCCCCGCCTTCTTCAAGCGCAGAGCCAGCTTGGCGGCCATCGTCGTCTTGCCTGCGCCCTGCAGGCCCACGAGCATAATCGCGTGCGGCGGCTGTCCTGAGGTGTTGAGGGGCGCCGGCTTGCCCAGCAGCTCCACCAACTCCTGGTTGACAATCTTGACGACCATCTGCGCAGGCGTGAGGCTCTCCATCACCTCGGCGCCCACGGCACGCTGCTTGACGCGCTCGACAAAGTCCTTGACGACCTTGAAGTTGACGGCGGGCTCGAGAAGCGCCATGCGCACCTCGCGCATGGCCACGTTGACGTCGCTCTCGGTCAGCTTGCCTTTGCTGCCCAGCCGCTCGAAGATTGCTTGCAGTTTGTCGGACAGATTCTCAAACACGAGTCACCACTTGGAACGCAGGCAAAAAGACCGCGCCTGTCTCGCAGGCGCAGACAACAGCACAGTGTACCCTTCTAGTGGGTTTGCAGTCAACTTCGAGGCAGCGCGAGGCGGGGTACGGGCGCAACGGCGCAGCCGCTCGCACGCGGGGAGATAACAGAGGGTGCGCTTATGGCAGGGGCACCGTGCTGCCTGGCCCCGGTGTCAGCGTGGGGCCATCGGCAGGCGGCACTGTGGGTGTGGGCGGGATGCCCGCTTGCGGTAGATAAAGCAGTTGGCCGCGAATGATTACGTCTGAACCCAGGCAGTTGGCCCCGGCAATCTGCCGCACACTTGCGTTGCTGCGCACAGAGAGCGCAGAGAGCGTGTCACCACGCTGCACGGTGTAGTTGCCCCAGCCGGCCGGACGGCGCGGCGCACAGGGGATGGCCGTGGGCGCAGGGGCCGTGTCGGACTCGGCTTCCTGCACAACGGCGCGCACACCCTGCACCACATCGGCCTGCCCAGGCAGAATCTGCACGGTGAGCCACACCTGGTCGCCCGGTTGAAGGTCACCCTCAATTGTCATGGGCAGCGAGGCGGGGTCATTGGGGTTGGGCTGATAGGAAGGCACGACGCGAATGTCGCCGAACTTGAGCAGGCGGCCGTCGTAACCCTCAAAAACGAGGAAGACGCTCTCCTGATGAACGAGGGCGCCGAGAGCCTCGCCTGCCGCTTTGCGCTCCTCGGCGCGGCGTGCGCTTTCGGCAAAGTCGGCCTGAATTGTCTCCGACGCGGCCGCCGAAACGGCGCCTACGTGATCAGGGTCCGACATGCTCAGATTCATCATCTTCACCCACGCCTTGATGGGGTAGGTGAGATCGCCCGGCAGCGAAGCAGTTGTCGCCTGCCACAGCCCCAGCGACGACGTGAGCGCAATGCCCAGCGTCATGACGATGGGAGCAAGCCGCATGTTGCCAAGGGTCAATGCATCCTGCAGGCGTCCCCACCAACCGAGCGGCCCCTGGTCGCGGTCCGCAGTGGCTGTGCGGCCGTTGCGCTGTGGCCGACGCGCGCCGTCCACCATACGATAGCCGGCCGGTGTTGCCGCGGCCTGCAGATGCGGGTCCGCTAGCTCCTGGCGCGTGCGCTCGAGCAGAAGCTGATCCATAAACTGCTCGCGCCGCAGAGCCTGCCGCTGCGTGCTGCGGATGGGGAGTGGCGCATGCTGAATGGCTTCCATGGAGGCGCTGATGAGCAGCATGCCGCGCAGTTCATTCGCCTCTTGGGCGGTGTAGCTCGCCAGGATGGAGTCTATTGACTCGCCATCCTCAAGGCGCGCCACTGCATCGGCAAAGTGGTCTGCCATACGCTCTTCGAACACGCTTTCGTATTGTTCGTCGTCTGGATACATCCGACTCGCCATATTCCCTGCGTGTGAAAAGCCCTCTTCAGCCATATGCATCCTGGTACTATCCTCTGCGGCGTCAATGAAGAGCGGCGGTGTGCGACGTGAATCAGCGGGTGTGAACAGCACGATGCTGTTCAACAACGGGTAGCAATGGTTAGCAATGCTTCGGCAATGAGAAGCGCGGGCGGGGACGTACCACGGCGCTACAG
>CAYJNV010000317.1:0-277 GCA_964370975.1 uncultured Caldilineaceae bacterium | reverse complement strand
CTGCACGATACTGCAGTGCCTTTATGGCCCCTTCGGTCTTGTTCATCATGGCTGCAACTTCAAATATGCTGTAGCCCTCGAGAAAGCGCAGGCTCAACACTTCCGACTGCTCATCCGTCAGCTGACGCATGGCAAAGCGAAGGCTCTCGGCAGTGAGCGCCTGTTCGGCACTTAGCGCCGGATTATCGCGTTCGTTTGCGATATCCGGTGCGTCGTCCAGCCCGATTTGCGCATGACGGTCGCGCTGGCGGTACTGGTCAATCACCACGTTGTGGGC
>CAYJNV010000316.1:0-4962 GCA_964370975.1 uncultured Caldilineaceae bacterium | reverse complement strand
GAACCCGCCAGTCGCGCAATCGTGCGGTCGACCTCGGCCACAGCCAGCGCAGAGGTTGCGCGCTGCAGCGTATTAGGGCGCAACTGGCGGCAGCGCAGCCCCAGTCGCTCCCGTATCAAGGCTGCGAGGTAGGCGGCCACGCCTGCCCCCATGCTCAGCACGTGCTGGCCGCTGTTGTCGGTACCGCCACTGCCCAGCTTTTCGGCCAGATAGTGTCCCTCTGTATCGCACGCGCCCTCGGCCGCGGCGATCAGGCAGATGCCCTTGTGCGCGTGGATGGCACGCACGCGCTGGAGCAGAATTGACTCGTCCACGGGCGCTTCAGGCAGAAGGATCAGGTGCGGTGGGTCGCCCGTGTGCACGCGCGCAAGCGCTGACGATGCGGCGAGCCAGCCGGCGTGGCGGCCCATGAGTTCGATAATCACCACATCTTCGAAGGTGGCCATGGCGCGCAAATCCAGACCGGCGTCACGCACGCTCTCCGCCACATAGCGGGCGGCGCTGCCGTAACCGGGCGCGACGTAGGTGCCTGCCAGGTCATTGTCCACCGTCTTGGGCACGCCCACGACATGGACGCTGTGGGCTGCCTGAGCCAGGCGATGTGCAGCGGCCATGGTGCCGTTGCCACCAATCAGCAGCAAGTTCATGACCGAACGCTCAACCAGGTGGCTGACGCTTGTCTCGATGTCGCCATCGCGGAAGGCATAGCGGCCGCCCCCCAGTGCGGCGCCCGGCTGGCGCGTCAGGCGCTCCAATTGCGCGGGTGTCGTTGCCGTCAGGTCGGCCCAATCGCCTTTGAGCAGCCCTTCAAGGCCGAAGCGCGCGCCAAAGACGCGTCCATGCGCGGGCATAAGTTCTGCCAGCGCCCCCGCCAGCGAAGCGTTCATTACGGGTGTTGGCCCGCCACATTGGACGATGAGTGCGTTCATGCGAGAAGTCGTTGAGGACTGGTGGACTGGTTGACTGGTTGACTGGTAGATTGGTGGACTGGTGGACTGGTGCACTGGTGGACTAGCAACTGGTAAATGGTAAGCACATTGCCAAGCACCCATTACCAGTCATTCAGTCAACCAGTCAACCAGCGCACCAGTGCACCAGTGCACCAGTCCACCAGTCCACCCGTGCACCAGTCGCTGTTCATCTATGCCCACAAGTGCGCATACTTGAGGCCCGTGCCCGTGTTGAAGAGCACAACGCGCTCATCGGGTCGAATCCAGCCTTGCGCCAGCAGCAGGCGCTGGGCGGCGAGGCAGGCCGCACCCTCTGGCGCGGGGAAGATGCCCGTGTGGCGGCCAATCTCGCGGGCGTCGGCGAGCATGGAGGCATCCGACACGGCAACGGCCGTGCCGCCGCTCTCGCGGATCGCGCGCAGCACGAGGAAATCGCCCACGGCCACGGGCACGCGCAACCCGTCGGCCACAGTGCGCGCCCCCTCCCACAAGGCCGCGTGCTCGGTCCCTTCGTTGAAGGCGCGCACAATCGGCGCGCAATTCTCGGCCTGCACGGTGACCATGCGCGGTCGCTTGCTGCCAATCAGCCCCATCGACTCCATTTCGTTAAAGGCTTTCCACATCCCCACCATGCCCGTGCCACCCCCCGTGGGATAGATGATGACGTCAGGCAGCTCCCAGCCAAATTGCTCGGCCACCTCGTAACCCATCGTCTTCTTGCCCTCAACGCGGTAAGGTTCCTTCAGCGTGCTCATGTCAAACCAGCCGTGCTCGAGGACACCTTCACGCACGCGTGCGCCGCAATCGTTGATGAGCCCGTCCACCAGCGTCACCTGCGCGCCCAATTCGCGGCACTCAACCTGGAAGAGCGACGGCACATCCCTGGGCATGTATACGTACGCTGGCAGCGCGACGGCCGCGGCGTAGGCGCTCATCGCGCCTGCTGCGTTGCCGGCACTGGGAATGGCCAGTTCCTTCGCGCCAAGCTCATAGGCGCGGCTCACCCCCATGCACAGGCCGCGTGCCTTGAAGCTGCCCGTTGGATTGAGTGATTCGTCCTTGATCCAAGTCTCGGCGCAGCCAATCGCCTGGCCCAGCGTGCGCGCATGGATGAGCGGCGTCCATCCCTCACCCAGCGAAATTATGGCCTCCTTGCGCTGGACAGGCAACACCTCCTCGTAGCGCCATAGGGTCTCTGGCCGCGTGGCAAGGGCGTCGCGGGTGAGGGTCTCGGCCGCGCGCTTGAGGTCGTAGCGCGCGAGCAAAGGACGACTGCACGCGGGGCAGAGATTCATCAACTGGTCGGCAGGGTAGGTTGCGCCGCACTTTCCGCATTCGAGGTGGGTGAGGGTCGATTTGGTGCGCATGGTTTGCTCCGTGATTCTTCGTTGGTCGCGACAACTCGCGTGCTGCACCTCGCAAGTGCAACGCTGCTGCGTCGCTGGCGGCTATTTTGGTGTGGCCCGCAAATACGTGGTGATTGCGTTGCGGCGGTGGCGCGGGCCATTGTGGCCCCACGCACAGAGTACGCTACGCCTCCATCTGCCTGTAATCGGCCTCGATGGTGGTGATTTCGAGCAGGTTGCCAAAGGGGTCGCGCACAAAGTAGCGCGGGCGGCCAGGAATGGGAATTGTGCCCACGACAGCCATGCCTGCCTCCTCAAGACGCACGCGCAAATCCTCCACGTCATCCACGGCCAGACAGACGTGGCGCCCCGAATGATCCTGGCCGGTGGAAACCTCGGCGAAGAGGTGCAATTCAGTCTCGCCCAGGCTGTACCAGATGAGGTCGAGCGCATGCAGCGCAAGGGGCGGCGCAATCTCCACCAGGCCCAGCAGCGTGCCGTAGAAGGCGCGCGTCTCCACTTCGGTTCCCGCCGGGCGGGGCAGGCTGACGTGCTGAATCCGTGCGTTCACGGCAACTCCTTCTCTTGCGCAGCCGCATAGACTGCGGGATTTACAACATTCTCCGGACGGCGGCCGGCGAAGAAATCGAGCAGCCGCTCGATGGCCATGCGCTCCATACGCTCGCGCCCTTCTGCGGTGAGCGAGGCGACATGGGGCGTCGCGATGACGCTCGGGTGCGAACGCAGCCGTGAATCGATGTGGGGCGGCTCAGGGTCAAAGACATCAAGCCCGGCGCCGGCCAGGTGACCCGAGTCGAGTGCGGCGAGGAGCGCGGCCTCATCCACCAGCACGCCGCGCGCCATGTTGAGCAAGTACGCGCCCGGCTTCATGGCGGCAATGCGGGTGGCATTCATCAGTTTGCGCGTTTCGGGGGTGGCCGGCGCGTGCAGGCTGAGGAAGTCGGCCTGGGCGATCACGCTATCGGTATCGGCAAGTGCGATCCCCCATTCCGCCGCCTGTTCGATGGTGACAAATGGGTCGCAGCCAACAACACGCATCTCCAGGCCAAGCCGACAGATGTCGGCCACGCGGCGGCCAATGCGCCCCAGCCCCACCAGACCCAGCGTTTTGCCGCGCACCTCGACGCCAACCAGCGCGCCGCTGCGTGGTCCCCATTGCCCGGCGGCGAGGTTGTCGCTCCCCGGCTTGAGTCGCTTGGCAAGCGCGAGCAACATGGCCACGGTGTGTTCGGCGGTGCTCTCGGTGGGGCCATCGGGCGTGTTGGTGACGACAATGCCGCGCGCTGTGGCAGCGGCAAGATCCACATTGTCCACCCCAATACCCGTGCGTGCAATCAGCCGCAGCGCCGGGCAACCATCCATCAACTCACCAGTGTAGCGCACGAGTGACGAGGCGACGATTGCCTGTGCGTCCGCTGCGTTCTCCCACGCGCGCGCGGGCGGTGGCGCAGAGTCGGTTACGGTGCAGCTTGCGGGCAGCAGCGCCAGTACCTGCGGCAGCAGCGGCGCTTCAAGCCAAATTTGAGTTTGCGACTCTGTCATGAATTCACCCCAAATGGCGCGAGACGGATGCGAGCGCTGTGCACGAAAGTGATACTGGCGTGAAACCCGCAGAAAAACACATCTCGACGCAAAGCGGCAAAGAACGCAAAGTAAAGCAACAAGTAAGCTCGTTCTGAGGCGAGGTCTTTACTTTGCGTTTCTTTGCGCTCTTTGCGGCCTTGCGCTGAGATGTTGTTTTCACGCGGGTATCACTTTAGTAGCGTCTCACAGCGGCGGCGCGGCGCTTTCTTCATCGGCGACGAGCGCGAAGTCGGCGTGGTGGCGCAACAGCGTGACAGGCCACGCCACATCCTCGCCCGCCGCCTCGGAAGCGACACCCGGGCTGCCAAAAAGTGCAATGCGCAGAATCGCGCGCTGCCACACGCCACCGTTGCAGTAGAGACGGATACGGCGTGCAGCCAGAATATCGGCCATGCCCAGGGTGACAGCCATGGGCGGCAGCGCCGCGAACCAGCCGCCCGCGCCACGCGATGCATTCATCACCATCGTCTCCTCGGCCAGAGAGAGCAGGCGCGTGCGGCTGGCCTTGAATGCGTCCGGCGAGACCGTGTACCAGCGCGAGATGGGGGCCTCATTGAAGGCCACGTGGCCGTGAATGCCGATACCGCCGTAGCAGGTATCCACGCCCCCCGCCGCAGCCATGGCGTCGCTAATCGCATCGAGTGCGCGCGGGTCGGGGAAATGCAGATGCGCGGGCGGCAGTGCGAGTTCGGTGTCCAGGGCGGCAAAGAGCAGGCGCTGCGCCTGGCCGCGAAAGCTGAGCGGGTGCGACAGCTCCACGCAGCGCCCCTGCCAGTCGCAATACTCGTCCATGAAGAAAATGTGACAGCTGCCCCACGCGATCCGCTCGCGGTTGCAGAGCGCGGCGAGCAATGGATACTGCGCGGTTGGCCCCACGGGCAGGATAAGGCGTGTAGGGCGGCCGGCGTCATTGTTTGTGTTGATTTCGTCGGCAATGGCGCGCGCCATGTGGGTATGCAGCGCGTCGACATTCGGAAGCAGCGTCAGCGGCACGGGGCTGCGCGCAGCCAACTCGGCGGTTGGAATCTCAAAGAAAGTGGGAATCTGCATTATCGTCCAAT
>CAYJNV010000315.1:0-4980 GCA_964370975.1 uncultured Caldilineaceae bacterium | reverse complement strand
GTCCATGCCCTGCGTGGCGTCAGTGTAGAGGCGACGCGCGGCAGCAATGCCTGCAGGCAGCCCGCTGACGACAATGGAGCGTGCGCTTCGCTCGAGCAGGTGTGAAATCACCGGCAGCGCGACCACGTTCAGTTCACCTGTCGTCGCTGGATCGGCCTGCCAGTAAACGATGACTTCATCGTCGACCTGCAGGCTGCTGATTGCGTCGAACGCGCCTGCGATGCCTGGGCCGATGCGCGGCGCGCCAAGCACCGCCATGAAGTCGCCAACAAGAAAGGGTGTCAGCGCCGCGGCCAGAATGAGCAGCGTAACCCAGAGGAGGCGGTAGTTGGGCTGCGACGGGCCTGTGGCCGCCGCGGTGGCGAGCATGGGCTCCTCGCGCAACAGGCTGCGCAGCGTACGCCAGTGCTCGTTGTCAACAGCGGCCGGGCGGGCCGGCACGCGGTCGCCGATCGCCATGGGCCCCGGCGCATCGCCCGCGATGGCCACCGACTCGAGATAGCCCTGTCTTCCGCCCAACAGTTGCTCGTCGGGGAAGAGCACCGTATCCAGGGCGGGCGGCGACGCAGCGTCGGGTAAGGCGCTGGGCGTCGGCACGTCTTCGTCAGGGTGTGCGAGCAGTCGGTCGAGCTCTTTCTCGTTCACCTGCTCAACCACGGGACCGCGTTCCGGTGAGACGGTTTCTTCGGCGCGCGTCCCCGAAATTGCGCCGCGTTCGGCGGCATCGGTCTCGAAAGGGCTCTGCGCAAGGGGCGCCGCCGGGTCGCTGGAGTGTGGCTCCATGTCGCCCGCCAGCGCTGCGCCGCAGCGGTTGCAGAAGTTGGCCGCGGGCGGGTTGCGCGTGCCGCAATGGGGGCAGATAACGGCGCCTGGCGCGTCTGGCGTGCTCATGACGCTCTCCATCCTGCCAATGCGCGCACTGCGACCACGATCAGCGCCAGCCCCACACCAAGCAGCGCGCCGCGCAGCGTGGCCGTGACAGGGCCGTTGGCAATCCATGCAACTGTGGCCGACCAGGCGGGCGCGAGCAGCGTCTGCGCGGCGGGCGTCTGCGCCAGCACCATAAGCAGCACGCCCGCAAGCACCCAGCCGCCGCCCGGCCTGCCCACGCGCACGCGATGGTAGATCGCCGCCGCCAAAAAGAAGATCATCAGCGCAAAGAGTGCTGCGTAACCGGGCGCAATCACGCTGTCAAAGCTCCACTCGAGAAGTGGGCTGCGGTCACCCGCCGGGTTGACGATGCCGGCGAGGAGGACGGCAAGTAGCGTCACCACGAGCACGACGCTCAGCCACCACTCGCCTTCGCCGTGCTGAATGCGCCGCCAATGCACCCAGAGCACGTTGACAACGCCGAGCAGGAGTGCTGTGCCGCCCAGCAAGATCGCCCACTCGTAGAGTGCGAGCGAGTAGGGCGCGAGTCCAGGCCACAGGTTTGTGCGGTCAGCCAGGACAAGGACAAAGACCGCTGCCATGGTGCCCAATGCCAGGGCGCTGCGGAGGGGCATGCGCGTGGAGATCATGAGGAGACAAGCGCCCCCACCACCAGTGCAACGGCAAGCAGGAAGCCGAGCCAGGCGAGCCACGCGCCACGCGCGTTGACGCCGGAGAGACCGCCCAGGGGTTCAAGTGTGCGCAGCGGCAGGCTCTCCCAGGTGAAAGGGGCGCCGGGCTGCAGCGGCGGCGCGATTGCAGCGCGGAAGCCCGCAGGCAGCCCGCGATCGGCAGGTGCGCGCAGGCCGAAGGGCGGGCGCGGCAACGTGCCCGCCGCTGCGATGGCATTGGCTTCGTCTGCGCCGAGGTAGATGTTAAGAGCTGAAGGCGAGTGCGCGGGAGCGCCGTTCTGCGGCTGCATGAGCGCACCAAGCCACGCGCCGCTTGCGCCCCCCGCGGTGAGCAGGGGGGCGCTCATGTCGCTGCGCGTCTCGATGAGCAGTTGCAGGGCAGCCAGGCCGATGAGCGCCGTCAGCGCATCACTGCTTTGGCCCAGCGCAATCTGCGGGGCAGTGCCCGCCTCGACTGCATACTGCAGATGAGATTGCCAGCGATCGACAATGGGGTCCTGTGTCGCGGCGTGTCGGTTTGGAGCCATGCTTGCCAGAGGTGCAACGATGAATGCGGCGATGATCTGGATGAATCAGGATGCAATTGCGCACCTGCGATGCGTTCGTTCACGGAAATGAAATCGGCTTCGGCGTCTTGTTGCGGGAGCGGCCGCATGGATACGGTGGCACTAACCCAGACGCGGCAATTCACGGTCAGGCGCAGCGTACACCTCGCCTTGCGGCGCCTGGCCGTCCGTGGCGAAAGGCGCGACCGTGGGCAGCCCCAGCAGGTCGGCCAGCGGGACGGCGGCGGTCCAGAGTTGACTCAAAACAAAATGGAGTGGGTGCAGGGCTGCGCGCACGAGTGCGGCGGGCAGCATGACGCCGCCGGCTAACACAGGCGGTGCGGGAGGAGTTGTTTGGAGCAGGCGTGGCGAAGGCACGCGCAGCGAGGGATCGTGCGGAATCGGCTTGGGCATGGGTTGCGGCGATGAAAGGTCAATGAATGCGGTGCGCCTGCGCTTGATCATAGCACACCCCCCGGCAAAAGAAAAGGCGCATAGACTGCCAAAATCCTGTGGCGCGCGCGAAGTGCACCTAATGCGGTGCAAGTGTTTGCTCGTTATGCAAAGCGGTGGCATACTTGATGCCACCGCTTTGCATCAAATCACCCATTTCCTTCACGCCATGCCAATCACACTTGCAGACATCGCCAAACGCGCGGACGTCTCTCTCTCCACAGTCTCGCGCGTGCTCAACAACAAGGAGCACGTCAGCATCGGCACGCGCACGGCCGTGCTCGAGGCCGTCACCTTCCTCGGTTATTCGCGACAGGATGCGCGGCGCGAGGAGAACCTCGAAACGGTGCTACTCATCGTTCACGAGGGATCGGCCGAGAGCACCGGCGACGGCACCATGTCCCAGGACGCCGAACGGCTGATTGTGGCCGGCGTGTACTCCGTGCTCCGCGCCGAGGGCTATGCCACACAACTCGCGCACAAGCAATTCGGCAAGACCCGAGGCTTTGAACTGCCGCGCGTCTCGAATCTGGTGGGTGCGATCAACATCGGTAGCATCAGCAATCCCCATCTGTTGCGCAAATTGCAGAGCGATGGCGTACCTATTATCATCGCCGGCTCGCCCGTGCCTAATGTGACGGCCGACAGCGTTACGCTTGATTTCAAGAGTGCGATGCTGCAAATTGTGGACCACCTTGTGCAGCGCGGCCACCGCGTCATCGGCCTTGTCAATGGCCCGGAGGCGGCGGCTTCCAGTATTGCGCGCCTGCATGGCTATCGCCTGGGACTGGCACTCCACAATCTGCCATTTGCGCCTGAACAATTGATGACAGCTAGTTTCACCTTTTCGTCCGGCGATGAGATGACCGAGGCAATCCTCGAGGCGTGTCCTACCCTGGATGCGCTGATTTTTGGCGACGATGACATGGCTGTGGGCGGACTGCGCGCACTGCGCCGGATGGGCCGGCAGGTGCCCAATGACATCGCCGTGGTGGGCACCTTCAACTATGAAATTGCCAACTTTACGGATCCTCCGCTCACGACTGTGGACCTCGACAAGCACGAACTGGGGCGCGCAGCGGCGCAGCGGCTGATCATGCGCATGCACGGCAACAGCGGCCCGCCCTGGACAATTACGCTGCCCGCGCGACTCATTGTGCGCGCATCAGCCTGACCACGCGCCGGCGCACGCTCCGCCCGCGTACTCGGCTCGTTTCAGCCGCGCTGAGGAACAACCCCATGCGCCTTGCAATGCTTGTCGTTGGCCTCCTGCTGCTTGCCGGTTGCGCGGCGCAGGCTACGCCCGCGCCTGTACAGCAAGCGCCCGACGGCCCTACCTACCAGAACCCCATTCTCGACCAGGACTTCCCCGACCCCGACCTGCTCAAGGTTGGCGACACGTGGTATGCCTATGCCACCAATGCAACCGGCCCGAGTATCCAGGTGGCGTCGTCCATCGACCTTGTAACATGGGTTTTGGGCGTAGATGCGTTACCCGCCATGCCGGTCTGGGCGCGTGCCGGGCTCACGTGGGCGCCCGAGGTAACCACGCTCGATGGCGGCAAGACCTTCCTCATGTACTACGTGGCGCGCGACATAGCGAGCAACCGTCAGTGCATTGGCCTCGCCACGGCGCGCACACCACTTGGCCCCTTTGTCGATTTGCGCACGGCGCCCTTCATCTGCCATGCCGAGGAGGGTGGTGACATAGATGCCTCCTCCTTTGTGGACGATGATGGCGCCGCCTGGCTTCTCTGGAAGAATGACGGCAACTGCTGCGGCATGGACACCTGGATTTCCATACAGCCGCTTGCACCCGACGGCTTGAGCCTGGTCGGCGAGCCGACGCGGCTCATCAAGCAGGACCTGCCGTGGGAGGGCAATCTGGTCGAAGCGCCGACGCTTTGGAAGCAGATGGCCGCTACTATCTTTTCTACCCGGCCAGCAGTTACGCCGACAATCGCTACGCAATTGGCTACGCCGTGGCCGATGCGCCCACCGGCCTCTTCACCAAGAACCCCAATCGCCTCGCCTATTCCAGCAAAGAGAATGGGGTTGTCACCGGCCCCGGTGGGCAGGATGTGGTGGTTAGCCCCAGCGGGCGCACCTACCTCGTCTACCACTCGTGGTCCGACACCATGGGCTATCGACGCATGAACATCGACGAGTTGCGCTGGGAGGAGGGCCAACCCAGTGTCACGGTGACATCGGGGGTGGAGTTGGAAGCGCCGTAAAGGTTGACTGTTATCAGCTGATTGATCATTGAAGATTGATCATTGGTCACACCTCTGGAACGAGGCGCTAATGATCAGTCTTCAATGATCAATGTTAGGTCCACGATCACGCAATGATAGAGACGCCCACTCCACGCCCCACTGCCGCCGAATTGCAGGCCGCCGCGGGGTGCACCATTCCCGACC
>CAYJNV010000314.1:0-4990 GCA_964370975.1 uncultured Caldilineaceae bacterium | reverse complement strand
TGCCCCTTGCCTGCTCGGTTCCGGCGGGCGCCGGCCCCGTCAATACCCTTGTAATCCCGGCCGCGTAAAGCCTGTTACCGGTTGATTCTCACCATCTCGGCTGCAGGCTGCTGCACGCCCACCTTGCGCATCTCAACGGTCAGCAGGAGCGCCAGCCACAGCGCGGCCACGATAGCCGCGGCCCAGGCTGCCGCAGCACCCGCCCAGTCAAAGGGGCCAGGTGCGGGCTGCAGCGCCAACACACGCGGCGCAACCGGCGCAACACCCAACGCCAGCGGCGTGCGGCTGCGGTTTGATACGGAATAGACAGCACCCGTCTCGCCGCTCACAGGCAGAAGCCCGGCCGCAGGCACATCGCTGCTGCGGATAATCGGCGCCCACTCGTTCGATGCCGAAGTGCTCATATGGACGCCGGCGGGTGTCTGGTGCAGCTCCGTGCTCCCCATCAGGAAGCTCGTGGCCACGTAGAGCACGCCGGGCTGCTGTGGGTCAACTGCCAGTGCATCCACATGCAAGCGGACGCCGGGCGCCATGCCCAGGCCGTCGTTGGCGGACATCCACGCTACGCCGTTGTCGCTGCGCAGCACGCCGCGGTCCACCGTGCCCACATAGACCACCGGCGGCTTGCTATTGGCAACCTGCAGCGTCGTGGGCATGCTGCTCAGTGTATCGACCGTACTCCACGCCAGCCCGCCATTCTCCGAGCGGTAGAGTGCATTCTCGGTGCGGAAGAAGGCCATGCCTGCGCCCGTGCTGTCGGCGGCCACTTCGAGAATGGCATCATCGACGGCATAGTGCCCGCCAGCTGTAACACTCGAGCCTACATCGCGCAGTCGGAAGAGCCCCGCGCCGTTGGTGCCCACATAGAGCAGGCGCGTCTCGCTGTCAAGCACGAGGTCTGTCACCCCGCCGATTGCCTGGTCACTCAGCGGCACGTAAAGCCAGCTCTGGCCGCCGTCAAGCGATCGGTAGATGGCCAGTTCGTTAGCAGCGCCAATGTAGACTGCCTGCGGATTGGCGCTATCCAGCGCAATCGCACTGACAATCACACCCTCGGGCGTCAGCACGCGGTTCCAGTCCAACGGGCGGCCGGCGTACAGAAGGCCACCATCAACTGCATAGGCGATGCCGTTAACCGGAGCCGCAGCGTAGTCGCGCACATTCTCAAGCTGCACCTTGTTGGCGGCGGCAAGGCCAACATTTGAGGCCTGCACGCTGCCCTGCATGCTGACTGCCAGCAGCGTTGCGCCGATCAATACGATTGTGGTCAAGACGATCATCATGCGTCGCTTGTTCATCGTTTCCTGCCTCTCTCTCGCACCCATATCTGTGCGAGTCTTGGCTTTTGTCGAATTCAGGTGCTTACGATTTCACTCTAGCAGAGACGCGGCGCACTCGTCTGACAACTCCGCCCTCTCACCCGGACCGTAAACCAACGCTTTTGTGAGGCTGAGCGCTCTTGCGCTCCCTTCACCGCTGGCTGGTCCAAGCATACTGCGCAGCTAGGCCTCTACCCATGACCTGTTGAACTACAGGACAGTGTTGTCGATCACACTGCACACTCTATACGAGAGCGAGCACGAATTTGTTGCACAATATTATGTAAATTATCGCACATGCAATGGCTGAGTGCCGTCGGTGTGCCGCGCCCCTGTGTGTAGGACAACGGCACACATCGGTGTCGGAAGTCGACGACCCTAGCTGTCAAAGCCCGTTCGCTTGATGCTTTTTCCGCCCAGTGCGTTCTCCGTACGCCGCTCTGTGCAAACCTCTGGTAGAATGGAGGCAGGTTGAAAATCTCCTGGTCCCGCCTCTCCCCAAGCCAAAGCATGCTTGCGCCGCCCATTCAGGCAGCCAATTAAGGTTCGGAATCCCCAATGCGTAGCAAAGACCCATTTGAAGACCTTCTGCGATCGCTCGAAGAGAACCTCTCGCGCGGCAGTGTAGGCGGGGGCGAACAACCGCCACCGCCGGCATCCCAACGCCCATTCACGCCCGCGCCACCCCCCAACTACCGGCGCTGGGCCTGGATTACCGCCGTAATGCTGCTTGTTTTTGCCGCCACGCGCACCTTGGGTACGCTGGCCAACTGGACGTGGATGAGCAGTGTTGGCTACCTCTCCGTCTTCTGGACGCGCTTTGGCGCAATGGCGCTGCTCTTCATGGGTGCGCTGCTGCTCTTCTTCGCCATCTACTTCATCAACGTCGTCATCGCCCGTCAGCTTTCGCCCGGCGGACTGACCAGTTCACCGCTCCAGGAGGTTCTCGCCGCGTTTGGCCTGCGCGTCATGCCGGTCTTGCTCCTGCTGGGGATTGGCGGAGGCGTCATCCTGGCCATGGTGGCTATGGGGCAGTGGGAACATGTGCTCCTCTATCTAAACCAGAAGCCCTTCAACGTGACGGACCCCATCTTCGACCGCGAGGTGGGCTTCTTCGTATTCACCCTGCCCGTGTGGGAGGCGGTGCGCGGCTGGCTTATCGTGGCGCTGGGCTTCACCTTTGCCGCCGCGCTGGTCATCCACGGCGTGCTCTGGCGCGGGCCCGCTGAGAGCCGCCGGGGTTATTTGCACCTCGGCATCCTCGCTGCGCTGATCATGCTGTTGCTGGCCTGGCAATACCAATTGAGTGCGCTCAACCTGGTATACAGCCAGCGCGGCGCAGTCTTTGGTGCAGGTTTCGCTGACGCAAATGCATCGCTGCCCGCCAACACCTTCATGGCGATCTTCACCGTCATCGTCGCAATTGCCATACCCGTATTGCTCTTCCTGCGCCGCAGCCTGACGTGGCTGGCCGGCCTGCTCGTGCTTTGGGTCGTTGTTGGCCTCGTGGCCACAAGTGTCTACCCGGGACTTATCCAGCGCTTCCGCGTCGGCCCCAACGAGCTCAACCTCGAGTTGCCCTTCATTGCCGACAACATCGAATATACGCGCAAGGCCTATGCGCTCGACGAGATTCGTGTCGAATCCTACGACGCCAACGAGACGCTGACGCCGCAGGGGCTGCTCGGTGAACCGGACACGCTGCGCAATATTCGCCTGTGGGACTACCGGCCCCTCCTGCAAACCTACAACCAGGTGCAGGCGCTGCGCCAGTATTACGAATTCAACGACATCGACATCGACCGCTATGTTATCGACGGCAAGCCCCGCCAGGTGATGCTGGGCGCACGCGAACTCATCCGCGACCGCCTGAGCACCGACGCGCAGACGTGGGTTAACCAGCGTCTCGTCTACACGCACGGATTCGGCGTGGCTGCATCGCCCGTGGCGCAGGTTACGCGCGACGGCTTGCCCACATTCCTACTCAAAGACCTGCCGCCACGCGGGTCGATTGAAGTGACCCGCCCGCAGATCTACTTTGGAGAGCGAACGGACGACTACGTGATTGGCGCCACCAACTCCCCCGAATTCGACTACCCGCGCGAAGATGGCAACGTCACCACGCGCTTCTCAGCCATCACGGGCATCCCCATGACGTGGTGGAACCGGCTGCTCTTTGCGCTCCACTTTGGCGACATCAACCTCATCCTCAACGGCGACATCACCAACGAAAGCCGCCTGCTCTGGCAGCGCAACATCGTCGAGCGCGTCCAAATGGTTGCGCCTTTTCTTTCCTATGACAGCGACCCCTACATCGTCGTCAGCGGCGACGGTCAACTTTACTGGATGCACGACGCCTTCACTACAACGGACCGCTACCCGTACAGCAATCCGCTTGATGGGCGCATCAACTACATCCGCAACGCCGTCAAGGTCGTCACCAACGCCTATGACGGCACAATGACCTTCTACATTGCTGACCCCAGCGACCCCATCATCGAAAGCTACGCGGCGGTCTTCCCCAGCCTCTTCCAGCCCATGAGTGCCATGCCTGCGAACCTGCTGGCGCATGTGCGCTATTCGGAAGACATGTTCCGCGCCCAGGCCGAAATCTATCGCACCTATCACATGACCGACGCCAACGAGTTCTACAACCGTGAGGACCTATGGGCGTGGCCCGAGGAAGTCTTCGACGACAAGACGGCGCGCATGGACCCCTACTACGTCCTCATGCAATTGCCGGGACGCGATACGCTTGACTACGTCATGATCCTCCCCTTCACGCCCTCAAACCGGGAAAACATGGTGGCGTGGCTGGCGGTGGAGAACGACCCCGAACGCTATGGTGAGAAGGTGCTTTACAACTTCGGCAAGGATTCGCTCCTCTTCGGCCCCAAGCAGATCGAGGCGCGCATTGACCAGGACCCGGAGATCAGCAGCCAGTTGTCGCTTTGGAACCAGCAGGGCAGCAGCGTTATCCGCGGCAATCTGCTGGTGATTCCCATCGCCGACAGCCTTCTCTACGTGGAACCGCTCTTCCTGCAGTCTGCCACCGGGCGCATTCCCGAGCTGCAACGGGTGATTGTGGCCACCGCGGATAACGTTGCCATGGCCGAAAACCTCGGCGCCGCGCTCGTGAAGCTCTTCGGCAACCAGCTATCGCGCAGCCCCGTGATTGCAGAGCTTGGCGCATCCGGCGTCAGCAGCCAAGACGCCGGCCCCACCATCGCAGGCGACGCTGCCGGCCCCGCCACAGTCGATGAGCTCATCGTCCAGGCAAACATACAGTTCGCCACTGCGCAGGAGCGACTGCAAGCAGGCGACTTTGCGGGCTATGGCGAAATGGTGGAGCAACTGCAAGTCACATTGCGTGATCTTGCGCGCGTGGGCGGCGTGCCGTTGCCCACGCCCACCCCTGCCGCGCCCCCCGTCGATGGCTCCGCGCCGGTGACGGATACCGGCGCTGCAGAAAGCGTAGAACCGACGACGGCTCCTTAACGCTCTCTTAGGTGGGCTTCATGCGCTTCTAACCCGACACCGTTACGATGGCTGTGACGGTGTCGGCGCGACATGGGGGCGTTGCACCCACATCGTTCGGTTGAGAACCGCCGCCGAATGGTTCGACACTTGAACTCACCCGCGTTTGGAAGGAAGATGGACCCTATGGAAGA
>CAYJNV010000313.1:0-5005 GCA_964370975.1 uncultured Caldilineaceae bacterium | reverse complement strand
AGGAGTTGGGTTGCTCAACCCTTTGGTCGGAGGACCTGAACCACGCGCAGGTCATCGGCGGCGTGACGATCAGGAACCCATTCATGGAAACGCACGCGCAGCCTGCGCACTCGTAGGCGCCGGACACGGGCCGGCGCTCCCGGCACACGCGCTCGCTACGCCTCCGCGCCGTGCGACTCTTCCTCCGCCACGGCCTGCCCCTCCACAATCGACACAGCCGTTTCAGGCAGCAAGGCGCCGGGTGGCTCTTCGTCCCCCCTCCACTGCGTTACTTTGCTTCCACTGCCCCTATGCGTTGGTGTGTTGCTTAGAAGTGTCCCCCCGTTTCCGCGCCGTTGGCTTCCATGCGCCACTGTGTGTACAATAGGCGCTGTCATTTCATCCCCAGCCTGCAGCGTGGAGCCCATGAACGAACCCATCGGAGTCAATTCGTCGCTGCCCCCCTCCGGCGCGGCGCGTCGCCCCGCCCCAAACGACACCTCCGCCATGACCGACTTCCCCTGGTGGATTGTCATCATCCTCGGCGGCTTCGTGGTGGGGCTGACGTCGATCATGCTCAATCCCACCCAGCGTGCGATTTATGGCACGGCCTTCCGGTTCATTGTCCCCGGCGTGCTGATTACCCTCTTCGTCACCGCGTGCGCCTACTCAATTGCCATTGTCATCGGCCTCGTTGTGGGGCTCATGCGGCTAAGCAAGAACCCGTGGCTCAACCAGCCGGCGCGCGTCTATGTGGAAATCATGCGCGGCCTGCCCCTGCTGGTGATTGTGCTCTATGCCGGCTTTGTGATTGGCCCCTGGGTGCGCGATACCACGCGCGGCATGTGGGACCCGCCCATGCTCACCCGCGCCATCATCGGCCTGGGGATGGGCTACGGCTCGTTCGTCTCGGAGGTCTTTCGCAGCGGCATCCAGTCCATCGGCCGCGGCCAACTCGAGGCCGCGCGCAGCCTGGGCATGAACATGCGCCAGGCGATGACCTTCGTCATCCTGCCACAAGCCTTCCGCATCATCCTGCCACCGCTGGGCAACGACCTGATCGCGCTCCTCAAGGACAGTTCGCTGATTGCCGTACTTGCGCTCGAGGATATCCTGCAACTGGGCCGCCAGTTCATCAGCCGCACCTTTCGCGCCATCGAGGGCTACAACACCGTGGCCTTCCTCTACCTTGTCCTCACCATGTCACTCTCCGTGATCGTGGCGTGGATAGAGCGGCGCACGCGCACCAGCAGGTGACGTGATGCCGCAAGGAAACCGACAACAGGGAACGGGGAACAGGGATTGCGGCCGCGTCCCCTGTTCCCCGTTCCCCGTTCCCTGATCCCTTCACCCCAGCGACATCAACACGACGCAGGGCGCCTTCGCCTGCAAAGCATGCTTGCTGCCTTTGGGGTACAATGGCCATAAGCTCAGTTGAGCCGTATCTGCTTCTGCCTTTCCTTGCACCCTTCCGCACCTTGCGCCCTTGCGTTGAGAATGCAGATTTCACGTCGGCATTACCGTAGAAAGAAGTTCACCATGTCCGGCACGATCATGTGGCTCTTCCCCATTGTGGCAGCACTCATTGGCTACTTGCTGGGATCGATACCTGTGGGTGTGTGGGTTTGCCGCCTCTTTGGCGCGGACATCCGCAGCGTGGGCAGCGGGCGCACAGGCACAACCAACGCCTGGCGCGCTGCCGGCCTGAAGGCGGCCATCCCTACCTTGCTGGGCGATGCGCTCAAGGGGGCCATTGCCATCTGGATTGCGCGCTGGCTCTTCGGCCTGCTCTTCCCCGAACCTGCGATCATGACAGTGGATGAAGCCGTGGCGCGCATGGCGGCGATGCAGCTTGCGGCCGCGCTGGCAGGCGGCTTCGCCATCATTGGCCACAACTGGTCCATGTTCCTCGGCTTCGAGGGCGGCGCGGGCGGAATCACCTCCGCCGCCACGACCATGGCGCTCATGCCCGTGGCGGGCGGCATCGTGTGGATTGTGGGTGCGTTCCTCATCTGGTGGACGCGCATGGCCTCGGTAGGCACTTTTGCGGTGGGCGTCACCGCGTTCGCGGTCTTCCTGCTGCTGGCCATCAACCACAACGCGCCCTGGGCTTTTGTGGCCTACGGCGTGATTGCACTCGTCTCCGTACTGATTGCGCTACGCCCCAACCGTGAAAAAGTACGTACGGGTGAGGAGCGAGTGATTACGCTGTGGTAGGCGAGGGGTAATTGGTAAGTGGTAAGTGGCAAGTGGTGAATTGGTTGGTGTTCCTTCCTGCTGTTTCCGAATTTTCCGTGTTTTCTGCGTACAGGTTTTCTTCCTCGATTCCCATGGCGAAATCGCCGATTGATCTGCACCTGCCCTATGACAAGCGCGTCGACGCGGCGCTGCATGATCGCCACCTGCGCGCCGCCCTGACGCGCGCCACCGGGCGCATGAGCGGGCAGCGCGTGGCCGCCATGAACCAGGTAGCGCCTGACGGCGCGGGCGGCGGCGAGACGCTGCGCGACCAGGTGCGCCAGATGAAGGAGTACACGCTGCGCCACCTGCCCGACCTGCTTGAGCAGTTCGAGCGGCGCTTTACCGAAAACGGCGGCCACGTCCACTGGGCAACCGACGCCCAGGCAGCCAACGCGATTGTGCTCAACATCGCCCGCCGCGTCGGCGCTGAGCGCATCGTCAAGGCCAAGTCCATGGCGACCGAGGAGACGCACCTCAACGCCGCGCTGCAGGCGTCGGGCATGAAGGTGATTGAGACCGATCTGGGTGAGTACATCATCCAGCTGGTGGGCGAGCCACCCAGCCATATCGTTGCCCCCGCGCTGCACAAGCGCCTTGAGGACATCAGCGCCATCTTCCAGCGCGAGCTCGACATGCCGCCCACCTTTGACCCGGAAATTATGACCGCCCTCGCCCGCCAGGTGCTGCGCCGCGAATTCCTCACCGCCGACATGGGCATCAGTGGCTGCAACTTTGCCATTGCCGAAACGGGCACGGTCTGCATTGTCACCAACGAGGGCAACGGGCGCATGGTCTCCTCACTGCCGCCCGTGTACGTGGTCTTCATGGGCATCGAAAAGCTCGTGCCCACGGTGGAGGACGCCTTTCTCCAGTTTCAGGCGCTGGCGCGCAGCGCCACGGGCCAGCAGGCCAGCGTCTACCTGAGCATGACGAGCGGCCCACGCAAGCCGGGCGACGCCGACGGCCCTGCCGAGATGCATGTGGTGCTGCTCGACAACGGCCGCAGCGACATGCTCGATCAGGGCTATGGCGAGGCGCTCATGTGCATTCGCTGCGGCGCATGTCTTAATGTTTGCCCCGTCTACCGCGAAATTGGCGGCCATGCCTACGGCAGCAGCTACAGCGGCCCCATTGGCGCTGTCATCAGCCCGCTTCTCGAAATAGAGGTGACGCAAAGCGCCAAGTTGCCCTTTGCCAGCACCCTCTGCGGCGCATGCCGGGATGCCTGCCCCGTCAAGATTGACCTGCCGCGCCTGCTGCTGGACCTGCGCGCCGACGCCGTGCGCGCAGGCGAAGCCCCCTGGTTTGAGCGCCAGGCCATGCACGGCTTTGCCACCATGATGCAAAGCCGCCAACTCTATGAGCAGGCGGCGGGCGTGGGCGGCTTCGGCACTTCAATTCTGGGCATGCTCAGCGGCGGCACTGTGCGCCACATGCCGCCTCCCTTTGACCAGTGGACACGCAGCCGGGACTTCCCCGTGCTGCCGCGCCGCAGTTTCCGTAGCCAGTGGGCCGAACGCAGCAAACACGCCCCCAAACCCAAGCCCTGACCATGGCCGAACCAACGCGCGCCACCCCAGCCACGCCGTCGCCTATGACTTCGCCGCGTCCCGGCGCAGACGCCGCACGCCGCACCATTCTGGGCAGGCTGCGCACGTCGCTTGCGCGCGCCGACCTGCGCTTCCCTCCCGCAAATCCGCTCGAACTCACGGCCGCCACGCGCATGGCAGTCACATCCGCGCCCGGCGGCGCGCCTGAACTGGCCGCGCGCTTCGCCGCCGAGATGGAGCGTCTCCACGGCGCTTGCGAAATTGTAAATAGCCCCGCCGAAGCACGCCTCGCGCTCATCAACCGCCTGCTGGACTGGCGCAGTGAAGACGAAGCCGCCGCCAAGGGCATGCGCGTCAAAACCGACCAGGAGCGCCTGGTGCTCGGCTGGCAGAGCGACGCGCTGCCGCTCGAGCATGTGGCCGAGGCGCTTGCCGATATGGGCATGCGCCTGGTGACCCCGATTGACCTCACGACCAAGGAGAGCCGCGAGAGCGTGCGCCAGATTCGCTACGGCCTGACTGGGGCGGAGGCGGCCTTTGCAGCCACGGGTTCGCTGCTGCTCGCGTCCACACCACAGACGCTGCACGCCGCCGGTTTGCTGCCCCTGCGCCACATTGCGCTTGTGCCCTTCACCCGCCTCTTTGCCAACGTGGAGGCGTGGCTGGCTGACATGCGCCTGGGCGATTTGGCCGGATGGATGCGCAGCAAGCCCAACGTGACGCTCATCACTGGCCCCAGCAAATCCGCCGATATCGAAATGATCCTCACGCTGGGCGTGCATGGTCCCAAGTTTGTCCATGTCATCCTCTTTGACGACGGCATTCAGGATGATGAAACGCAGGATTCCTTTTGGCGCTATGTGCCCGGCGGCCCACCATCCGATCGCGACGAGGACGAGCCGCCATTTCCAGGCCGCGATGAAGGGCTGCTGCCCGCCGCCTACCGGCCCGGCGCCGCACCCGATATGCCTGCCGCACCCGCCGCACCCGAGGCAGCGCACGACGAAGAAGCCGCCGACGCACCCGCAACGCCCGACCTATCACATCCACCCACGGAAGACGAAAGCTGATCACTGCATGTCCAACCTACCCCGCACCTGGCGCGTTGCCTACATTGGCGCCGGTTTCATTGTGAAGCGTGCCCACATCCCCAATTTCAGTGCGCTGCCCAATGTCGAGAACGTCGCCATTTGCGATGTGAACGAGGCCCGTGCCCAGGCGCTGGCCGCCGAGAT
>CAYJNV010000312.1:0-5007 GCA_964370975.1 uncultured Caldilineaceae bacterium | reverse complement strand
CTTCCGCACTGCCTACGAAGGGGGCTTCCCGATTGTGGAGCGCTACAATCACGGCTACGTGGTGGGCTGGTACGGCGACCCTGGACTGGACGCTACGATTTTCACGCCAAGCGTCGACTTCAAGTTCCGCAACGACACAGACGCCTACCTGCTGATTGAGCCTGTGGTGGACCTGGCCAATGGCGTGGCCACCTTCAACTTCTATGGCACGCGCCCCAACAGCCAGGTCACGGTGAGCGCACCCAAGATCAGCGACGTGCTGCCGGCGCCGGCTGCACTCTACACGGTGGATGAGTCGCTGGCCCCCGGCGTCAGGGAACAGGTGGATTGGGCAAAGGAGGGTATGACTGTTGAGGTAGTGCGCACGATTACCGAAAACGGCACCACGCGCACCGACACATTGCGCAGCAAGTACCAGCCGTGGCAGGCCGTCTATCTGGTGGGACCGGGCACGGACGTGCCGACGGCCACCGCAACGCCGTGAGGCAGGTGATGCGTGCTGCTCACTGATAAATAATAGGAGCAATGGGGGGCATCTGCCCCCCATTTTCTATGAACGCGTGGCGGTGTTGGCACGCCGCCGTGCGATCGATGCTGGGCTCAGCGCCTTGAGAGCACCTTCATTGCTGCGTAGAGGACTAGAAATACCAGGCCCGGCCCTTTGAAGAGGGCAATGATCGCCACGACCAGGACAAACATCAACAACCTCGACATGCGCAGTTGACCTCGCTTTCGGCCGTGAGAATGTTATTTGGAACATTCGTGGCTGCGGGATGCAGCGCGCTTACGTCCGCCCCATGCATCCGGCTAATATCATTACGCTTGTGCCCTATGCAAGGTTGCTGAGCGCACAGCATCGCTGGAGATATTGGAAGCCTCGCTTCTGCGTGGGCGGCGCGCGCAGTGGTACACTGCAGCCATGTTCTGGCAACGCACGAATGGGGCCGCGGCCCCGCCACCCCCAAACGGCTCCGCACCCGCCGTACACTATCCGCCGCGCCTGATTGACCTGCGACATGTGGTCAAGCAATATGCCACCGCAGCGGGCGCATACACCGCCCTGCGCGACATCAATCTGGGTGTGGACGCAGGCGAGTTCGTGGCGGTGGTGGGCAAGTCGGGCAGTGGCAAGTCTACACTCAGCAACATGATCACCGGCATCGACCGCCCCACCTCGGGCGAGGTGCTTGTGGGCGGCGTGGCAGTACACAAACTCAACGAAGGACAAATTGCGGTCTGGCGCGGGCGCACAGTCGGCGTCGTCTTCCAGTTCTTCCAGTTGCTCCCCACCCTCACCGTAGTCGAAAACATCATGCTTCCCATGGATTTCTGCAACACCTTCAGCGCGCACCGCAACGAGCGCAAGGAGCGCGCCCTCTTCCTGTTGGGCCAGGTGGACATGGCCATGCACGCCGACAAACTGCCCACGGCGCTCTCGGGTGGGCAGCAGCAGCGCATTGCCATTGCCCGCGCCCTGGCCAACGATCCTCCTGTGGTGATTGCCGACGAGCCAACCGGAAACCTTGATTCACATACCGCCGATGCCGTGTTCCACCTCTTTGAGCAACTTGTCTCCAAAGGCAAGACCATCCTCATGGTCACCCACGATGATGATTTGGCGCGCCGTGCCACGCGCACAATCACCATTGCCGACGGGGAAATCATCAGCGATCACCCCAACTTCGCACCCCACGCCGTGGTCGACGACGACATCGAGGATGCCGTGCTGCTGGGCGATGAGGAGTTGAAACTGGCATGATCCCCGCCCCGCGCTGGCGCAAAGTGCTGCGCGACCTGCTGCGCAACCCCACGCGCACCGTGCTTGTCGTGCTCTCGATTGCCGTGGGCGTCATTGCCGTGGCCATCGTCATGGGCGGCTATGGGGTTATTGCCGCCGATTTGCCCGACGCTTTCGATGCCATTCATCCCGCCCAGGCGCGCCTCTACACCCAGCCCTTTGACGCGAATCTTGTCGATGTTGTGCGTCGCATGCCCGGCGTTGCCGACGCCGACGGCCGGCGCGTCCTCTCGGTGCAGGCACGCGTACCCGATCCGGCCGGCGCAATCGGCGCCACACGCTGGCAGGCGCTGCAACTCCTGGTGATTGACGACTTCGACGACCAGCGCATCAACATTGTGCGTCCCGAGAGCGGCGCCTGGCCACCCGGCAAGAGCGAAATGCTCGTTGAACGCGCCTCGGTGGAGGTGCTGAACGCGGCCGAAGGGCAGCCGCTCACCATCAAGCTTGCCAACGATGACGAGCGCACGCTCACCGTGGTGGGCCGGGCGCACGACATGAACGAGGTCTCGGTCCAATTCACCGGCCTGGCCAGCGGCTACATCAGCGCCGAAACACTGGACAAACTGGGGCTGGCGCGCGATTACAACGAGCTGCTCGTGCGCGTTGCGACAGACGCAGACAACAGGGCGCACAATGAAGAAATCGCGCAAGTCGTGGCCGACAAGGTGGAGAAGGGGGGGTACACCGTCTACCGCACCATTGTGCCTCGCCCCGGCGAGCACTTCCTCGAGCAATTCCTTTCGCCTATGTTGCTGATTCTGGGCGCGCTGGGCGTGTTCTCGCTGCTGCTCAGCAGTTTCCTGCTCGTCAACATCATTACTGCACTTCTCAACCAGCAAACGCGCCAAATTGGCGTCATGAAAACCGTAGGCGCGAGTGCGGGTCAGCTTACACGCATGTACCTCGCCTCGGTGGCCATTTTCGGGGCGCTGGCGCTGGCCATGGCGCTGCCGCTGGCCACGATCTTCACCAACGCGCTTACCCATTTTGTGGCGCGCCTCATGAACTTCAATATCGTCACCAACACGCTGCCGCCGCTGGTGCTGCTTATGCTCGTGGTCGTGGCCATGGGCGTGCCGCTTCTGGCCGCGCTGGGGCCAATCCTGCGCGGCACGCGCGTCACCGTGCGCGAGGCCATCAACGACTTCGGCGCAGGCAGCGTCGACTTTGGCCGCAGCCGCTTTGACCGCGCCCTCGAACGCATCCGCTTTCTTTCGCGCCCGCAACTCATCTCGCTGCGCAACACCTTCCGGCGCAAGGGTCGGCTCATCCTTACGCTTATCACGCTGATTTTGGCCAGCGCAATCTTCATCAGCGTCTTCAGTGTGCGGGCCTCACTCTTTCGCACCATGGAAGACGCCTTTGCCTACTGGAATTACGACGTGCGCCTTGACTTTACCCGCCCTTACCGCGCCGATCACCTCGCCACCGTTGCGCTCGAGACGGCGGGCGTGCGCGCCGCCGAGGCGTGGGGCTTCCGCAACGTCTATCGCGTGCGCCCCGACGCGAGCGAGAGCGACTCTATCCAGATGATTGCGCCGCAGCCCGACACACAGCTGCTCAGCCCAACGCTGCTCGAGGGGCGCTGGCTCCTGCCCGATGACGAGAACGCGGTCGTCATGAACACCGACCTTCTCGATGATGAGCCCGATCTGCGCGTTGGTGATACGATGGTGCTGAATATTGACGGCCGCGAACGCACGTGGACGATTGTGGGCCTTGTGCGCAGCGTCATGTCCGGACCCTATGTCTATGCCAATTACCCCTACTTCGCGCGCATCGTGCGCCAGGTGGGCCAGGCCGATATCCTCAACGTCGCGCTCGATGATCAGTCAGTTGCGGCCCAGACTGCAATGGCAAGAGAACTCGAGCGCGTCTTTGAGGATCAGGGCATGCGAGTGGCCACCACCGAGACTACGGCTGCGCAGCAAGCGCAGGTGGCCGATCAGTTTGGCATCCTGATTTCTTTCCTCGCGCTGATGGCGCTGATGCTGGCCATAGTGGGCGGGCTGGGGCTCAGTGGCACAATGAGCATCAACGTGCTTGAACGCAGGCGCGAGATCGGCATCATGCGCTCAATCGGCGCATCTACACCGGCTATCATGCGCATCATCATCTTTGAGGGTGTGCTGATTGGTGCCATCAGTTGGACGCTGGGCGCACTGCTGGCAATTCCGCTCAGCCGCGTCCTCAGCGATGCAGTGGGCGCGGGTTTCATCAACTCAACGCTCACATGGCGCTACTCGCTGGGGGGTGCGGCCTTCTGGCTATTGGTGATGGCAGGCGTGGCGGCGCTATCCAGTTTCATCCCCGCGCGCCAGGCCGCCAGCCTCACTGTGCGCGAAGTGCTGGCGTATGAGTGACAGGTGCGGCGCGGTCACCGCACCGCTTGAAGGAGTGCAGGCATGAAGCGACCGTTGGTCATCGCCGTGGTCTTGCTGGTGATTGTGGGCGCCGGTTTCGGCGTCTACTGGCTGGCGCAGCAGGGGCAACTGCCCGATTTTCTGGCGCGCCCCGCCGCCTCTGTGGGCGAAATTGAGCCATCCAGCGCACGGCCCGTTGTCGCGCCATCGGTCATTGTGGCCGAAGGCACCTTGCTGCCCGCGCGTTTCGCCGCACTGAGCATGGACGCCACGGGCAAGGTGGTCGATATGCCGGTCGTGGAAGGGCAGCAGGTGGCAAGTGGCGAGGTGATTGCACGCCTGGAGAGCGACGCACAAGTAATTTATGTAGCGCAGGCGCAGGCAGCCGTCGACCAAGCGCGCGCCATGCTTGAGCGCCTCGTCAACGGCGCCAGCGCCGAAGAGCTGGCCGCCGCCCAGGCCGGCGTTGACGCCGCAGCAGCGAACCTGGCCATCCTCACCCAGGGCGCTCACCCCGACGATGTAGCGGCGGCGCAGGCAGCCGTCGCTGCCGCGCAGGGCGCCTATGCGCTGGTGGCCGCCGGCGCCGACGACCAGGAGTTGATTGCTGCCCAGGCCGAGATGGCCAATGCGCAGGCAGCGCTGACGCAGGCGCAGCGTGCCTATGACAAGGTTGCCTCACGCAACGACGTGGGCGCGCTGCCCGAGGCGGCGCTGCTTGAGCAGGCCTCGAACAACTTTGCCGCTGCCGAGGCGCGCTATAACGACCTCCTGGCGGGCGCTGAGCCGGGCGCACTTGCCCAGGCCTCCGCAGAGGTGCTCCAGGCGTCCGCCGCACTGGCG
>CAYJNV010000311.1:0-5020 GCA_964370975.1 uncultured Caldilineaceae bacterium | reverse complement strand
AACAACTGCGTCACGTCGGAGACGTGACCTACGGGCGCGGTGCTTTGCTCCCCTCCGCATGGAGAGGGGCCGCGGGTGAGGTGTAGTTTGCGCCTGCTCATGCCGCGTTCCTGACTTTTGAGAAGCCCTGCGGCTTGCCGCATGCTTCGCGCCGCCGCGCCAAACGTGGTATCATGGGCCAATGGCTGCACTCCTGGCGGTTGATGTGGGGTTGCACACGGGGCTGGCCCTCTTCGGCAGCGACGGCCGCCTGCAGTGGGCGCGCTCCAACCACGTCGCCTCGGCCACGCGCTTGCGCGACGCCGCGCCCGCTCTCCTGCGTCTTGCCCCGAACCTCACGCATCTCGTCTACGAGGGAGGCGGTGAACTGGCCGAAATCTGGCGGCGCGCAGGGCAGCGGCGTGGCCTGGCACTTGCGCAGGTCAGCGCCGAAACGTGGCGGCACGTCATCCTCTTTGATCGCGAACGCCACAACGGGCCCATGGCCAAACAACATGCCGACCGCCTGGCGCGCAATGTCTTTCTCTGGTCCGGCCTCAAGCCGCCCAAAGTCATGCGCGACGACACCGCCGAAGCCATACTGGTTGGCCTTTGGGGCCTGTTGCAGTTCGGCTGGCTGGAAACCCTCCCCGAACCCTTGCGCCGCACCTGATCTTGCTCTCTTGTCACACTACACCGGAGGTCCATGACCAATCCTGATTCATTCCGTTCCCGCGCACCCGCCGACGCAGGCGAGAGCGAAGACCGCGAGCGCCCACTCAAACGCGACAGTGAGGGCCTCTTTACAACCGCTGCCGTCCCCGAGACGGTCGTCCTCGTCGGTGTCGAAATTCGCGACCATCCCGGCCTGCTCCCCCTCAGCGACTCGCTCGCCGAACTCGAGCTCCTGGCCGACACCGCCGGCCTGGTTGTCGTGGGCACTCTCACCCAAAAGCTCGACTCACCCCACCCGGCCACGCTCCTTGGCTCGGGCAAGGTCGAAGAACTCAAGACGCTCGTTATCGAATTGGGCGCCAACGCCGTCATTCTTGACGACGAGCTCTCACCGCGCCAGCAGCGCGAGCTTGAAGAGATCATGGGCGAAGAGATCAAGGTCATTGACCGCACCGCGCTCATTCTCGACATCTTTGCCAGCCATGCGCGCACGCGCGAAGGCGCCGTACAGGTCGAGCTGGCCCAATACGAATACCGTCTTCCACGCCTGACCAACGCGTGGACCCATCTGGCGCGCCAGGCCGGCGGACGCGCCGGCGGTGCGAGCGGCGGCGTGGGCGTGCGCGGCCCCGGCGAAACCCAACTCGAAGTCGACCGCCGCGAAATTGACAGGCGCATCTCGTTCCTCAAACGCGAACTGGCAGATATCCAGAAGCAGCGACGCCAGCACCGCGAGCAGCGACGCAAGAGCGAGACGCCCGTCGTTGCCCTCGTTGGCTACACGAATGCGGGCAAGTCCACCCTGCTCAACGCCCTCAGCGGGGCCGATGTACGCGCCGAGGACCGCCTCTTTGCCACGCTCGACCCGACCACGCGGCGGGTGGTGCTGCCCAGCGGCCAGCCCGTACTTCTCACCGACACTGTGGGCTTCATCCAGAAGCTGCCCACCATGCTCGTGGCTGCCTTCCGCGCCACCCTCGAGGAGGTCACTGAAGCCGACCTGCTTGTGCACATTGTCGATCTCTCCCACGCCAATATGGACGAGCAGATCGCCGCCGTGGAAGAGGTGCTCGAACAGATCGGCGCAGGTGACAAGCCGGTCGTCACCGCCCTGAACAAGGTTGACAACGTCAATCGCGAGGCCGAAGGCGTGCAGCAATGGCTGGCCGATGCCGAGGCCGAATACCCCAACGCCGTTCTCATCAGCGCGCGCACGGGCGAAGGGCTCGACGCGCTCGCTTCCATCCTGGATGAGGCGTTGCGCAAACGCATGCTGCACATCGACATCCTCGTTCCCTATGCACAGAGCGAGATTGTCTCGCTCATCCACGAGAATGGAATCCTCGACCTGGAGGAACACACCAACGACGGCACGCACATTGTGGGTTGGGTGCCCCTCAAACTGGCCGGCCGCATTGCCGGTCTCCAAAGCAACGAAAGCGCAGCATAGCAACATGGCCGGGCCGCAACAGCAGGCGGTGCTTGTCACCGCCCCCATTCCCCAGGCCGCGTTGGAGACACTCAACACGGCGGAGCTTGCGTTGCGCCACTATGTTGCGGGACCTGCCATGCCCCGCGACCAATTGCTGGCGCAGGCACAGGGCGTAGCGGGCATCTACTGCCTCATCAACGACCGCATTGACGCGGCCGTGCTCGACGCCGCCGGCCCATCGCTGCGCGTGGTCAGCACCATGTCCGTTGGCTACGATCATGTGGATACGGCTGCCTGTGCTGCGCGCGGCGTCGCCGTCGGCAACACGCCCGGGGTCCTCACCGAGACCACCGCTGACCTCGCGCTGGCGCTCCTGCTCGCCACTGCGCGCCGCATCCCCGAAGGCGTGGCCGCCGTTCGTGAAGGCGCGTGGGGCGCGTGGAAGGGCGAGTGGATGACCGGTCGCGACCTCTTCGGCAGCACCGTGGGGATTGTGGGCATGGGGCGTATCGGCCAGGCCGTGGCGCGCCGCCTCACTGGCTTTGGCTGCCGCCTGCTCTACAGCGGCCCGTCGCCCAAAGCCGAGGCCGACGCGCTGGACGCTGCCTTCGTTTCACTGGAAACGCTTTTAGCCGAAAGCGACTTCATCACCCTGCACTGCCCCCTCAACGCGCAAACGCACCACCTCATCAACGGCGCGACACTTGCGCAGATGAAGCCTTCGGCCATGCTCATCAACACCACGCGCGGTGGCGTGGTCGACCAGGATGCGCTCTACGACGCGCTGCGCGACGGCACAATCGCCGCCGCCGGGCTTGACGTCACCACGCCCGAGCCGCTTCCCCCTGACCACCCGCTGCTCACCTTGCCCAACTGCGTGGTCCTGCCCCACATAGGCAGCGCCACCATTGCCACGCGCACGCGCATGGCGCAGATGGCCGCGCAAAATCTGATTGCCGGCGTGCGCGGCCTGCCGCTGCCCTTCGCTGCGACTGTTCGCGTATAGGCGCGCATGTAGTGCACGATAGAGTCTGTTAGCAGGAGCTACGATCATGGCAAAGAAGCGTTCGTGGGGCGAAATGACCAGCCAGCAGAAAGCCGGCGTCATCGTTATGGCGATCATCCAGATCACGTTGGCGGGGATTGCCTATCGCGATTTGCGCAAGCGCCCGGCGTCCCGTGTGCGCGGCTCCAAGAAGCTGTGGTATGCAGTCAACGCCATCAACTTTGTCGGGCCGCTCACATATCTCGTCTACGGCCGCCTGAATACGCCCCAGGCTTAGACCAGCGGCTGCAGGCGCCGGCGCGTCCCTAGAACCCATATCCATATTTGGCACTCGAGCGCGACCCCTGTATTATCATGTCACCGCTTTTTGCTTTTCTCGTGCGGCTTGCGCGTACTGACTACGTTGCCTCCGCCACGCCACCTGCCACGCATTCGATATACCCAGTTTACCCAATCGCGTCCCCAGTACGCCGGGCCGCGCCCGCGTTCAATCTACGCAAGGAGTCTCAGCGATGAGCAGCACCCCAGCCACCGATACGCCGGCCACCACAAATGGCGGAGAAGCCCGGCCCACTCTGAGCATCACCGACAACCGCACGGGCAAGGGCTACGAAGTGCCTATCCAGCATGACACCATTCGCGCGATTGACCTGCGCAAGATCAAGGTCAACGCCAACGAGTTTGGCATGATGACCTATGACCCGGGCTATGACAACACAGCCTCGTGCAAGAGCGCCATCACCTACATCGACGGCGACGCGGGCATCCTGCGCTACCGCGGCTATCCCATTGAACAACTGGCCGAGAAAAGTACCTTCCTCGAGGTCGCCTATCTGCTCATCTTTGGCGACCTGCCCACGAAGCAGCAGTACGAGACCTGGGTGCACGATGTGCTCCACCACACCTTTGTTCACGAAAACCTCGTGCACCTGATGCAGGCCTTCCGTTACGACGCGCACCCCATGGGCATGCTCATCAGCGCGCTGGCCTTCATGTCGACCCTCCACCCGGAGGCGCGCGAAATCGACGACGCCAAGCTGCGCCACAAACAGATCCTGCGCATGCTGGGCAAGCTGCCCACCGTAGCCGCCTTCGCCTACCGCCACCGGATTGGCCGCCCCTTCAACTACCCCAACAGCGACCTGGACTACACGAGCAATTTCCTCTACATGCTCGACTATATGAACCAGAGCCACTACGAGGTGCACCCCACCCTCGCGCGTGCCCTGGATGTGCTCTTCATTCTCCACGCCGACCACGAGCAGAACGCCTCCACCTCGGTCATGCGCTCCATCGGCTCCGCCCACGCCGACCCCTACAGCGCCATGGCCGGTGCATCCGCGGCGCTCTTTGGCCCCCGCCACGGCGGCGCCAATGAGGCCGTCATCAAGATGCTCAACGAAATCGGCAAGCCGGAGAATGTGCCCACCTATGTGGAGCGCGTCAAGAAAGGCGAGTTCCGCCTCATGGGGTTCGGCCACCGCGTCTACAAGAATTACGACCCGCGCGCGCGCATCATCAAGCAGGTAGCCTATGATGTCTTCAACGTCACCGGCCTCAATCCGTTAATTGAGGTGGCCACCAAGCTCGAGGAAATCGCGCTGAGCGACGACTACTTCGTCTCACGCAAGCTCTATCCGAATGTCGACTTCTACAGCGGCATCATCTACCAGGCCATGCGCTTCCCGCCCGACATGTTCACCGTGCTCTTCACGCTGGGCCGCGCGCCCGGCTGGCTGGCGCAGTGGAACGAGTTGGTGCAGGACGGTGAGCAGAAGATCGCCCGCCCACGCCAGATCTACCTCGGCGAGGGCGAACGCAACTACGTACCCCTCGTCTCGCGCATCTAGCTGCAAATACGACGCAAAGGCGCAAAGACGCAGAGGAAACGCAAAGAAGAACAACAAGAAAAGCGTACGGTGCTGATC
>CAYJNV010000310.1:1952-5112 GCA_964370975.1 uncultured Caldilineaceae bacterium | reverse complement strand
CAGCGCACCGGATGAAGAACCACTTGAATTTATCCAGGGATATGGTCAAATCATTACAGGGCTGGAGGATGAGCTCTATGGCATGTCGCTGGGCGATGAGAAGGATTTGATTATCGCGCCCGAGAATGCCTATGGCGAATATGACCCCGAAGCGAGCCAGGTCGCACCGCTCGACGCATTTCCACAGGAGATGGAGCTCGAGATCGGGTTGCCGGTGGAAGTCTATGGTGAGGAAGCCGATGATCCCATCGAAGGCTTCATCGCCGACATCTACGATGACAGTGTGCTGCTGGATTTCAACCACCCGCTGGCTGGCGAGACGTTGCACTTCCACGTGAAAGTGGTCGGCCTGCGCGACGCGACGGCCGAGGAACTGGACCACGGCCATGTGCATGGCGACGGCCATGAGCATGAGGCCGAAATGTTTTATTGTTTGCCATTGGGAGACGGGGGCCGGCGCCGGGGGGGCGCCGGCCCCCTTCTTTTGTTCGCTGCCCACACCTGCGAGCCGTCCGAATATGGCGGCCTCGCCTCCCCCGGGACGCATGCGCGCAACGGGGCGGTCGCATCATGTTTGTGATGCGCCGCCCCGTTTCTTTGCTTGTACTTCGACTCTGCTACTTGCTCTTCTTCGCGGCCTTGGCGGGCTTGGCTGCCGAATCGGACTTCTTGAGAACAGGCAGCCCGTTCTTGCTCTCCGCCACCATGTAGCCGGCAGGAACGGCATCCATGGCGCCGTCCTTCACTTCCTTGGCGAAGAAGTAGATCGTCTGCTTGGTGCCATTCTTCAAGGTCGTCTGTCGGCCGTGCAGGAAGTAGGTGGTTCCCTTTGAGTTCTTGTAGTCAAATGCCATGTCTGTACGCTCCTTGTTCGATTCTTCGGTCTTTTAACTTCCTTGGCACTTCTGATCATGAGCTGCGGTGCAGCATCGTGCCGCTTGTCAGGCTGCGCGATGAAGGCGGCAAATCCGCCGCGGGAGTTTATCGTGGGCAATTGCGCACTTGCGGCGCAATCTGCCCCATGCTCGAGTACTCCTCTGGTAGATATAGCACGATCTTACTCGAGTGTCAACAGGTTGTTGCTCGAGAGATCGGCCTCGTGCACTCTGAAAGGCTTACGTTTGCCCTGCGCTGTCTCGAGTGGGCGCATCCAGAACAGCAAGCTACAGCGCCACCCACGTGCTTTCACGGTGGCTGCGGCGTACAGCGTCGAGCGTGCGCTGCACCACCAGGCCATCATAGAAGCTCGCGGCGTCGGGCAGCGCCGTTTCACCCATGGGCAGCGATGCGGCCAGCGTCTGCGCCAGGTAGAAGCTGCCAATTGCAAAGGGGTTGTTGGGCGGCAGCGCGCTCAAATCGGGCACCGGGTACTTGGAGCGCACCGGCTCCCACTCTGCGCCCGAGCTCCGCTGCCCCGTCTGGTGCCACAGGGCGTCGTGGTTGTCGAGCTTCAGCGCACCTTCAGATCCCACAACCAGCGTATTGATGCCGAACCCCCCCGGCGTCAGGCCGCTCGCCACAATCAGCCCCTGCACGCCGTGGCTGAAACGCACCAGGACGTCGGCATGGTCATCGGCCGTCACCTGCTGCATGGCGCCGTCGGCATTCTTGCGCGTGAAGTGGCCCACCTGCAGTTGCCCCGCCACGCCGTCAATGCGCCCGACGCACCAGCGCGCCAGATCAATCATGTGGCTGCCCACGGCGTTGAGCATGCCGCCGCCGCGTGCAACATCGGCCCACCAACTGTACGGACGCTCGGCGTCAAGGCGGTCGGGGCCCAGCCGCTGCATCTCGATGCGTATCACATTGCCGATGGCCCCGTCCTTGATCATCTGGCGCAATTGCATGCGCAGCGGATGAAAGCGCAGTTGGTGATCGATGATCGCAAGCTGGCCGGGCGCGGCCTGCGCGGCGGCAAACATCTCCTCCGCCTCGCCCACATTCAGCGCCATCGGCTTCTCGCAGACAACATGCTTGCCCGCCTGTAGCGCCGCGATGGCGATCTGCTTGTGGGTGTCGGGCGGCGTGACAATACTCACGACATCCACATTGGGTGAGGCGACCAGTTCCTGCCACGTCGCAAAGACCTCGGGGATGTGATGCGTGTCGGCCACGCGGCGCGCGTTGTCAACATGGCCGGACGAGATGGCCTGAGCCTGCAGGCCGCCCAGTGTGAACGCAGGAATCTGCACGCGGTCGGTCCAGCCCGCGCCAATGTACCCGATGCGGGGCGCTTGATCTTCAACCATGAGCGGTCTCCTCTTCTGTTGGTTGTCGGTGTATCGAGTGGCTCTCTATCGAGTGGCTGTCGGTTGGGGGAACGGCGACGGGGTCGCTTGTGAACCTGGCATGCGCTGTATCCTGCATATTGCCCGTTATTGCACAGCGGCGGGCCGCACCTCAGTGTACAAGTCTTCCAGCCCGCGCACAATGGGGGCCCAGCCCGAATTCTGCTCCACGAAGTCACGCGCGTTGAGCATGAGGCGCTCGCGCAACTGCGTGTTCTCTGGCGCAAGCAGCCTCACCACCGCGTGCGCAAAGGAGGGCGCATCATCGGCGAGGAGCATCTCACTGTCGTCGCGCACGCCCAACCCTTCCACACCCAGACGCGTGCTGACAATCGGCCGCGCCGATGCCATGGCTTCGAGCGCCTTGAAACGCGTGCCGCCCCCCACACGCAGGGGGATCACATAGACGGCCGCATCGCGAATCAGCGGGCGCACGTCGTCCACTGCGCCTGTGAGTGTAACGCCGGGCTGGTTGCGCAAGCAGTCAAGGCGGGCGTGCGGGTTGCGCCCCACAACCACAAACTCCGCATCTGGCACGGCCTGCCGCACGAGGGGCAGCACCTTCTGGCCAAACCAAAGCACAGCGTCGATGTTGGGTCGATAGTCCATTTTTCCCGTAAAGACGAGCGTGGGCCGCGGCGTGGGCTGCGGCGCCTCGGGCGCGTAGTAGTCGAGGTCGATACCATTGGACACCACGCGTATGTTGGCGCCCGGCGCGACCGCGCGCAGCGCTGCGGCGTCGGCCTCGCTCACCGCCGCCACCCCATGCGCCCGCTTGCAGAGCCACGCCTCATAGCTGCGCAGTTTTTGCCACTGCACCAGGCTGTAGGCGGCGGCGGAGATAAGCTGCAGTCGGCGGAACAGGTGGTTGA
>CAYJNV010000310.1:0-1942 GCA_964370975.1 uncultured Caldilineaceae bacterium | reverse complement strand
GGGCGGCGGCCGGCCAGCGCGCCGGGCTGCGCAGGTCGGTGCACGCATTGCGCCGCTGCATGACATACTCGCAATTGTGATCGTCAAAAATAAACGCGGCGCGACCGTCGCCGCAGGCCACGAGACCATAGTGCGCCATCTCGATGCCCTCGGCCTGCACAATGTCATAGCCCCCCATGCGCGCAAAGTCGCGCACGCGCGCCGTCATCGCAGCGTCGGCCAAGCGCAGGGCCATATCAGGCATGCGCGACTGCAGCGTTTCGCGCATGCGCGTGCGCGTACTGCGCTCCGGCTGGGGCAGCGCTTCCACGCGCGCGCAGAGTTCGTAGAGCGGATTGTCCGCACTCAATTCTTCGTCGGGCGCGAGGAAGGTCAACAGCTCTACCGTATGGCGGCGCGCAAGTTGATCGATGAGGTTGAAGTTGCGAATGGCTGTGCCCTGTCGGGGCGGGTAGGGCAACTGCGGCGTCAGCAGCAGGAGCTTCATGGCTCTTCGGGGGTGGATATGAGCTTCGTTGCCGGCGCTGCTCGCCTAGCCAGCACCTTGTGGTAGACCGCGAGTGTTTCGGCCGCGGCGCGCGTCCAGCTAAAACCGCGGGCGCGCTGCAGCCCTTTCTCGCGCATCTCGGCGTGCAGGGCGTCGTCTGTCAGCAGGCGGTTCATGGCCACGGCAATCTCCTCGTGGCTGTTGGGGTCCACAAGCAGCGCTGCGTCCTGCACCACCTCGGGCAGGCTGCTCACGTTGCTCACAATTGTCGGCGTGCCGCAGGCCATGGCCTCAAGTGGCGGCAGCCCGAAACCCTCGTAGTAGGCGGGATGTACGTGGCAGCGCGCGCCCACGTAAAGCCTGTGCAGCGCTTCATCGCTCACGCGTCCCAGAAAGCGCACGGAGTCCGTCAGCCCCAGCTTGGCCACAGTAGCAGTCACGTCATCGTAAAGCCAGCCCGTCCCGCCTGCCAGTGCCAGCACCGTGTTGGGCGCGCCATAGCGCGTGCGCAGAATCTCGAAGGCGTGCAACAAGCCGGTAATGTTCTTGCGCGGCTCGACTGTGCCCACGCACAGGATGTAGCTTTCAGGCAGACGGTATTCGCGCCGCACGGCCGCGCGCGTCTCCTCAATCGGCAGCGGCACAAACATCTCGGCAGCGGCCTCGTAGATCACGTCGATCTTGCTGCGCGCCACGCCGAGCATGGCCACGAGGTCGCGCATCGTGCTCTCGCTGGGCACGATGACGGCGTCGGCCACGCGCACCGCGCGATCAATCTGCCCGTAGAAGGCTGCGCTCTTGGAGGTGAGGAAATGTGGGTAGTGCAGAAAAGCCAGATCGTGCACGGTAATCACCGTGGGCACGCGGGCGTAAAGCGGCTGAATGAAGTCGGTGATGTGCAGCAAGTCAAGCGGGAAGCGCAGGAGCTCAAGCGGGAGCATATACTGCTCAAGCCGGGTGTGCACGGGCGCGTAGAGCGTGGCACGCCGGAAGTTGCTGCGCTCCAAAATCGGGTCGCGCTGTTCGCGGTGCTGAAATATGATGAACTCGTCGTTGAGATTCAGGTTTGCGAAGGCCTGGAGCAAATGCCAGGTGTACTTGCTAATGCCGGCCTTCTGGTGATACATCAGGCGGGCGTCAACGCCTATGCGCATGCGCCGTCTCGAATCGGGGTAGCGAGTAACGCGTGGGTCAGTGCATCACGGATTGCGTTACGGATGGCATCATTGTAGCGATGGAGCGGGCGGTGGTCAAACCGCGGGCAGTGGGTTATGAAGTTCATTCGCGCTTCAATCGCGCTAAGGGTCACGCCGCCGCTGCGTCGCCTATGCGCGTCGCAGCTTCCAAAGCCCCCTCCCGCCTACAGGCTTGCGGGTGTATTTCACTTTGGTGGCGCGCACTTCAAGGTTGCAGTGCGCGCTACCAAAGTGCAATATACCCTGGCTTGCCCAGTGC
>CAYJNV010000309.1:0-5128 GCA_964370975.1 uncultured Caldilineaceae bacterium | reverse complement strand
GCCCCCGGCTACACAAACATGCGCCCCTGGGTAACATGATTTGATCATTAAAGATAGGGCCTGCGCGAAACATGAAGTTGCGCGCAGGCCCTGTCTTCAATGATCAATGATCAATGATCAATTATGCTTCTTGATCGCCCTCTTATCGGGGCGTGACGCGCACTCTACCGCGGCGAGTGCATCGGCATCACCACATGCAGGAACTCATCCTCGCCCACGCCCACCGGATAAATCTTGCCCGGACGCGTCGCTACGGTCGTCTCCAGCAGGACCTGCCCAAGCTCAATCTGGCTGAGCACATCAATCAGATACTTGGCGTTAAAGGAAATCTCCAGGTCCGGGCCCTCAACCATCGCATCGATCTCGGTGGCGTTGTCGCCCATCTCGGCGCTCTGCGCCATGAGCTGCACCTGGCCGCCGTCCTTGCCGTTGCCGCCCGTGATCTTTACGCGCACAATGTTGGCATTGTCGCGTGCAAAGAGCGAAGCCACACGCACCGCCTTGAGCAGCGCTGCCGTATCCACCACCGTGCGCGTGTCATGCTTCTTGGGAATGATCGCGCGGTAATCGGGGAAGCGGGCATCGATCAACTGGCTTACAAGCTCCACACGGTGGAAACCGCCGCGCGTATCGGGTTTGCCCCACACCTGGAAGAGAATCTGGTTGCGATTCTGCTCAGGAATGAGCGCCACAATCTTGCGCGCCTCGTCGCCGTCGCCGCTGATCCGTCCCAATTCGCCCAGGCTCTTGGAGGGCACAATCACCGTGCCGTCGCTGGGCGTCGCGCCCTCAATGCGCGCACTGCGCACGCTCAGGCGGTAGCCATCTGTCGCCGCCATGCGGATGAGCCCATCCTTGAAGGTCACTTCCACACCCGCCAGCGTGGGGCGGCTCTCGTCCGTTGCCGCCGCAAAAATCACCTGGTCGATCATCTTGCGCAAGCCGACCGGTTCGAGTTCAATCGCCGTACCCGCCACTTGTGTGGCCGCGTCTTCGGCGTCACCTGCACCGCTCATCGTAGGCATAATCGGGAAGTCAGTCGAGTCGATGCCCTTGAGATTCGCATCAATGCGCGCACAGCGCAGGTGCAGTGTTTGCGTGCGCGTCGCCAGTTCCATCTCCACCCGCTCGGGCGGCAGACTGTTCACAAAGTCGCTCAGCAGGCGCGCCGGCACAGTGATCGCACCTTCATCCTCCACCTTCGCGCCAATCCAGCAGTTGATGCCGATTTCAAGATTGGTGGCCGCCAGGCGCAGTTGGTTGCCGCGTGCCTCGAGCAAAATGTTGCCCAATACCGGCAGCGTGCTGCGCGTGGATACGGCCCGGCTCACGATCGAGAGCCCCTTGGCCAGATTTTCCTGGAGACAACTGACGCGCACGAGGGCCTCCTCATGTGTGAAGAACCGCCAGCCACGGGCCGACGGCATCTGGGTTTGCGTGTAGATTCAAGCAACGTCGCGATTGACTATCACAATATTCTAGCACATGCGCCTCTCATAATGAGAACCACTCTAACCGCGGTCGCGCCGCGCACACGGCCATGCCTTGGCCGCGTCGCCGGCGTGGCGTAGACTTCTTGTTGTCTCTCGTCACACCACAAACCCGCGCGCGGTTTCGTTTCGCGCCCAGCCTGCGCTAGAATGCCGTCTCAATGACAACCAGCAATCATTCTTCCGGCGCCACACCGCACGGGAATTCATCCAGCGAAATCGCCGGCCTCGACTTCTCGCTTTCGCTCGAACTGGCCGACTTCCTCAGCGCGGCCGATCGAGCCGCCGGTGCGCTCACCAGCCGCGAGGAGAGCGTCCCGGCGCCATTTGCCCCCAGCGAGGACAGCGATCTCGTGCAGCGCGCCCGCACAGACGCCGAAGCCTTTGGCCTTCTCTACGAACGCTACGTCGACCGCATCTATGCCTACGTTTACCACCGTGTCGGCAACGCCCAGGACGCGGAGGACCTGACCGCGCGCACCTTTCACCGCGCGCTCGACAACCTCGACCGCTACGAGGACCGCGGTCTGCCCTTCGCCGCCTGGCTTTTCCGCATCGCCCACAACCTCGTCGCCAACTGGCATCGCGACCGCAGCCGCCGCCGCTTCCTCTCGCTCGACCGCATCTGGTCTCACCGCAGCGACACAGACGACCCCGAAGGCGCGCTCGCCGTCAAGGAGACGCACGACGCCCTCTGGGACGCCATCAACAGCCTCCCCGGCGACCGGCGTGACCTCCTCCTCTACAAATTCTCTCTGCGCCTCTCCAACGTCGAAATTGGTGAGATGATGGAGAAGAGCGAGAGCGCCATCAAGTCGCTCTACTTTCGCACGCTTGCTTCGCTGCGCAGCGAGCTTGAAGCGCGCGGCTGGAGCGCCGACGAGATCCTGGGCGCCGATGCCGGTCCCGGCGACTACGCCCGCAACAGCCTCTCCGGTGGCGATGATGCGGCCGACGCAGGTTATATGGGCGCAGCCTGAAGGAGCCAGACATGTTGCAGCGACGCGCGATTTCGTGGCCCTGGCAGCGTACCAGAGCGACCAGCAGCATTGACTTGGGCGGTGGCCGGCTTGTGCACCCCGAAGACCTCCTGGAAGGGCACTTCCGCCGCCTTGCTGCGCCGACGCAGCATCACGCGCCCCAGCGCGCGGCAGAGCACGAGGTGCAGGTCCAGGTAAGCCCCGACATGAGCGCCGCTATCCGCGTGGTGGCTCCCACACTCGCACCGCTGGCACAGGTGGCCGAAGAACTCGCCGCCCGCCTTACCACCGCCAAACCCACGCCCCAGTTCCGCGCCGACCTGCACCGCGCCCTCGAAGCCGAGTTGCAGCGCCGCCTCGAGAACCCCGACATCGCCGCCGCGCCCCGCCCCGTATGGGCATGGGTGGCCGCCGCCCTCATCACCACCTTTGGCCTTGCTGGTGTCGCACTCTGGCTCCTGCGCCGGCGCGACTGAAGCACCAGTACGCAGACGGTCATGCCAGTTGCTTGCACAACGCGGGATGAAAATGGTTCAATGTGTGTAGCGGAAGGCCTCCTGGCCTTCGTTGTGGTGCGCGCAAAGTGAAGGCCGGGAGACCTTCCGCTACAGATCTTCACGGCATTTTCAGGGTAGAAAGGACAGGAGCGACTGGAAACAGCATGAAATGCAGGTCCGTCGTTGTTTCCTGTCATTTCCGCTGTTTCAGTCCTTTCTGCCAACTGGCGGTTCGCCTATGGTAGACTGGAAGCGCGGGCCTGCACGATGGGATTGCAGTTCCGCCTCATAAATTCCCATTCCATTACGCCGAGGTTCACAAATGAATCAGCAGAGCATTCCTGCGCGCGCCGAAATCCCCGTGGAGCACACCTGGAACACCGCCGCCGTCTTCGCCACGCCCGCGGACTTTGAGGCCGAGGCCGCGCGCCTGCTTGCGCAACAGCCCGCAATTGTTGCGCTGCAACCCACACACTCTCAAAGCCCGGCACAGCTAGCCGATGCCCTGGAGAAGATTGAAAAGTACACTGTGCGCGCGTACCGCGCCGCCATGTATGCCAGCATTGAACAGACCGTGGACACAAACGACCAGGCTGCCGCAGGCCGTTTGGGGCTCGCACGCAGCCTCGAGGGGCAGGTGCGCGGGGCCGTTGCCTTCGTGGAGCCAACGCTGCTCGCCATCGGCGTGCAGAAGCTGCGGGCATGGGCCGACCTGGAGCCGCGCCTGGCCCACTATCGCCACGAGTTTGACCGTCTCGAGCGCTTGGCCCCCCACATCTGCTCGGCCGAAGTCGAAGAGATTCTGGGCATGGTGGGCGATCCCTTCGGCACTGCCAGCGCCACGCACAGCATTCTCACCAACGCCGAGATGGCCTTCAAGCCCGCCGTGAGCAGCACGGGCGAGGAGTTCGAGGTGGCGCAGGGCACCGTGGGCGCGCTCACGACCGATGCCGACCGCGAGCTGCGCCGCACGGCCTGGGAGAATTATGCCGACGCCCACCTGGCCATGAAGAATACGCAGGCCAATTGCATCACCACCGGCATCAAGCAGGTTGTCTTCAAGGCGCGGGCACGCAACTACAACTCGGCGCTTGAGGCGGCCGTGGGCGGCAACTACATCCCGCCCGAGGTCATCCACAACCTGATTGAGACCTTCAAGCAGAACCTGCCCACATGGCACCGCTACTGGAAGATTCGCGCCAAGGCGATGGGCCTTGAGAGACTACACGAGTACGACGTCAAGGCGCCGCTCACCGCAGGCAAGCCGCACGTGAGCTATCAACAGGCGGTGGACTGGATTTGCGCCGGCATGGCGCCCCTGGGCGAAGAGTACGTCTCCACGCTGCGCAAGGGCTGCCTTGAGGATCGCTGGGTGGATATCTACCCCAACAAGGGCAAGGGCGCCGGCGCCTATTCGGCAGGCGCGCCGGGCACCTCACCCTACATCTTCATGAGCTTCAACGATGACCTCTTCAGCATGAGCACGCTCGCACACGAACTGGGCCACTCTCTCCACTCCTGGCACACGTGGCAGAACCAGCCCCTCGTTTACTCGGACTACACAATTTTCGTGGCCGAGGTTGCCTCCAACTTCAACCAGGCGATGGTGCGCGACTATCTCTTCCGCACGCAGCCCGATCGCGACTTCCAGATTGCGGTGATCGAGGAGGCGATGGCCAACTTCCACCGCTACTTCTTCATCATGCCCACCCTCGCCCGTTTCGAGGTGGAGGTGCACCGGCGCGTGGAGGAGAACCAACCCCTCACCGCCGACATCATGATCAATTTGATGGCTGACCTCTTTACCGAAGCGTATGGCGACGGCGTGGTGGTGGACCGCGAGCGCACGGGCATCACCTGGGCGGAGTTTTCTACCCACCTCTACATGAATTTCTACGTCTACCAATACGCTACGGGCATCTCGGGCGCACACGCGCTGGCGGGCAAGATTCTTGCCGGTGAAGAGGGTGCGGCGGATCGCTACCTCGAGTTCCTGCGCGCCGGCTCGTCGCTCTTCCCGCTGGATGTACTCAAGCGCGCCGGCGTTGACCTGACGACACCGCAGCCAGTGGAAGAGACCTTCGCCGTCCTCGCCGCCCTCGTCGATCGCCTCGAGACACTCGTCCTCTAGCAAGAGAAAAGCGACACAGAGGGCACAGAG
>CAYJNV010000308.1:0-5130 GCA_964370975.1 uncultured Caldilineaceae bacterium | reverse complement strand
GGACATGAGGCGCAAGAGCGGTTGGTTGCCTGCTCTTGCGCCTCACTGTGTCTACGGGCGATGATGGGGAGGGGAGCAGGGGAGTGATGACTGGTAACAGGTAAATGGTAAGTGGTAATTGGTGATGTGGTGCATAGCAGCCGAGGGTATCAAGCCCTCGGTTTTCGTTATCCAGCGAGACCAGGTTTCGTTGCGGCGGCTGATGGTTTTTTAGGAGTGGGTACGGTCACAACTGCGTCACGTCAGGAAGCGTGACTTGCGACGGCGGTGTTTTGCTCCCTTCTTCCTATGGGTAGGGGGCCGGGGTAAGCACATGGCGCTGCACGCGAACCTAACCTGTAGGCCCTCGTGAAGGCACGCGTACACAGCGGCGTCACGTCGGAGACGTGACCTACGAGCATACGCCGTTGGCGGCACGGCCACTGTGTGTGCGCCGCCCGTACCGATGCGCCCGCCGATTCAACAGTTGTTCAGCAGACGCGCAGCGAGGCTCCCGTTCCCGAAAGCCCCGCCGCAGATTCGCACACTTTGATTACCTATTGCCACTTACCAATTACCGCTGTTCCCGCTACTCCATGGGGCTCACCCAGCGCGATGCGCCGTCCCCTTCGGCCACCCAGCCCTCCACCGTGCCGTCGTCCGAGCGCACCTGGTACCAGTTGAGGCCGCTCGCACTTTGCGGGCCGGCGAGCACCGTCATTTGCGTGTTGGGGCCAACGCGTGTGAGCAGCGTCGCGTCTGAGCCGGGCGTGGCGCGCACGCTCAGGTCGGCCGAGATGATGACGCGTTCGCCCACGCGCGGCGAGCGGTTCACGGCCTGCGGCTCGCCCACTTGCGCGCTCAACCAGACTGTTTCGGCGTCGCCTTGCGCCACCCAGCCCGACTGGCCATTGCCACCGTCCACCTTCCACCAGGTGAAGCCCTCGGCGTCGGTTGGGCCTTCCAGCACGGTGACCCTTGCGCCTGTGGCCAACTGGACTACCAGCGTGCCCGCTGCAGTCGGTGCGCTGCGCATGTTGAGGCCATTGGGGGCGGTTACACGCGCCGGCTGACCCGCAGCCAGCACTGTGCCGGCGAGAGGTGCGGGGGCGGGCGTCGGTGCTGCCGACGCGTCGGCAGGCGTGGGTTGCACGATGGGGAGGAGTGGTGTCGGCGTTGCCGGGTCCTGCACGATCAGGGGCGTGGATGCCGGTGTTGACGCGTCGCCGGTTACACCTGCGACGGGCGGCAGGAAAGGCGTCGCCGGCGGTGAGGGTGTGGGCGTTGGCCGCGGTGCAAAGCTGCCACACGCTACGCTGGGAGCCAGCCAGATGACCGCAAAAGCCAGCAGCACGCGCGCCTTCCAGCCCAGCGGCATGCGCGCGTGCGCGGCAGTGCGTTGGCTGGGCAAGGCTGGATCAATCTCTTCACATGTGGGGGTATTGGGTGGCATAGTCTGAGGGTGGGTGCAGAATGGCCGGCTTACAGCGCAATCGCGCGCAGCCAGTTGATGTCATCCCACGCATCAATCTGCGCAAGAATCTCGGCCGTCACATGTTCATCGGTGCCAAGCGCCATAATGGCTTCGGTGCGCGGGCCGCGCCGCCCCACGTGCATGAAGCTGATATTCACATCATTGATGCCAAGCAGCGTGCCCACGCGCCCCACGATTCCCGGTCTGTCCTGGTGCGAAGTGAGCAGGATGTTGCCCTCGGCGGGAAAATCAACCCAGAGTTCGTTGATGGAGACGATATAGGGCTGGCGCTGGATGACGGCGCCGCTGACCGACCAGCGCTGCGCTCCCAGCGTACCGCGCAACGTGAGGATATTATCGTATGGCGCATCATGCTCGCGCGTGCGCCGCTCCATCAGTCTCATGCCGCGCCGCTCGGCCATGAGCGTGGCGTTGACCAGGTTGACGCGCTCGTCGGTAATTCCTGCGAGCATCCCTTTGATGAAGGCCGCACGAATGTAGGTAAGGTCAAAGTCGGCCAGGCTGCCGTTGGCGGTAATCTCCACGTCGCTGACGCCCGCCGCATCCATCTGTTGGAGGAAGCGCCCCATGCGCTCGGCCAGGTCGATGTAGGGCACGAGCATCTCAAGATCCTTGGGCGGGATGATGGGTGCGTTGACGGCATACCGGGCAGGGCGGTCGTTGAGTACATCGACCACCTGGACCGCTACATCCTCGGCGACCTGCTCCTGCGCCTCCACAGTGCTGCCGCCGAGGTGGGGCGTAAGGATGATGCGGTCGGTGCGGCGCAGCGGGCTTTCGGCGGGCAGCGGCTCGGCCTCAAAGACGTCAATGGCCGCCCCGGCCACCTTGCCTGCCTCGATGGCCTCGACAAGCGCCAATTCGTTGATGACACCGCCGCGTGCCACGTTGAGAATGCGCACGCCCGGCTTCATTTTGGCAAAGGCCTCGGCGTTAATGAGATTGCGCGTCGTTTCCGTCATGGGCACATGCACGGTGATGAAATCGGCATCGGCGTAGAGTTCGTCCAGGCTGGCCAGTTGCACATCGCGCTGCGCTGCGTAGTCGGGCGTTACGTAGGGGTCATAGGCGAGCACACGCATGCCCATGGCCTGCGCACGGCGCACGACCTCCTGCGCCACTTTTCCGAGCCCGACAGTGCCCAGCACCTTGTTGCGCACTTCCACACCCATGAACTGGCTGCGCTTCCACTGGCCAGAGCGCACGTGCGCGTCGGCCTGCGGCACAAGGCGCGCCAACGACATAAGCAGCGCAATGGTGTGCTCGGCGGCGGCCACCACGTTGCCCGTGGGCGCGTTGACCACGATGATGCCCAGCGCCGTGGCCGCGGGTACGTCGATGTTGTCGACGCCGACGCCGGCGCGCGCCACCACGCGCAATGCCTTGCCCGCGCGCAGCAGGTCGGCTGTTACCTGCGTGCCGCTGCGCACCAGCAGCGCATCATAGCCGTCAATTGCCTCCAGCAGGGCAGCGGGCGTCAGGCCGGTGCGCAGGTCGATGGCAATGCTGGGGTCGGCGCGCAGCGGCGCGAGCCCCGTCTCGGAGATGGGATCGCTGACAAGCACACGGAAGCGTGGTGATTGAGGCCCCGTTGCCCCATTTGTGTCACTCCTGGTTTGCTGCACGGGTGTAACCATAGCAGGTCGACAACGCCCCCTGAACCGAACACGGAAAATTCGTATAGCGACAGGAAATTACATCGTCGTCGGCGCGCTGATGCCCAGCAGAGTGAGCACGCGCACCAAGGCAGTTTGCGCCGCATGGCAGAGTTCGATGCGTGCAGCGCTGAGTGCGACATTCTCGGCGTCCACCACGCGACAGTCGCGATAAAAGGCACTAAAGCTGCGCGCAAGCTCCATTGCATAGTGCGTGAGATTGTGGGGAGAGAGGCGGTCGACGGCGTAATCGATCTGCTCCTCCAACTCGAGAATCTTGCGCACCAGCGCCAGTTCGGACGGGTGCATGAGCAGCCCGCAGTCCGCGGGCTCGTCGATGGCAATGCCCTCGGCGGCCGCTTTCTCGAAGATTGAGCAGATGCGCGCGTGGCTGTACTGCACGTAGAAGACCGGGTTCTCATTGTTCTGCGCCACGGCCAGATCAAGGTCAAATTCGATAACGCTCTCCGGCCCGCGAGAGAGCAGGTTGAAGTGCATCGCGTCCGAGCCGACCTCGTCGACCACATCACTGATGGTAACGAGGTTGCCCTTGCGCTTGCTGAGTTTGACTTCCTGTCCGTCGCGCACCAGCTTGACCAAATCGTACAGCAAAATGATCAGGCGCGCCGGGTCCATGCCCAGGGCGCGCATCACGGCCGCCATGCGCGCGACATGCCCCTGGTGATCTACAGCCCAGACGTTGACGACAGTGTCGAAGCCGCGGCGCACGAATTTGTCGTAGTGGTAGGCAATGTCGCCTGCAAGGTAGGTGGGGCTGCCTGTGGAGCGCACCACCACCTCGTCCTTGTCGCAGCCAGGGTAATTGCTGGCCTTGAACCAGACCGCGCCGTCGCGTCGCTCCAGTTCGCCGCGCGCGTCAAGGTAGTTCAGCGATTGTTGTACGAGGCCATCATCGTAGAGGCTCTGTTCGCTGAACCAGTTGTCGAAGTGGACGCCCATGCGCCCCAGTTCGTTTTCCAGGTCGGCCAGCACAATTGCGCGGCCAAGCGGGCGCAGCGCGGCCAGCGCTGCTTCGCGATCCAGGGCCACGAATTGGTCGCCCACCTGATCGCGCACCAATTGCGCATAGCCAACGACATATTCGCCCACGTAGCCTTGCTCGGGAATGGCAACATCGCGTCCAAAGAGCTGCATGTAGCGGGCGTAGAGCGTTTCGATGAAGAACTTGAACTGGCTGCCGCCGTCGTTCACATAATACTCGCGCTGCACTTCGGCGCCGGCGGCCTGCAACACGCTCGCAAGCACATCACCCAGAACCGCATTGCGTGCGCCGCCATAGTGGACGGGCCCCGTGGGGTTGGCGCTCACGAACTCCACCTGCCAGCGCTGACCGGACAGTCGCTCGCTGTTGCCGAAGGCATCTCCGGCCGCCGCAATGGCGGGAACCTGCGCTTGCAGCCACGCGTCCGCGAGGCGCAAATTGAGGAAACCCGGTCCGGCAATCTCCACGCCACCGATGAGTGGCGCGCGCTCGCCGGCGCCTACGTTTGACGCGCCCGCAGTCAGCGCAATCTGGTCGGCAATTGCCTGCGCCATGGCGCGCGGGTTAGTCTGCGCGCCACCCGCCTTGCGCGCCGCTGCCGCCATCACCATGGCCACGTTGCTGCTATAGTCGCCATGTTCGGCCTGCTTGGGGCGGAGCACATCAAATGGGGGGACTTCAAAGGGAGGCAGCCCGCCGTGTTGTTGCGCAGCTTCCACGGCGCTGCGAATCTGCGCTTTGAGTCTGTCACGAACCATCATAGAGAGGCAATTCTACTTGTGCCCGCAGATTCACAGGCAACAGAGATTTTGACGCAAAGGCACAAAGCCGCAAACGATCACAGTGAACAGCAAAAAAGGTGCAGCAAGAAAGAAGGAACAGAAAAGGGCCACGGGTAGCAAAATTGTTGGTATTTCTTGCCTTCGACGTTCTTTGCGTTCCCTTGCGCCTTGTATGTTGACTCATGCGCGATAATCCTGCATAGCAGGTTTGTCGGG
>CAYJNV010000307.1:0-5139 GCA_964370975.1 uncultured Caldilineaceae bacterium | reverse complement strand
GGCAAGATATTGCGCCGCATGTTGGTGGAGCAGGAGAGAGCAAAAGCGAGGGAGTAGGCAATGGGCAGTCGGCAGTGGTTGGCAAGTTGACCGATCGTGTTTCCAATCAACTTCTCAACCACTGCCCATCGCCCACTGCCCACTGCCTACTGCCCACTGCCTATTCGACCATCAACCTGTACCCCACCCCCGGCTCGGTCACTATCAGTTTGGGGTGCATTGGGTCCTCGCCCAGTTTTTGGCGCAACTGGGCGAAGTAAACGCGCAGATAGTGCGTCTCCTCCACATATTCAGGTCCCCACACCTGCCGCAGAATCTGGCGGTGGGTGAGCACGCGCCCTGCGTGTTGGACCATGAGCCGCAGCAGTGCGTACTCCGTGGGCGTGAGCTTCACGGGCTCGCCGCGCCGGGTGACCACGCGGCGCACAAGGTCAATCTGCACATCCCCAAAAGCATATATCGTGTCGGCAGCAGCAGGCTGGGCGTGGCGCGCTGCCACGCGCAGGCGCGCCAGCAACTCCACCGTGCTGAAGGGCTTGGTCAGATAGTCATCGGCGCCCGCATCGAGCGCGGCGGCCTTGTCGCGGTCGGCGTCACGCACCGAGAGCATTATCACGGGGGTATTGGTCCACTCGCGCACACGTTTCAGCACGCTGATGCCATCCAGGTCGGGTAGATTCAGATCAAGCACGATGAGGTCGGGGCGCAGGCGCGCGGCCTCGGCTATGGCGCTCTTGCCGTTATCGGCTTCGGCCACGCGATAGCCATTGGTTTCGAGGCTGACGCGCAGGAAGCGGCGAATCTGAAGCTCATCGTCAACGACAAGCACCAGCGGACCCTCCGTTGGGGTTGGTTGCACAGTTGCGCTCACAGGAAAGCCTCCTGCACGGGTGGATGAGACGTTGCGGCAGGCAAGGTGATTGTCACTTCCAGCCCGCCCGCGGCGCGATTGGCGGCGCTGAGCGTGCCGCCGTGGGCCTCCACAAGCCCCTTGCAGATGGAGAGCCCCAGCCCGGTGCCGCCCACGGCCGTACCCGACACGCGGTAGAACTTGTCAAAGATCCGGTTGAGGAGCTCGGAAGGGACGCCCGGCCCGGCATCAGCCACGGTAATCTGCAAGCAATCGCCCGCCGCGGTCTTTAGCATGATCGCGCCAACCTCGATCGGCGAACCTGTCGGCGTATAGGCGCACGCGTTGTCGAGCAGATTGACGAGCACCTGCTCGATCAGGCTGAAGTCCATCTGCACAAGAGGCAGGTTGGGCGCAATTTGCGCGCGCACAGGGCGTCCCTCGAGAAGCGACGCGCTGCTCTGCAGTGCAACACCAATTACCTCGCCCACGTCACACCAGTCGCGCCGAAGCTGCAAGCGGCCAGAATCCAGCCGCGACATGTCGAGCAGGTTCTCCACCAGGCGGTTGAGGCGGCCCGCGGCCGACTGGATGTCGCGCACAAGTTGGCGGCGTACGGCCGCATCCTCAACAGAGTGCGGCTCGAGCAGGCTGCTGGCTGCGCCGGTGACGGTGGCGAGCGGCGTGCGCAACTCGTGCGAGATCGAGTTGAGAAGTGTGCCATAGAGCCGTTCCGACTCGCGCAGCATGAGGTTCTGACGCGTCGTCTCGGCCAGCATCTCGCGCTCGATGGCCAACGCGATCTGGCTGGCAAAGGTCTCGAGAAAGACGCTCTGCTCGAAGGTAGGCGGGTCTACCCAGTACAGTTTCAGACCAAGCACGCCCACAGTGCGTGTGGGTGTGCGCAGCGGCACAAAGCGGGCGGAGACTGCAGGATGGACCCCTGTGAATTGCCCGGCGTGCTGTCCATTTTCAAAGGCCCAGCGCGCCGCTGCGAAGTCCTCTGCGCCAACCTCCAGCGTGCTGACCGGGTGCGCCCGGCGCGCCAGTGTGTTGTCGTTTGCCAGGAGAATCGCGACGTCTGCCGCAAAGACGCGCCGAATCTGCGCCACAGCCGTCGCAAGCACGTCGGAGAGATTGGCGGCGGTCGCTGTTTCGTTGGCCAGCGTATACAGCGCCAGCGTGCGTTCGGCATTGTGGCGCGCCGCACGCTCCTCTTCGCGCAGGCGCGCGGCCAGGCTCCCCGCAGAGAGTGCGATCACGAAATAGAGCACAAGCAGCACAAGGTCCGCGGCATGGGTGACAGCAAAAGTAAAGCGGGGCGTGATGAAGAGATAGTTCCACGCCAGCGCGCTGACCAACGCAGCCAGCAGCGCCGGTCCCCGCCCCAGGTAGATGGCAATCAGGAGGACGGCGAATAACTCGATCAGGCCAATTGCCTGGTAGCCGAACCAGGGGATGGTGTTGTGCAGCACAACGTAGAACGCGCCGACGAGCACAACAATCAAAAGGCCAAGCGCGTATTTTCGCCAGCCGCTGCGCGCAAAGGGCGCCGGCGGCCGCAAACGCGTGCGGCGCAAATCCTGCGCCGCAGCCGGGGCGCCGAGTCCGTTCTCTGTTTTGCCTGAAGCGTCGCTCTCCATCCTTATCTCCATGTCACCCTCATTGTAGCGCACGGCGCAAACCTGCACCTCCACCAAAGCGCGATGCTGCGTCAAGGAGTTGTCAGAGAAGGGCTGCGCAGCATCAAGAAAGTATCAAGATGAAGGCTCCGCGCGCCGTCTCCAGAGAGAGGGCCGGTCGTCGCGCTTTGGTCGGGCGTTGTGCGCGTCCTACACTCCTCTAGCGCAATGCGTAGATCGCGCTGCATCCCTGCACGCGCCAGCCATCGGCGGCAGGTCCTGAGACGTGTATTACTGGAGTGATTCGATGAATATCTCGCAAGCCCGTGCGTGGACCTTTGGACGCGCCCTGCGCACCGGCGAAAGTGCACACCAAACCATCAGCAAGACCATTGGCCTTGCCGTATTCGCCTCCGACTCTCTCTCGTCGGTGGCTTATGCCGGTGGTGAAATCCTGCTGATTCTGGCGGTGCTGGGGGCCACCTCATTCTGGATGGCGATCCCAATCACGGTCGCCATCTCGGTGCTGCTCATTATTCTGACATTTTCCTACCGGCAGACCATCTTCGCCTACCCTGGCGGAGGCGGAGCCTATGTGGTGGCACGCGAAAACCTGGGCGAGAGGGCCGCGCAGGTGGCCGGGGCAGCCTTGCTGATTGACTATATTCTCACCGTGGCAGTCAGTGTTTCGTCTGGTGTGGACCAGATCGCCAGCATCTTCCCGGTGTTGTTCGGCTACAAAGTGCATATTGCCCTTCTGCTGATTCTCTTCATCACCCTGATGAACCTGCGTGGTGTCAAGGAGTCGGGCCGCGTCTTTGCCGTGCCCACCTACTGGTTTATCGGCATGATGGTGCTGTTGTTGATCACGGGGCTGGTAAAGGCTGCGACAGGTGGCCTGGCGCCCGTGCAGAACGTGCCCGGCGTGGAGACCGGCGGCTTGTCACTGACAGGCTTTGCCTTCATTTTCCTGATTCTGCGGGCATTCAGTTCCGGCACCACTGCAGTGACGGGCGTTGAGGCCATCAGTAACGGCATCACCGTCTTCAAGGAACCCAAGTCGCGCAACGCGGCGACCACACTGGTGTGGGACGCCGCCGTGCTGATGTTCATGTTCCTGGGCCTGGGCACGCTGGGCTATCTTGTGCAAGCACAGCCTTCGGAGCAGGAAGTGCTCATTTCGCAGGTGGCGCGCGCAGTCTACGGCACGGGCCTTATGCGCACGCTGACACTGCTCTCGGCCACCGTCATCCTGATCATGGCGGCCAACACCAGTTTTGCCGACTTTCCACGCGTGGCGGCGCTGCAGGCTGGTGACGGCTTTCTGCCCCGCCAGTTCACTTTCCGCGGCAGCCGCCTTGTCTTTGGTTGGGGTGTCCTCATCCTGGCCGGCTTTGCCAGTCTGCTGATCGTTGTCTTCCAAGGCAATGTGAGCCGCCTCATCCCCCTCTATGCGATCGGCGTTTTCGTCTGTTTCACCCTCTCACAGGGGGGCATGGCCAAACGCTGGCGGCGCATTGGCCAACTCATGGACGCCGGCGACATCACGCCCGAGAAGTCGATCCCCACAGCCAGCAGCATCCTTCACTACGATCGCCACTGGCTGACCAAGATGGTGCTCAACGGCTTTGGCGCCGCTGTCACTGCCATCGTTGCCGCCATCTTCCTCCTGACGAAGTTCACACATGGCGCGTGGATTATCGTCATCCTGATTCCGCTGCTGGTGTGGCTCTTCTTTACCATTCACCATCACTACGGGTATGTGGCACGGGCGCTCAGCACGCAGGGCGAGACTATCAGCCATGCACGTCATCACATGGTGACGATCGTGCTGGTAAGCGGCGTACATAGGGAGACGATGCGGCTGGTGGAAGTGGCGAACTCAATGGGGCTGCCATGGCAGGCCGTGCACATTGCGGTCAATGAGGCAGCGGTGCCTGAAATCAAGCGCAAATGGAATGAGCGGATCGGCATGGGGGAGTTGCTCATCCTGCGATCGCCCTACCGCAGCGTAGCGCAGCCACTGCGCCGCTACGTCGAGCGGCTGCTGCGCCAAAACCCGGAAGGCTATGTACACATTGTGATGGGCGAATTGCGCACAGGCAACCCCATGGCGCAATTGCTGCATCAGAACGCCCACTTTATCGAGCAGCTCGCGCTCAATGGCCTCGACGGCGTTCTGACGACCGTTGTGCCATTCTCGCTCGATAGCCCCACGCGACGCGGGGGCGCAGGTGCTCTCAACGCCGGCACGGATGAGTTGATTGACGAAGGGTGGGATGATCTTGCTGGTACGGAGTCTGAGGACGAGGTGGTGAAGGAGACTGTATGATGAGCTTCTTGCACAGCATAACGCTTGGAAGCGTGCTTTGGCTCGCGATTGGGGGTGCGTGGATTTATGTGCTGGCGCTTGGGCTGGAGGCCGACAAGCCGCTGAGTGGTGATCTTCCCGGCCAGGCAGCGCCCCATGCGAAGCAGCAGCCGGACTACTGGGAGGATGACGACTGGAACGTCGGTGATCGCCTGGGCGAGACATCTGCGTTGGCGCTCTTTGGCGCAATGGGCATGCTGCTCTTCTTCCTGCTCTATTGGATTATCACCGCGCACGGCTACTTGTGGTAGCTCGGGACAAAACGAACGAGGCTTCCGCATGCGGAAGCCTCGTTC
>CAYJNV010000306.1:0-5151 GCA_964370975.1 uncultured Caldilineaceae bacterium | reverse complement strand
GCTGGTGGCCCTGGGCGTCTTCGCGCTGGGCGCGCTTGAATGAGACATTCGTCGGCGGCATCTTCACCTGCGCACCGGCCAGCAGTTGCGCAATCGTGTAGATCTGGATGCGCGGGTAGTTTTGATGCCAGCCGGGCGACGCGTACAACCCCGCCGATGCCGCCTCGTTGATCATGTGCGAGGTGGGCGGCTCGAGGGTGATGAAGACGCCGATTGCCCCTTTCTCGCGCTCAAGCGTGCCCACCAGGTCGCGAATGTCTCCGCTCTTCACCCCGCCGCCCTTGACCTGCACGATGACGCGCTTGGGCTTGTCGGAGGCGTCGTCAATGAAATTGATCGTCCCGTCAATTCCCTTGTCGCTGCCCTTTTTGCCCTGCTTCGAGTCGCCCACGGCGCCCTGCGGCCGGGCGGCAATGAGCGAGAGCGCCCAGAACTGGAACTGGAATTTGTCCTGGTCAGCAAGCGCCTTTGCGCCGCCGGAGTCCACGGGCTCGCCCACGACATCGTAATCACGCTTGGGCTGCAGGCCGAAGGAATCGAAGAGGCGCGACTTGAGCAGAGAGGTGGAGAGGTGCGTAATGTCGATGCCCAGCCAGGTGCGGCCCAGTTTCTGCGCGGCCACCACGGTGGTTCCGCAGCCGCAGAAGGGGTCGAGCACCACGTCGCCGGGGTTGCTGGATGCGTTGATGATGCGCTCGAGCAGGGCCACGGGCTTCTGCGTGGGGTAGCCGAGGTACTCATTCCCGCTTGCTGCCTGAATATCTGTCCAAAGATCCTGCAACGCCACGCCGGGCATCTCGTCTGCGTATTGCACAAGCCTCGGCATGCCTGTCTCACGATGAATGAGGTATCCGCTCTCAGCGAAACCTATGAGATTTGCCTTGGAATACGCCCAGTAACGGCCCTGATACGGACGAACGCTCTTGTATTCCCATCCAATTCGGGGTGTCAGATGCTCGGCCTCCACATCTGCTTGCCACCGTTCACCACCTACAACAGGGCGCTTTACGTGCCAGTCATACTCTGTATCGCCACCCGGTTTGGCAGCGGTAAGGTCCGTCTCCTTGAAAGGGCGGCCGCTACCTGAGACATGCCTGTATTCTGACTGTCGATACGCTTCACCGTATTGGGAAAACTGCGGGTTCCAAATGTACTGACTACCCTTTGTGTAGAACAAGACAACGTCTCGGACTCGACCATATCTCCGCATACCCTGTCGAGTGTCATTGTGCGCTGCTGACCTTCTCCATGAGACCTCGTTCCTAAAGTTGCCAACCTCGAAGATACAGTCCATCACCACCTTTAAATAGTGGCTGGCGGTCGGGTCGCAGTGGAGGTAGAGGCTGCCTGTGGGCTTGAGGACGCGGTGCAGTTCCACCAGTCGCGCCGCCATCATCACCAGGTAGGCCATCATCTGGTTGCCGCCGAGGACGCTGTGGAGCGCGCCAATCATCTCGCCCACCTTGCCGCCGGTCTCGGTGACAAGCTCGTGGTAGGTTTCGACCGCGCCGGGCCAGTGCCAGGTGTCGTCAAAGGCCTTGATCTGGGCGTCGGATGACTTGCCCGTCTCTTCCTTGAAGAGCACGTTGTAGGAGCGGTTGGAGTTGAAGGGTGGGTCGAGGTAGATCAGGTCAATGCCGGCGTCGGGGAAGTGATGCTGGTCGCGCAGGACGGTAAGGTTGTCGCCATAGTAGAGGGTGTTGCGCATGGGCGGCCTCTTCAGGGTGTGAAGCGGCGGACGAAAGCGAGACAGCGCCGAAGCTCCATAGCGGCCACGCATATGGACGCTGGGACCGACGCTGCCTCAGTTCTCAGTATAGTGCGGGCCGGTTGGGGGTGCAAGTGAGGGAAGTCTACAGTCGGATGCATTTCACTTTGGGGGCGCGCAACACAACCTCACTCCCCGGCCCCTCACCGTGCGCCTTGCCACGCCAGTGGGCGTGGCGTGGGTGCGGAGAGGGGAGAAAAGCAACTGCGTCACGTCGGAGACGTGACCTACGCGGCGCAATTCTTCGCTCTCCAGACTGGAGGGGGGCCGGGGGTGAGGTGCAGTTTTGCTGCGGAATGACTCGTGAGAAGCCCCTGTCGCGAGGCGAGGCCTCCGCGTGGGGAAGCCTCGCCTCTTAGGGGATGCGGTGTCTGTGGAGGCCTAGGCAGCGGCGCGCGCTGCCAGCAGTTCCTCGCATAGCTGCCAGCAAATCAACTGCATGCGCGGAATGTGGAAGGAGGTCTTCCACATGTTGCCCTTGACAGTGCTGGAGAGGCGACCGTCGCGGTGGAAGTAGCCGTACCACTCACCGTGCACGGGGTCGGGCATGAGGGCGTGCGTCCAGTCATGAATCTGCGTGTGCCAGGCGGCATATTTGGGGTCGCCGGTGAGTTGCCAGGCGAGCAGGGTGGCGATAATCGCCTCATTCTGGGGCCACCAGAACTTCATGTCGTGCCAGTACTCCTGCACAGGCAGCCCCTTGACGTCCACGAAATAAGTGATGCCGCCGTATTGCTTGTCCCAGCCCCACTCCCACTGCCAGTCGAGAATCGTGCAGCCGAGCTTGATCAGGCGCGGGTCGTTGTGGCGCGCCTTGGCCTCGTTGAGGATGAACCAGGCTGCTTCGATGGAATGGCCGGGATTCATGGTGCGCCCGTCGAAGTGATCGAGGAATTCGCCATTGGCGCCCACGGTCTCGAGGACGGCATGCATGTCGGGCTTCATGAAGTCGCGCTCGATCTCGCTGATGTAGTGGTCGATCCAGGTGTTGCAGAAGGTGGGATCGGCCATGGACTTGCGCAAGATCTGGGCGGTGATGAGCATGATCATGGGGATGGCGAGCCCCTTCATGGGGCGCACGTCGGGATTCCACTTGGGGGGCAGGATGCCGGGCGTGTTGAGGTTGTGGAGCACGCGTTCATAGAGGGCGACGGCATCGGCCAGTGCCTGCTGGTCGCCGGTGGCGCGCGCATAAGCCGCCAGCGCCACAATCATGAAGGTTTCGCTGAAGACGTAGCGGCGCTTGCGCAGGGGTTGCCCGTCGGCCGTCACCATGAAGAACATGCGGCCGTCTTCATCAAAGCCGTAGCGGCGCAGGAAGTCGATGCCGTGGCGCGCCCACTCAAGCCACTCGGGCCGCGCCTCCACTTCGCTGTAGAGCGTGGCTAGCAGCCAGGCGGCGCGCCCCTGCTGCCAGATGCCCTTGTCCGTGTCAAGCAGCGCGCCGTCCTGGTCGCGCGCAAAGAGATAGCCGCCGTGCTCCATGTCCAGCACGCGCGGGAACCAGAAGGGGAGGACGTCATTGAGGAGGCCGTCGCGATAGATGGGAAGCAACTGCTGAATGCGTTCTGTTGAGAGGCCGTTCGCTTGAGAGAGCATTGTAGTTTTCTCTGGGATGGTGGTTGCGTTATGTGTAGCTGCCCATTTCGCGCCCGGCGGCCATGAGGGCATGCAGGTTCTCTGCGGGCGCGTTGGAGGAGAGGGCGCAGCCTGAACTGAGAATGTAGCCGGGATGGGGCTTCACCTTCTGCATGCGCCAGCGCACTTCCTCATGGACATCGGCGGGCGTGCCCATCGTCATGACTTCGGAGACGGGGACATTGCCAAGCAGGCAGGTGTGGCCGCGCGCTTCGTTCAGCGCCACATCGAAGTCGGTGAGTGCGTCAAACTCGAGCACATCGGCCCCTGTGGAAACGAGCAGGGGGAAAGCGCGTGTGGTGCGCCCGCAGACGTGAATGCTGAAGAGGCCGCCCATGGCGTGGATGCGGCGCGCCATCTCCTGCTGGTAGGGGAGGGCATAGCGCTCGAAGGTCGCGGGCGAGATGAGGCTGCCGCTTGCGAGCGCGTCGCCAATCGTGACGATGGGTGCGCCGGCCTCGAGCAGCAGCTTGGCGAAGGAGAGGGCGTACTCGGTGCAGAAGGCCAGCAAGGCGTGGATTTGCTCCGGGTGCTTGCTTTCGCCCACATCGAGGAGGAAGCTCTCCATGCCGCGCAGCTGGGCTGCCAGGGAGAAGGGTCCTGCGTCGGCGCGCGCGAAAATCGCCACGTCGTCGCCGATTGCGTCAACGAGCCGCCGCGTCGCCTTGATCCACTCGTTCAGGCGCGTGGTGGTGGGGTCGATGAGTTCGAGCTTGTTCACATCATCCAGGCTGGCGAGAATGCCGACCGGACCGGGCGCGGCGCCCATGTCGGTCTCGAGCACCTCAAGGCCGAGGCTATCCGCCAGGGCGCACGAATCGGTGGCGACGAAGACGCCATCCCAGCCGAAGTCGCGCTGCGCCTGGATCTGGATGTCGGCGTACCTGTCGCCGTCCCACATGCAGTCATTGGCGCTGCTGCCGTAGTAGTAAAGCGCCCAAACGTGCGCCTGGGGAATGCATGGCACGGTGTCGGGTATTTGTTGGCGGATTGTGGCGAGGGTGCGTTGTTTTGAATTCATGGGCGTTATCGTGATGCCGACGTGATAGCCACATTCTCAACGCAAGGGCGCAAGGTGGGCAAGGACGCAAGGAAAAGCAAAACCAGGAACACCATCATGTTCTTTGATTCTCGGCCAGAGGCGCCAGAGCAAAAATGACGACCATTTCCTGTTCTTGCTTTTCCTTGCTTCCTTGCACACCTTGCGTCCTTGCGTTGAAAACGTGAAGTCCGTAACGGACTCAGTTTAGGGACCGGAAGAGGTATGCGATTAGCCCTTGACGGCGCCAAGCGTGATGCCGCGCACGAGGTATCGCTGGACGAAGAGGGCGAAAAGAAGCATGGGCACAATCATGATGACCGCGGTGGCCGCCATGGGCCCCCACTGTACACCCTTGTCGGTAACGAAGCCTGCGACTGCAATCGAGAGCGTTTGCGCCTGGCGCTTGGCAACGCTGGAGGCGATGAGGAATTCGTTCCAGGAGAGGAATGCGGTAAGAATCGCGGCCGAAGCGACGCCAGGCGCGGCCATGGGCAGCGCCACGCGCGCAAAGCGCTGGATCGGCCCGGCGCCGTCCACCATCGCGGCCTCTTCCACTTCAAGCGGCAGATCCTGAAAGACGATGAGCAGCAGCCAGGTGACAAACGGAATGGTAATGCCGAGGTGGCCGATGATGATGGCCCACACTGTGTCCAGCAGGTTCAGGTCGCGCATGAAGAGGAAGTAGGGAATGACGGTGCTAATG
>CAYJNV010000305.1:0-5233 GCA_964370975.1 uncultured Caldilineaceae bacterium | reverse complement strand
GCGGCGATTCGCTCAAGGCCACGGCGCGCTCGACAGACAGCCAGTGGCTGGTTGTGCAAAGCGGCATCACCAACGGCTGGGTGGCGCGCAACGCGGTTATTGCCTATGGCATTGGCGACCTGGCGACTACCACGTTGCCCGATGGATTCAGCGCCATGCCTGCGGCGCCCGCAGTCGTACCCGAGGCCGCTGCACCTGCCGGCACGGTGACGCTGGTGACGACCGGCCCCGTCGGCCCAACCACCGCCGCAAATGCACAGCCGGTTGTCGTAGCAGGTGCAGTCGAGGTAGCCGTCGCAACCAGCGCAGCCAACCTGAACGTGCGCGCCGGGCCGAGCACGCGGTACGCCATCGTTGGCAAGGCCGCCTCAGGGACGACACTGACACCTGTGGCACGCAACGCCACCGCCGACTGGCTCAAGGTGACTCTCGCTTCTGGCGAAAGCGGCTGGGCGGCCACGGCCTACCTGACCGTCACCGGCGACCTACAAACGCTGCCGGTGGAAGCCGCCCCTGCGCTCCCACCGCAACCAGCATCAACCGCCGCGCCAGCTGCTGCCTCCGCCGGGCCGGCAGCCACCATCATCCCCGCCGCGGCAGAGTCTGCCGCGGCGGCTTCACTTTCCGGCACGCTTGCTTTCCAGCAGAGCCCAAGCGGCGCAATTTGGACATATGACATTGTCACAGGCGCAACGAAATCCCTGACAAATGGCTTTGATCCCGCCATCAGCCTCGATGGCAGCACCATCGCGTTTGTGCGCGAAGGAGGCGAGGCGGGCCTCTATTTGATCGACAGTGACGGCTCCAACGAACGGTTGATCTTCGCTGAGCGCGGGCGGCTAAGCGCACCAAAATGGAGCGATGATGGCCAATGGATTCTCTTTGGCCGTGGCGATGAATACTATGAGTGCTATCCCATGGGGGCTGCCTGCCTGACCGAGGACGAATTGGCCGCCCGCTCGCCGCACGGCACGCCCCAGAGCCTTCCCTCGGAGATTCGCTACTTTGACAAGTTGTCGGTGGTGGACAGCGACGGCAACAATTTCCACGATATCCCGTCGCTTACCTCGGCCAAGGCGGCCGACTGGGCCAACGGCGACATCGTGTACCAATCCAGCGCCGGGCTGCGCCGCACGGCCGCCGGCACAGACGATGCCGACCAACTCGTCATCTTCGAGCCATTGATGACGCAGTTCCAGGATCCCGACTGGCAACCCGGCGGCAGCCAGATCGTCTTCCAAAAGAAGGGTGCGGCGCAGTGGGACATCTGGGCTGTGAACGCCGACGGCTCCAACATGCACGGGCTGACCAAAGCCGTAACGACACTGGTCGACTCGCTGCCCAGCAATGTGGCGCCCGCCTTCAGCCCCGACGGCGCGCACATTGTCTACCTCAGCAATCGAGCTGAGGGCAACGAGGCGGGCGCGTGGCGTCTGTGGGTGATGGACGCCGACGGCAGCAATGCGCGCGCGCTGCCGATTGACGTGCCGATCGACTATACCTTTGGGGTGGAGCAGGTGGTCAGTTGGGGTGGGTGAAGAGCAGTAACTGGTAAATGGTAAGTGGTAATTGGGTGTGCGTTCGCACATGAATGCACACCCAATTACCACTTACCATTTACCAATTACGAGTTATTGCACTTTACATGGCGCTGCGGTCTCAACGTGCGTGCGCAACTGCTCCATGCTCTGCTCGAGATGCTGCATGGCCTCAAGCAGCGTCGGTTGGGCGTTGCACTCCACAATCATGTCGTCGACAATGCCCAGGTGGGTGGCGCGCCCGGTGTGCAGTCCGGAGAGCTCGGCCTCGAGCAGGTCGGTGTGAAGTGCAATGTCGTGGCGGGCAAGCACGGCGCGGTAATAGTCAATGTTGCGTAACAGGCCCATGGTCACCGTCTCGAAGCCATGCTGCGCCACGGCCAGCCGCCCTGAGTAATGCATGGGGTTGTGGGTAAACATCTCGTAGTCATCCAGTCCCGGCTGAATCAGGATAATATCCACGTCGGGATACTTGGCGCGCAGGTTTTTGATGTGATAGCGCAGCCCCGAGTGGAGCAGTGTGCGCAAGGATTGGTTGATGACCCCCTGCAGGCCGCGCCGCCGGATGTAGTGCTCGTTGGGGCGCAAGGTCGAGGCATCGAAGGGCACCATGGAGTTGACGCAGACAACCAGTTTGGCCCCGGCCTCAATTGCCAGGTCCAGGCTGGCGTTGCCGTGGAGGCCGCCGTCCAGATAATCCTTCTCGAAGATCTGCACAGGGCGGTAGAGTACCGGCACGGCGCTGCTGGCGGCTACGGCACGGCTGATGGATACATCCTCCATGTGGCCGCGGCCAAAAACGGCGCGTGCGCCGCTGTCAAGTTCGCTTGCGACCAGGAACAGGTCGTTCCCCAGCTGTGTGAAGGAGTTTGCGAAGCCGGGTTTTTCAAGCGCTGCGCGCACATAGGTATCGAGCGCGTCGCCATTGTAGATGCCCGTAGGCAGCAATTGCGCCATCTCCCAGAGCAAGTCGGAGACGGCCAGGTCGCGGAAGTTCGTGACGACGCTGCGCGCAATCGACCAGGAGACGGCGGGCAACTTGCCCAGGTGGCGGAGGGCGTCCTCGATGTTTAGTTTGTAGGCATCCCGCACGCCGAAGCCGTGCAGTTCAGGGTGGCGGTTGTCGATCAGCTGCATCACTTCGCGCGGCGTGAAGCCGTTGGCGATGAAGGCGTTAACGAGCGCGCCCGCGCTTGTGCCTACAAAGATGTCGAAGTCATTCACCGTGAGGCCGACGAGGAGATCGTCAATGGCGCGCAGCGCGCCCACCTCATAGACGGCCCCGGTGATGCCCCCTCCCGCAAGCACGAGCGCAACCTTGTCGTGCGGGTCGCGCGCTGCCACCGGGCGCGGCATGCGGCTCCACGTTTCGGCGTTGAAGCCGGGGCCGAAAGCCGGATCGTCAAAAGCGTCAGCCAGTTCGTCGCCGGCGACGCCGTTCAGTTCGATGGACGCATAGTCAGCGTCCTTTTTGTGCTGCTCGTAGTAATAGCTTGCCATTGTCGGGCCCGCGGCCGCGCGCAGCGCCGCATCGGTCAAAAAGCATCCATTGTGCGAATGGGAAGCAAGAGGAGATGTATCCTGGCGAGAGGCTGTGCACTCTAGGCGTCGACTGCTGATGAGTCCGTCAGGACAGCCTGGCTCTCTGGCTGTGCGCTGCCAGCGTCCGGGCCTGGTGCGTCCAGATCCTGCAGGCGCGCGGTCAGCAACTCGACCTGCGCCTGGAGCGCACGCAGGTCGCTCTGCGTGGGCACGTTGAGCGAATGCAGCAGGTCGCTCACCAGGCCATCGAGCTTGAGCAGCCCCTGTGCCTGTTCGAGATTGAGCTTGCCCTGCTCAAAAAGGTTGCTTACCTGCGCTTCAAACTCCTGACGGCGGCGGCGCGTGAGTTCGGTGAGGCCGCCCATGCTGGCCACACCCGCCACGCCACTGTGCACCGACTTGCGCAACTGGTCAAAGGTGGAGCCGCCGGTGCGGATGAGGCTTGTAAGCAGGGCGCTGGGCAGGTATCCCGAACTCTTCTTCTCCTGCTCGAGGATAATTTGCGTAAGGGTGAGGCTGGTGACATCTTCGCCCGTGTCGTTGTCCATGACGCGCACTTCTTTTTCGGCGCGCACCATGGCGGCGATGTCGTCGAGCGTGACATAGCGCTTGGCTTGGGTGTCGTAGAGCTTGCGGTTGGGGTAGCGCTTGATGAGCGGCATGGGAGAGGTCTGAACGACGAGCGGGGCTCCTCAAGTAAGGGAGCTTGCGAGGCAGCGAGACGAAGCGTGACATGTGGCGCTTGCCCCGCGAACAGGGCCACTGCGACGTCTGTGTTGCCTTGCGCGGCACTGGTCTGCCTTGCGCGGGATAGTGCGGATGTTAGCATACAGGATACAGCGCGTCAAAGACCCAAACGCTGGAGGAGAGGTGTTTACATAACATAACGAGATGTGACACGGAGGCGCGCCACTTGATGATTTCATTGTGAAATGCGTGGTGGCTCAATTGTACGTTTCGCATGCGCAAAGTGGGCGTCTGGGCTATTTGGTCTGCGCGTCAGGAACCTGTGCTCAGGCTGGCCCGTTGGCAATACCAGGCGGCAGCCGCTGGAAAACACGGGGCTGCACACCTCTCCAGGCAGAAACTGTGGTATATTCGTGCTTGAGACTTTCGCCCCCGCGGAGGATCATTATCATGTTGAAGAATGGTGCTTTCGTGTGCGTACATGTGCGCACATTTGTCGTTGGTCTGGGCTTGCAGTGCTGCGTGCGCGCAGCGGCGGTTGCTCTGGCGCTAATGCTTTTCATGTCGCTTCCGGTCAAGGCCGTCGAAGTTAGAGCGGAGTCGACCTGTAGCGAGTCTGCGCTACGCGCTGCGCTCGCGCAACTCGTCCCGGCAGGTGGTTCACTTGCCCTGGAGTGCGTGGCCGATTTGGCTATCACCAATCCGATTACGGTAACGGACGGCATTTCGCTCACCATCAGTGGCCCCGTCGAGGTTACGAGCAGCGTAGGAAACCGACTCTTTGCTGTCGAACCGGCGGCGGCCCTCACGTTGCGCGGGCTGACGCTTACGGGCGCGCACGTCACCGGCGACGGCGGCGCGATCAACAGTGCCGGGCGGCTCACGCTGGATAACGTGCGGCTGATCGACAACTCGGCGACCCGCGGAGGAGCGATCAGCGTCGGGGAGGGTGCAACACTCACTGTCGTCGCCTCCGTGTTCATGCAGAACGCGGCGAGTGTCGAGGGGGGTGCGCTTCACCTGGCGGGCAGCGCCAACCTCACCGACACAACGTGGAGCGAAAACAACGCGCCCAATGCGGGCGCGATTCGGGTTCTATCCGGCGCACGCGCGACTCTCGACGAATGCCTGATGCGCGACGGCACAAGCGCCACGGCGCCCGCGCTCCACAACAGCGGTGAAACCAACCTGCGCCGCTGCATCATCACCAACATGACCACAGCTGACTATGGCGCCGTGAAAGCTGACTATGGCACTGTTGACAACGACGGTCTGCTGCGCGTTACGAATACGATCTTCCTAGACAACACGAGCCCTGACGCCAACAGCCTGCATAACCATACGGTCACCCCTGTCAATCTGAGCCACATGGAACTTACCTACGTCACAATGCTCAGCCGCGCGCAGGGCGGGCTTGCCGAAGTGGTTAACAACGGCGACCTGACCATGCGCAACACGGTGATCAA
>CAYJNV010000304.1:3305-5266 GCA_964370975.1 uncultured Caldilineaceae bacterium | reverse complement strand
CACCAAACTCAGCGCCAAGGAGACGCAGCTCTTTGAAGAACTGCGCGGATTGCGGGCGTGAAAAGTGGGGAGTGGGGAGTAGGCAGTAGGGAGTGGGCAGTAGCATCACCCGATAGGCGCCACTCCCCACTCCCCACTGCCCACTCCCCACTGCCGCTGTTGCTCCCGCCTCTGGCTGATGCTATCATTTGCACCACGCTGTGTTGCTCAATCGTCCCCACATAGCGCCGAGGAGAAATGCCCATGCAACGCGACGAATTTCGCCGGATTGTAGCCGACTCAGTCAACAAGTCTCTGACCGACAGAGGCGCGCCCTTCTCCAGCGTGCCGCAGGCGGACCTCGACCCGCTCATCGACGCCATTGCCGACGGCGTCTTTGCCGGGCTGGTGGCCACGCTCGACGAGCAAACGCCCGACTATATGGCGCCCGCGGCAGGGGCTGTTGCGGCATTACCCAGCACCGTGGAATGGCCGCTGCCACCCGCGCCCGTCAGCGACCCGCGCCAGGAGGCCACCGACACGAGCCGCGCCGCGTCCTCCTCAAAGAGGGGGGCGGAACTGCTCGACAGCGTGCCGCCTGCCAGTTCCAACGAAGAGGTTCTCCTCTGGCGCGGCCGTCCCTACATGACCATTGGCCGCATCTACGAACTGACATCGCAGCGCCTGCGCGTCATCCACGGCATCGTCTCCAACCAGATCGAGGAGATCGAGCTGGTGCGCGTGCGCGACACAAAGGTGACACAGAACGTGGGCGAACGCATGTTTGATATCGGCGATATCACCATCATCAGCGGTGATGCAACCTCGCCGGAAAAGGTGCTCTACAACGTCAAGGACCCCGTCACCGTGCGCGAACTGATTCGCAAGGCCGTCTACGAGGAGCGCGAGCGACGACGCATGCTTTACCGCGAAGACCTTCGCGACGACGAACATGACTTGACCGCGGACCAGGATCTGACCTGATCGCGAACCGACACATCGCACACTCACTGCGCGCGCGGGCGCGCCCACCCCTGGAAAGCACTCGATTGCTGCATGGTTAACGTTGCCGATGTGATCACAGTGGCCTGCCGCGCCGCCGACATGGTGCAAGCCATGCAGAACGCCGGTTTGCAGAACGTCCGGAGCAAACGCATTGAAACCGACCTCGTCACCGAGGCCGACATTGCCAGCGAGAAATTGCTGCGCGCCGAACTCCACCAACTGGACTCCAACGCGGGCTTCTGGGGTGAGGAGAGCAACACGCGCTCCGCAGAGGCCACATACTGGCTCGTGGACCCCATTGACGGCACGGTGAACTACGCCCACAACCTGGGCTACAGCGCCGTCAATATTGCCTTCATCGCGCAGCACCAGACGGCGCTGGGCGTTACTGTACAGATGCCGTACCGGCGCATCTACTGGACCGAGGTGGGCAAGGGCGCATGGCTGCGCGAGCCGGGTGCGGCCGACAAACGCCTAGCGGTAAGCCGCGCCAACTCGCTGCGCACTGCTCTGCTGGCCACTGGCTTTCCGTACCACGCCGGCGAAGCGGACGACAACAATAACGCCGAGTTCGCCTGGTTCTCGCCACGGTCGCAGGCGCTGCGCGTCCTGGGCGCGGCGGCGCTCGACATTGCAGAAGTGGCAGCGGGCATGTTGGAGGGCTTCTGGGAAGGCTGGCTCAACCCCTGGGATGCAGCCGCAGGCGCCCTCATGGTGACCGAGGCGGGCGGCCGCGTGACGGATTACACGGGCGCACCGTGGCGCTTTGGAGGTCCCGGCTTCGTCGCTTCCAACGGCCTGATCCACGAGGCAATGCTCGAGGGCATTCGCAGCGCGCGCACGTCCGTACAAGTTTCGATGCTCGCTGCCAACGCGCTCTAGGCGCAGCGGCTGCATTGAACGCCATAGACAACGAAGCGAGGCGTCCCCCAGCGGACCCCGCGCGTAATTGTGTATTGCGCGCGGTTTAAGTTGGG
>CAYJNV010000304.1:0-3295 GCA_964370975.1 uncultured Caldilineaceae bacterium | reverse complement strand
CACAACCACCCCGGGGGCCCCCAGGCCGCGCCCCCGCTTCGTTGTCTATGGCGCGCGTTTTCAGTTGCGTGGAAAGAGGAAAATCAGCCACTGCCGCCAGATGGGCAGCGATGGCATCGTTGCTTTGGCAACCTCGGGCGCAGCACTGGCCGCACCGCCGCCTACGGGCACGAGGCGCGTTTCGTTCGGCTTGACCAATTTGAGTGTGTCACGCGCAATCTTGTCCAGGTAGCTGGGCTTGGCGGCGTCCGCCAGTTGCTTTTCCAGCGCAGCGCCGCGCGCCGCCGCCTCGACGTTAATCTGCCGCTGCGTCACAAGCGCCGCTTCCATGCGGTCGCGCGCATCCAACCGCAGCGCATAGGTGACGATGAAGAGCAGGCACAGGCCAATCACGAGCAGCAGGAGTGGGCGCACGCTGCTGCGCACTTGCGGCTCATTCGTTTGTCCTGGGAGTTGTGAGGCAGACATGGGCGCCCGGTTGCGATGAACGGTGACGATGTGGCCCACTGCAAGCTGTTGCGCGCTGGGCGCAAGGCATCCTGCACATACGCAGTAAAACAAAACTGGAGCCCTTTGTCAAACGGGCTCCAGCTACCCTGGTGGTGCCGCAGGAGGGACTTGAACCCCCATGAGCGTAAGCTCACTACGACCTGAACGTAGCGCGTCTGCCAATTCCGCCACTGCGGCACACCTGAACCTGCAAGCGCAAATTATGCCACGGGCGTGTCGCGCTGTCAAATGCAGCAAAGCGGGCAGTGGGGAGTGGGGAGTGGGGATAGTCTCCCACTAGCCGGTCAGTGCACTGGAGGAGCCGAGCGCCATTAGCGGGCGGCAACGGGAAAGTAGTTGAAGAGCATTGGCGTGGCGGAAACAACGTCCAGCGGCCTCCACGCCGGCGCAGTGCCCAGCGCGCCAAAGTTGTCGTTGCCCCAACATTTGAGCGCCCCCGCTTCTGTCACCGCACATGAGTGGAACTGCCCAAGCGACACGGCGGCCACCCCGCTGGTCAGCCCGTGCACATCCACGGGCGTCCAGCGCTCGGTGATCGTGCCGTCGCCGAGCGATCCGTAGTAGTTTGCGCCCCAGCACTTCACGCCGCCGCCTTCGATTAGCGCACAAGTGCGTGCACCGTATGCCGCAACTGCTGTAACACCTGAAGCAAGCCCCACGACATCCACGGGCGCAAGTCGGTCTGTCGTAGTACCATCGCCCAGTTGTCCGCTGCGGTTGCTTCTCCAGCACTGCACGCCTCCCGTGTCGAGCAGCGCGCAGCTGTGCTCAAAGCCCGCCGCGACAGCAATGGCGTGGCCCTTCAACCCAATGACTTCAACCGGCGTGTCGTGGTCGGCGCGCGTGCCGTCTCCCAGTTGCCCTGCGTAGTTGAGCCCCCAGCAGCGAACGCTGCCCTCCTGCAGAACCGTGCAGGCGTGCAGCAGACCTGTTCCCAAGGCGACGACATTGGTCAAGCCAGCAACGGCCACCGGGCCAGTGCCGACTATCGGCCCATTCTTGAGTTTGCGCCCCCAACATTTGACGAGCCCCGACTGCAGCCGCGCACAAGTGAAGTAGGAACCTGCCGATAACGCGGTCACACCGCTTGTCAGCCCGGGGACGTCGACAGGGGTGGTCTGGCTCACGGAGATGCTCGTGCCCAGCTGGCTGACCGTATTGTCGCCCCAGCACTTGACGCCGCCGGCTTCCGTGAGAACGCAGTTATGGACTTCGCCGCTCACGATGGCTTGCACACCGCTGGTAAGTGCAGAAACCGGCGCAGCAACCGGATTTGCAATGGCTCCGGCGTACCCGAGTTGACCATAGTCGTTGTAGCCCCAGCATGAGACACCGCCGTCCGAAACCACCGCGCAGCTGTGTGCGCCCCCTGCGGCTGCATCGATCACACCGCTGCTCATGCCGTACACCGAGGCCGCAACGTGCGGGTTTGGTGTCGATCCTGCGCCAAGCTGACCGGCGGAGTTCGCACCCCAGCATTGCACCTGGCCCGTTGTTAGCAGCGCGCATGTGTGCCAGTAGCCGGGGCTCACGGCAGCCACATCGCCATCCAGCCCGATGACTGTGCCCGGCGCGTAGCGGCTGACGGCCGTGCCGTCCCCCAGTTGCCCGTAGAAGTTGTAGCCCCAGCAGAGGAGATCGCCCGTCGACTTGCGCGCGCAGGTGTGGCTGCCGCCGCCCGCAACGCTGGCGACGTCTGCCGCAAGACCCTCGACTGGTGTCGGCGTGGTGCGAATGCTGAATGGACCGTCAACGGGGACTCCTAACTGCCCTTCGTTGTTGTAGCCCCAACATAGAAGAGCCCCTGCGCTGGTGACTGCACAGGTGTGTGCGGAACCCATGGTGACCGCAGCAACGCCGCTTGCTAGGCCCTGTACAGCAACGGGCGTGTATCGGTCCGTTTGCGTGCCATCGCCCAGTTCGCCGTATCCGTTGTAGCCCCAGCACTTGAGGGCGCCGTTCGTCGTCAGCGCGCATGTTGAGCCGCCGCCAGCTGCAATCGCCTTCACGTCGGTCAGGCCGGTGACGAATCCGGGCGTCCAGCGGTTGGACCCGTAGCCGCCGCCCAACTGACCGTAGAGATTGCTGCCCCAGCAGAAGACCCGTCCATCCTGCGTCAGCGCGCAGGTGTGGCTGTTGCCTGCGGCAATCTCTGTCACTCCTGAGAGACCGATCACCTCGACGGGTACGCTGCGAAAACCCGCAGTACCGTCGCCCAACTGGCCGGACATGTTATGCCCCCAGCACCAGACGCGGCCCGCCTCAGTTAGTGCGCAAGCATGGCTACCTCCTAGGGAAATAGCTTGCACGCCACCGTTCAGCCGCAACACATGAACGGGCGCCGCGCTGTTGTCATGCATGCCGTTGCCCAGATTGCCTTCTTCATTTTGCCCCCAACAGAGGACTGCTCCGTCTTCGGTGAGCGCGCACGTCTGCGCAAACCCCAGAGAGATCGCCTTGACGTTCGTCAGCAAACCCGCGCCAGGGGAGGCGGGCTGTGCCGGCCCCAGTGTAGCGAGCGTTTGCGCGTATGATTGGCGCACGGGAAACAGAAGCAGGATTGCAGTCAAAGCGCAGACAATGACGACGCAGGTACGCACAGAGGAAGTACGCATGAGGGGCGCCTCCGGCAGGTATTGGGAGGAACAAGCAAATACGTGGAGAAAGTGAATAGAATTATCATGCGCGTGCATGCGCGTGTCAAGCCCATCTCCACGAAAAATGACAAGCGAGGCTTCCGCCGGAAGCCTCGCTTGTTGTGTTCCCACTGCCCACTGCCCACTGC
>CAYJNV010000303.1:0-5269 GCA_964370975.1 uncultured Caldilineaceae bacterium | reverse complement strand
GGCTTCGGTTGCGAGCAGGCTCGCAATGTCGGTGGCTGACATGATATCGGGTGACGGGTGACGGCGCCTCAGTATATTGCGAGGTGCGCGCATTGATGCGTTTGCGGGCCGGCCAGGGCGCGAATTGTGAATTCCTTCACAACGCGCGCGGCATATCTGTGCGATACTGTTGCCACTGCTTGATTGTACTGCAATGCCGAGGCCGCAGCCCGCGGCCTAATCCGGAAAGCGTCGCCACCGTGACACACAATATGGCCACCATGCCCAAGTCGCCCATGCCCAACCAATCCTCCACCCCTGCCCGCAAGCTGACGCTGGAAGATCGCTTGTTGCGCAAGCTTCCCTACTGGCAGCAGATCGACGCCATCGACCTGCGCATTACCAACTGGATGGGACGCAATGGCCTTGTGCTCATGCGCGTTGGGTTGGGCATCATCTTCTTCTGGTTTGGCGCGCTCAAGCTCATTCCGGGACTCAGCCCTGCCGAAGACCTTGTGCGACAGTCCACCTGGTTTGTCAACCCCGCCTGGTTCCTGCCGCTTCTGGCCGTTTGGGAGATGGCCATCGGCATTGGGCTGATGACCGGGCTCTTCATGCGCACCACGCTGTTGCTGCTCTTCTTGCAGATGCCGGGCACGGCGCTGCCCATCTTTGTGACGCCGGAACTGGTCTTCACCTACTTCCCCTTCGGGTTGACCATTGAAGGGCAGTACATTGTCAAGAACCTGGCGCTGGTGACGTCGGCGCTGGTGCTTGGCGCAGCCGTGCGCGGCGGTCGCTTCATCAACGCCGAGTAGCAACGGGCGGCCGCACAGTCGTCACGGAAGAATACAGATTGCAGCGGATACTGGCCAATTGGCCATTCAGTCCGCTGGGGTCCGCTTGTTTCTGTGCCATTGGGTGCGGCTGTTGTTGACGCACGCGCTATAATGGGAGATTGAAACTCATTCGTCTCGGCCCGCCGTTGGACCACCGCGCCCAGCGGCGCGCCGTTTTCCTACTGGAGTCTGCCATGTCCGACACAGTCAAGCCAACCGGCGAAGCGCTGGAATACCGCACCGAAGTCAAGCAACTGCTCGACATCCTCGCCCATTCGCTCTATACCGACCGCGCCATCTTCCTGCGCGAGCTCATCTCCAACGCGTCCGACGCGCTCAACCGCATCCAGTTCGAACTGCTCACCAATCATGATGTGGTCGATGCAGAGCGCGAACTGGCCATCCATCTGCTCGCGGACCCGGCCAAGCGCACGCTTACCCTGCGTGATAGCGGCATCGGCATGAACCGCGAGGAGCTTATCGAGAATCTGGGCACCATCGCGCATTCGGGCGCTCGCGCCTTCCTGCTCAACGCGGGCAAGGGTCAGGCCGCGCAGGAGGAGATCATCGGCCAGTTTGGCGTGGGCTTCTACTCGGTCTTTATGGTCGCCGACCGGGTGACCGTCACCTCGCGCTCCTATCGCCCCGACGAGGCGGCGTGGCAGTGGAGCTCCACCGGCGACAGCAGCTTTACGCTCGAGCCGGCAGAGAAGGTCGAGCGCGGCACCGAGATCCAGATTCACCTCAAGGAGGACGCTGCCGAGTTTGCGCAGCCGTGGCGGCTCGAAAGCATCATCCGCAAGCACTCCAACTATGTCTCGTTCCCGATTTACGTGGAGAGCGTCGATGCGGCCGACCCGGTGGACGATGTTGACGCCGGGGAAGAGGTGGAGGCAGAGGCCCCGCAGGCCGTCAACCGGCGCACGGCGCTCTGGCGGCAAAGCCCTTCCTCCGTGCAGCCCGCCGAATACACCGAGTTCTACCAGCAGTTGACGCTGGCCGATGACGAGCCGCTGCTCCATCTGCACATTGTCACCGATGCGCCCGTCAACCTGCGCGCGCTGCTCTTTGTGCCCGGCTCGCGCGAGCGCACACAATTGCACCTGCGCCCCGAGTACGGCCTCACGCTCTACTCGCGCAAGGTGCTCATTCAGGAGCACAACAAAGAGCTGTTGCCCGAACACCTGCGCTTTGTGGAGGGCGTGGTCGATTCCGAGGACCTGCCCCTCAACGTCTCGCGCGAGACGGTGCAGGGCAACCCTCTCATGCGCCAGATGCGGCGCGCACTTACCAGCCGCGTGCACAAGGAGATCAAGGCGCTGGCCGAGGGCGAGGAGGGCGACAAATACCTGCGTTTCTGGCAGGAGTTCGGCGTCTTCGTCAAGGAGGGCGTTGTCACTGACCCCGCCAGCAAGGAGGTGCTCGTCGATCTGCTGCGCTTCCGCTCAAGCCGCACGGGTGCAGATGCGTGGGTCTCTCTCAAGGAATACACGGCGCGCATGGCCGAGGGACAGGAGGTCATCTACTACGTGCTTGGCAGTGACCTCAAGAGCCTTGCCCACAGCCCCCACCTGGACTACTTCCGCGCGCACGACATCGAGGTCCTTTACCTGGTGGATGCGATTGACGGCTTTGTGACGACATCGCTGCGCGATTACGCGGGCAAGACATTGCAGAATGTGGATGATGCCAATCTCGAGCTGCCCCAGTCCGGTGAAGAGGCCGAGCAGCCGGAGAGTAGTGCTGCGCCCGTTTCCAGCGAGCAGTTTGATGCGCTGGTGAAGCTCTTTCTCTCGGTGCTGGGTGCGCGCGTCAAGAGCGTGCGCGAGGCGAAGCTGCTCGTGGACAGCCCCTGCCGCCTCGTCTCCGACGAAGAGAGCTACGAGCGCGACCTCGAACGTTTCCGCCGGCTGACGGAAGAGGACTACGCCGCGCCCGCACGGGTGCTTGAACTCAACCGCAAGCACCCCATCATCGCCAACCTGGCGTTGGCGCTGGAAAAGAACCCCAACGAGCCGCTGCTGTCGGCAGCGATCGACCAGCTCTTTGACAACGCGCTGCTGCTGGAAGGGCTGCACGCCAATCCCGTGGAGATGGTGGAGCACATCCAGGAGATCCTTGCCGCCGCTGTGGCCGCCAAGGCGTAGAAAGATTTCGGTACGCGGAAACAACGGAAAAGGCATGGAACAAGAGCGGGTGCTTCTGTTTCCTGCCTTTTCCGTCTTTCCGTCGTTCCTGCGTACCGAAATTTCCTAGGGCCGCGCGGGCGCGCCGTCGAAGATGGTCTGTAGGAGGTCTGCGCGTTCTTCGGGCGTGGTCCAGCGCGGCTGCGCGTAGTCCTCGAGCACGCCCGTGAGGATTTCGGTGTTGATCAGCTTGCCGTCGTATATGGCGTGGCGCGCGTATAGCTCCGTGCGCGTTTCCCAGCTCCACATCTGGTCAAAGTACAGGTTGCCCAACCCGTAGGAGATGAACCCGTCGCCGCCCTCGTCATATGCGCCGTAGGGCTCCTGCGCCTGGGGCACATGGCTCTGTACGCCCGTCACAAGGTCCGCCCCGGCGGCGCGCAGTTCGCGGAACTCCTCCACCTGCATGGCCGTAGGATTAGAGAAATAGGTCTCCTCATACTGGAGCTCCACGGCCACAATGTCCACGGCCCTGCTCAGTGTCTCGACCGTGCTGATGATGCGCTCCTGGTGCTCGTAGTAGTAGCAGGAGCCGGGCTCTTCGTCCGTGACCCATGCGCTCTCGGGGCCGTAGGCCAGCGCGGCAATAAACGCAAAGGTGTTGCCGTTGCTCTCCCAGAGCAGGGGCGCACAGGCCGCGTCCACCGTCAAGCCGCTGCCATAGACGGGAATCTTGTTCTCCTTGTACCAACCTAGCGACTCGCGTGCGCCGTCGCGACCAAAGTCGTTGACGTGGTTGCCGCTCAGCCCCACAATATCCGTGCCCATCAGTTCAAGCGCCGCCCAATACGCCGGGTCGCTGCAAAGTTGCAGGTTGTTCTCCGTATTGTTGACCACGCAGCCCTCGATAAAGGGGATTTCGTTGCTTACGTGGGTAATGTCGGCCAGCGCCAGTTCGGGACCGATGATGAGGGCGGGGTAAGCGGGGTCGTCTGCACGCTCGATGGCCGCTGCGGTGCCGCGTGCCATGGCCGTCACTCCCGTCATCACCAGCGAGGTGAGCTTGGCTGGGTCACGGTTGGTTGTGGGAGCAGACACGGCGGCCAGACGGGCATAGAGCTGTGGCGCGCCCTCACCGCTGAGTTTGGCCTGAACAACCAGCGGGTAGATGTCCACCTGCACTTGGTTGCTCAACACGTTGACGCCGTCAACCGTGAGCACCTTGAAGCGCGGGTCGATCTGTTCAAACGGGATCAGCGCGATTGCGTCGCGGTTCTCCTCCAGCAGGCCGATCAGATCCTCAGGATCAACCACTTCCGTGCTTGCGCCGGGCTGGCCCAGGATGGCAGGCAGCCAGTCCAGCGTCGCCGGAGAGACATAGACGGGCGCGCTGCCGTCCCAGCGGGCGGTGAGTTCCTCAAGCGTGATGTCGTCCTGTATGGTGTCAAAGGGGACGACGGCGGCGAAGTAGCGGGTCTCCAGCGCCTCGCCGGCGTCGTCCGCGCCGGCGAGATCGACGCGCAGGGTGGCGTCGCTTGGGGATGCCACCAGCGAGAGTGGCGCGGTGCCGTTGGCGCTTTCCAGCGGGCCAGTGGCCTCAATCGTGGCGCGCAAGCTGTCGGCCAGGGCGACGGGCAGCGCCGGAGAGAGCGCGACACGTGCGGGGCCGGAGACCGTCCAGTCGGCCGGCTGCGCGGACACCTGCGCCCGAGCCGCCGGTGTAGGCGTGGGCAGGCTGATCGGCGTGGCCTGCACTACCGGCGCGAACGTGTCACTTTGGCCCGCTGTGGAAGAGCCTGCGTCAACAGGTGCGTCGGTAGCGCCCCCTGTGGCGGTGCTTGTGGGGAATGCACCCCCCGGACGCGGCGGCAGTGGCGCTGGTGCACCATTCGTCTCGGCGCGCGGCGCGGCGGTTGCAGAAGCTGCCGCTGCGGCAGGGGGCGCGGCGCACGCGCCAACCGCCAGCGCCAGAACAAGCAGGCAATGCAGAATGAAGAGACGCGAACTCTGTGTGCGGCGAGCGTGGCTCGGGGATGTACCAAGCATGCGGACGATGTCCTTTTTACGGCGATAGACAAGGAGCGGCGTGTGTGGCGGCAGGCGGAACAACAGGCAATTGCTCCGGCGCACCACAGCGAGTATAGCACCGCAGCGCGCGCCAAAACAACATCCGCAGCGCTGCGCGGCCCCATACTCGCAGGCGGCACTTCTGCCAAAGCCGCGGACATACCTTTGGGTGGTTGTGTGAGACATGTTGGGGGCGTATGCTCGGGCCATACAGCGAATCGGCACGTGGCCGGCTGTCTAGTCAGCCCAGGGAGGGCG
>CAYJNV010000302.1:0-5277 GCA_964370975.1 uncultured Caldilineaceae bacterium | reverse complement strand
CCCGAGGGAAGCTCGCTCTTTTGTGCGTTCAGATTTCCTGAGTTCGTCGCAGCAGAACGTCAAAATGATGCCGGAAAGAAACCCACTACCACTGCCACTACCACTTGTCAATGCAAAGACGCGGAGTACGCAAAGAGGCGCAAATTAAAGACATCGGCTCATAACGAACTGGATTGTTGCTGTTCTTTGCGTTTCTTCGCGTTCTTTGCGGCTTTGCGTTGAGATGTTGTCTTCATGCTGGTATCACTTTAGGGATTCAGAATGGAATCTGCCGTGACGAGTGTGGCGACGCCGGCGAGGGCATTATTGATGGCAGCGATCTGCTCCACGGCCGAGAGGTCACTATCAATGGTGCTGTGGGCGTCGGCGATGAGCGTGACAGGAATGCCCAGTTCCACCGCGCCGCGCACCGTGGCGTTGACGCAGTAGTCCGACTGGAAGCCGCAAATTACCAGCGCATCGACGCTCTGCGCCGCAAGCTGTTGCGCCAGGTCGGTCTCGAAAAAAGCATTGCCTGTCGTCTTCTGCACAACCGGTTCATGCGCCCGTATTGCCAGGCGTGGCGAAAGCTCCCAGCTGGGCGTGCCCGGCTCCTCGGGTTCGCCTGCAGCACCGTTGTGCTGCACAAAGAAAACAGGCATATGCGTTGCGCGTGCGTGGGCAATGAGTGCCTCGAGGCGTGTCAGCATCAGCTCGGCCTCATGGACGGGCCAGTCGCCCTCGAACATGCTCATTTGTGCGTCTACGACCAGGAGTGCCTGTGTCATGCTGAAACTCCATTCCTGCTCGTGCAACGGTTGAGTGGTTAACTGGTGAGCCAGTCAACCAGTCAACCAATCGCCGATCTTCGGCCTACGTTTACTTGCCATACCCTTGGGGATGGGTCGAGTGCCACCCCCACGCGCTCTCGAGGATGGAGCGCAGGTCGGCGTAGCGGGGTTTCCAGCCCAGTTCGCGCTTGATCTTGTCGCTGCTGGCAATCAGAATGGCAGGGTCACCGGGGCGACGTGCCACAACCTCGGCGGGAATCGGGTGGCCGGTGATCTCGCGCGCCATTTCGATCACCTCGCGCACGGTGAAACCCTCGCCATTGCCCAGGTTGTAGGTGCGGCTGCCCCCGTCCAATGCACGCAACGCCAAAATGTGCGCCTGCGCCAGGTCGAAAACGTGCACATAGTCACGCACGCAGGTGCCGTCGCGCGTGGGGTAGTCGTCACCGAAGATCTTGATTGCGTCGCGCTGCCCCAGCGCCACCTGCAGCACAAGCGGAATCAGGTGCATTTCAGGCGTGTGGTCCTCGCCGCGCGTTGCACTTGCGCCGGCGGCGTTGAAGTAGCGCAGGGCCGCAAAGCGCAGCTTGTTCGTGCGGTCGAGCCAGTGGAGGATGCGCTCCAGCATGTACTTGGATTCGCCGTAGGGGCTGCCGGGCACAATACGCTCTTTCTCGTCGATGGGCATGCGTTCAGGGTCATCAAAGAGGTTGGCCGTGGAGGAAACGATCACGCGGCCGACGCCATGTTCGACGGCGCTGCTGAAGAGGTTGATGCCGCAAACCACGTTGTCGCCCACGTACTTGAGCGGCTGCTCCATGGATTCGCCCACCAGTGTGTAGGAGGCGAAATGCATAATGGCGTCGGGGCGGTGCCCAGCCAGGGCGGCGTCGATTGCGGCGCGATCGTGGAGATCACCCTCCACAAAGGCCGCGTCGGGGTGAACCGCTGCCTTGTGACCTTGATATAGATTGTCGAAGACAACGACCTGCTCGCCTGCCTCCACAAGTTGTTCAACGGCAATTGAGCCGATGTAGCCCGCCCCGCCTGTGACCAATACCTTCATGAGATGCGCCTTTCGCTGGGAATGAGGTTTCGCCCATTGTACCCTCTATGCAGGCGATTGCGTAGAGGCGCATAGGGGGCGCGCCGTGTTTTGTGCGTTTGCGCGCACACACAAGCGCAGCAATGAACGACCGCAGCGCCACTCCTCCATCCTCAGTCCTCATTCATCAATTCCCAGGCAACCCGCGACTCCTCACCCTTCAATCCGCCCCCTTGTCCCGCCCCTGCATTGCCCGTATAATTGGTGCATATGAACGCACCCGCCCTCATGGCCACCTACCAATTGCGGCAGCGCGAGTATCTGCTGCGCATTTCGCGCGCCATGACATCGCATCTGGATCTGCCCAGCCTCCTGCGCCTCATCCTCACCAGCGCGGCTGAACTGGTGGGCTGCCGCGCCGGGCTGATCGTGCTTGCGCGCGACGTCGGCGTGCCCATGGGCCCCATCTACGTCAGCCGCGGCGCGCCCGCACGCTTCCAGATCCGGGCCACCTACGGCATCCCGCCCCAACTGCTCCCCGCGTTTGAGCCGTTGCTTGATGTGCCTCCCCTCTTCCATGAGGGCGAAGAGCCGGCCACGCCACAACTTGACCCCTACTTCGCCGACCTGCAGGCGCGTGTGCGCCAGGTGGAGGAGCGGCTGACGGGCGCGGCCGGGCCCAGCACCGGCAACTTTGGCATAGGCCAGGTGGTTGGGTTGCCTCTGCTCGTGGGCGACGACCTGCTGGGCATCATCTATCTCTTTCGCGGCGAGTACGCCTTCACCCAGCTTGATTGGCAAGTTCTCCAGGGTTTCGCCGACCAGGCTGCCATTGCCGTACGCAACGCCCGCCTCTACAGCCAGCTTGAGACAGAGCGCAGCCGCTTTGCCGCAATTGTCGAGAACAGCGTCGATGGCATTCTCATTCTCGACGCGCAGCGCAACGTGCTTGTGGCCAACCAGGCGCTGGCGAATATGGTGGGACAGGATCCCGCCGAAGCCGCGGGCAGCCCGTGCGAGGAATACCTGCCGCTGGAGCATGTCGAAGGGGTGGACATTTGCCAGGAGATGCCCGATTTCGCCAACCTGGCGGCGCTCCACGCCGAGGGAGAATTGGTGCGCACGGGCAAGAAGCGGCTCATCGTCTCGCTCACCTACACGCCGCTCTATGGTGAGAGCGCTGCCGGCAGCGATGGTGAGCCGCGCCTCGTCAATGTCATCGTCAACGTCCACGATGTCACCCGTCTGCGCGAGGAGGAGGAGATCAAGTCCACCTTTACCTCGATCATCAGCCATGAACTGAAAACCCCCGTGGCGCTGATCAAGGGGTATGCGCAAACACTTGCTCGCCCTGATGCGCAGTGGGACAGCGAGACGGCGCGCCAAAGCCTCGAGATCATTGAGGAGGAGGCTGACCGCCTTGAGGCGTTGATCAACAATCTTCTCGACGTCAGCCACATTCAGGCCGGCGGCTTGCGCCTCGATCTGGCGGACGTCAACCTTAACAAGCTCGTGCACAGAGTGGCCGCGGCCTATCGCACACAGACCGAGCGTCACTCCATCGAGGTTGACGTACCCGTCGCACTGCCCGCCATCTGGGCCGATCAGGAACGCATTCGCCAGGTGCTCACGAATCTGCTCAGCAACGCAATCAAGTACTCGCCCGATGGCGGCCTCATTCGCGTGGGTGGCTGGAGCGATGACGTCGAGGGCTACCCGCGCGTTGTCCTATACGTCGCAGACCAGGGTGTTGGCATTCCGCCCGAGGAGGTGCCCTACGTCTTCGACCGCTTCTACAGGGTGGACAGCAGCCTGCGTCGCAGCACCGCAGGCGCAGGGCTGGGCCTCTTCCTGAGCAAGGCAATCGTGGATGCACACGGCGGCGCCATTTGGGCGCGCAGTGAGCCGGGCAAAGGCACAACCGTTTTCGTTGCCCTGCCGGTGGACCCGCGCACAGTCCCCAGCGCGCCACGCGAGCAACTGCTGATCGAAGCGATGCGCACAGCCTGAGCCATTCAGGCGACGCGCATCACCTGCGCTTTGACGCAAGCGCATCGCTGCGGGTGCTCATCATTCTCCGACAATTTGCCATCCCGAAAGCAAGTCTTCCAAACCACAGAACAGAAGAGGAGAGCAAGGATGAAGATAGGCAACTTTGCAAAGTACAGGCCACTGGCCCTGCTCATGGTTGTGTTGATGACGGGCGCGCTGCTGCCGGCCGCAGCGTTGGCCGCGCCACCCGCGCAGGAGGGCGGCATAGACCCAGCCGTACTTGCAGCGATTCAGGCGGCGTCGGTGCAGGTGGCGCAGGCAGCGGGCGTGGGCACGGGCGTCGCCGCGCCGGTCATCTCGGCTGACGAGCCAGTGGCTGAACCAACGCCCGAACCAACCGCAGAGCCCGGAGTCGACGAGCCTGTTGTCGAGGAACCGGTTGCGTCAGTCACCTCAGGTCCAGTCGAAATACCTACCTTGGACGACTTTGAAGAGTATACGAGCGAAGGTATCAGCATTCTGGCCCCAACACAGTGGAACGTAGAGACCGATAGCTCCGCAGGTGTCTTTGTCATGAGCGACGAGGCCGCCGGCCTTGAAGTTGCCATGCAGAATTTCGGTAACGACTTCCCGGGGCTGGTCATCTTCCCGATCTTTGAGGCAAGCGCACAGGCGCTGGTGGATTCGTTTGCCACCGACGCGGTGATCTCGGACGTGTCGCGCGTCGAGCTTGAGCAGGACATCCCCATGTTGCGCATTGGCTTCTCGGGAGGCAACGACGAGGGCGAGCAGAAGGGGGGCGTCATCTACATCATCGCCACAGGCAGTTCGGCCTATGGGTTGCTGGGCGGGGCGCCGACTGATGTCTGGGCGGAGTTTGAGCCGCTGGTCGACGAGATAGCCAGGAGCGTGCTTCTCGACGACGACATGGTTGACCTGCAGATTGCCGGCAGCGACGGCCTCGAGTTCGCAGATGCCGAAGCGGTGGTCCCCATTCCTGCCGGCTGGTACGTCTCGCGCATCGAGAGTGGAGAACTCAGTCTCGTCATCGCCGACCCGGAGATCACGGCCGTGGGCGCGATGGTGACGGCTGTCGATGTGGCGCAGGATGACCCGCAGTTGCAGGCGATGGCTGATGCCATCGCAAGCGGTCTCAGCGACGAGGAGGCGCAGCTCGTTGCCGACGAATTCGTAACCGCCATGGATCTGGGCGCAGATGACCTGCAGATAGATGCGACCAAGACCGCCATCCTGCCGGGCGAGGGCGATGTGGTGGGCATCATTCGCCTCATGGGCACGGCCCCCATTGAGGATGGTCCCATGATGGACATGTCGATCTACACCGCTATCCATACCGACAAGGTTGTGGCGCTTGTCTTCTTTGGCACACCCGAGAATGTGGAGGCGCAACAGGAGACGATTGTACAGATGCTCAACGGGATGACCTTCCCGTAGGCCACGTCTCCGACG
>CAYJNV010000301.1:0-5322 GCA_964370975.1 uncultured Caldilineaceae bacterium | reverse complement strand
GGTGCGAACCCTCGTCAAACCAGGTGACCGGCCAGGCCGTGAGGTTGTAGAAGACAAGCACGCCCAGCACCAGCAGCGCGGCTGCGCCCAGCGCAATCGACAAGGCGCGCCGGTTTGCCGCAGGCAGCGCCTGGAATTCGGGCTCCACAAGTGGCTGGAACGCGGGCGGCACTCCCTGCAACTTGAAGTGTGGTTGTGGCTGCTTCTGAAACATGGCAGTCCCTATCTCTACGTAGCGGCGGTTTCCACGCCGGTGGTCATCGGGTGCCAAATGCGGCGGTTCCCGCCCTGCCGTACTTCCTCACGCGGCAACGGGCACGGCTGCGCGCACAGCCGTCTCGGCCACGTGCGCATGGCCGGCAAGCACCTGCGCCGCCACAGCCTGCGCATGGCGGGTAACGGATTCGCCATTTGTCAGTGCCGGGTAGATTTGCGCTGTTGTCGCGACATACAGTCCGCTGACCGGCGACTCCACCGCGGGAATCTGCGCCAGCCCGCCCAGAGGGTGGAGCGGCTCAACAAAGCGGTGGCGGCCAATCGGCATCTCCACAATCGTGGCCGGGTCAAAATCCGGGAACATGCGCTTGAGCGACTCCACCCAGATGGTGCGGATTTCGTCGTCGCTCTTCTGCTGCCAGGCGCTGTCCGGCGCCGTGTACTTGGGCAAATAGACCAGATGATGACCGCCCGTATAGGCTGGGTCAATGTAGGCCGTCGTCTCGATGACGCCCGTGAAGGGCACGGTGTCGTCGGTGATATTCAGTGTCCAGTAACCGGTCAGCGGCTTGTCGAGCACAAGCACCGGGCAAATGATGCCCAGATATTCCTGCGCCTCAAGCTGCGTGCGATAGGCGGCCGGCGCGACCGGCAACAGGCGGCTCAGCAGCGGCGTCTGCACCGTGGCGATAATGGCGTCATAGCGCACCGGGCCGTCGGCCAGGCGCAGCGTGCGCGCCCGCCCCTGCTCAAGCATGATCTCCTGCACAGGCGTGCGCAGATGAATGTGGCCACCTGCCGCCTCAATTTGCGCCGCCATGGCGTCGAGCAGCGTATTGTATCCGCCAATAATGTGCCCGGCCTCTTCCTTCTGCGCTGCACCCTTGCGCGTGGACTTCATGCGCACCAATCGCGACCAGATCCACGTTGCGGGCACCTGGTCAAAGCCACCGTCGAACTTGGCCTTGAGCATGGGCTTCCAGAGCGCCTCATAGGCGTGGCGGCCACCGCGCGCCACCAGCCACTGCTCCACACTCACGTCGTCGAGGCTGCGCCAGTCGCGCACCATCATCGCGCCCAAAACTGTTTGGCCCAGGCGCATGCGGTCCACCCAGGTGAGGAGCGGGAAGCGCAGCAGTTCGATGGTGCCATTCATGGAATAGATCTGGCTGTCGTCATAGAAGCCCATGCGCGTGGGTTTGAAGCGCATCTGGTCCGCCAGCCCCAATTCGGCGCAGAGTGCCACCAGGTTGGCGTCACTCGACAGAATGGCGTGGTAGAAGCGATCGATGCGTGTGCCGTCAGTCAATTCCAGCGGGCCGGCGAGGCCGCCCAATTCAGGGCCCGCCTCATAGATGTCCACCTGTGCGCCGCTGCGCGTCAGCGCGTAGCCCAGCGTCGTCCCCAGAATGCCGCCGCCGATGATGCCAACCTTCATGCGTTTACCCCCATGGAGAGCACTGCCTCGCGCCGCGACTTGTGCAATGCGGGCGCTCGGCGCTCGTCTTTTTCTGCGGAACTGTTCGTCAGGAAACGAACAATGACTTCTGCCGCGTCTCCGGCGCCAAAGAGCGCGGGGTGGCTGGCGGGCGGCGTAAAGCTGAACCACGCATCGGAGATTGCTTCGCGCGAGACGCCCACAAGGCGATTCCAGCCTGCCTCCACCGTCTCCGTCCATTCAGTTTCGTCGCGCAGCGTGAGGCAGGGCCTGGCCAGGAAGTAGGCCTCGCGCTGCACGCCGCCCGAGTCGGTGGCAATCAAGCGGGCATTCTCCTCAAGCTGCGTCATGTCGAAGTAGCCGGCAGGCGCGATCGTGCGCACGTTGCCACTGAATTCCAGACCGTCACGCGCCAGTGCGGCACGCGTACGCGGGTGCAGCGGCAGAATGATTGGCTCATCAATTGCAGACAGCGCCTCCACCAGTGCACGCAGGCGCGCCGGCTCATCGGTGTTGGCGGCACGGTGGATTGTGACCAGGCTGTAGCCACCGGGGCGCAACCCCAGATCCGCGATGATGGTCGAACGTTGGCGCGCCAGCGGCAGATTCTGCAGCATGGCATCATAGAGCACGTCGCCCACCCAGTGCGCGTTGTGCGTAACACCCTCTTCGGCCAGTTGGCGCAGCGCCGTCTGGCTAACGCAGAAGTGATGGGTCGCCAGGGCATCGGCCACCACGCGGTTGACTTCTTCGGGCATGCGCCGGTCAAATGAACGCTCGCCCGCTTCGATATGCGCAATGGGGATGTGCAGCTTGGCCGCAGCCAGCGCGCCCGCCAATGTTGAGTTGGTGTCGCCGCGCACAATCACAAGGTCGGGCTGCTCGGACAGCAGCACCTCTTCGATGCGCCGCAGAATCTCGCCCGTCTGCCACCCCTGTGCGCCCGAGCCAACCTCCAGGTTGTAGTCGGGCGCCGGCGTGCCCAGGTCAGCGAAGAACGCGCCCGACATGGCGTAGTCATAGTGCTGGCCGGTGTGCACAAGCACTTCATGCACGCCGGCGGCGCGCAACGCCTTGCTCACCGGCGTAGCCTGTATGAATTCGGGGCGAGCGCCCACAACCGAGACGATCTTCATGAATTGCACCTATCCGCGTGAGACGATGAGTACGCCCGTTGCAATGACCACCGTACCGATGATGCGCGGCACCGTAATGTTCTCGTCAAAGAGCTGCCATGCAACCAGAAGCATGACTACGTAGGAGAGGCTGGCAAAGGGATAGGCGAAGCTCAGGTCCACGCGCGAAATGCCGGCCAGCCAGAAGACAGTGCCGCAGGCGTAGAGGAAGAGGCCACCTACAACCCAGGGGTTGAGCGCCAGCTTCATGAGCAACTGCGGCGCATCGGCCAGCGAGAGCGTGACAACGCCAAACTTGTTCATGCCATTTTTGAGCATGAGCTGCCCAATCGCGCCGCCCAAAACGCTAATCAAGATATAGCTGATTGCCAATGTCATGGCGCGTGTTCTCCCCTTCGTGAATTTCGTGGATGCAACGGCGCTTGCGCCGGTTGAATGCTGCTCTGCCGCCGCAATCTCCGCGGGTGTACTGACTCGTTCGGTTGCTGCGGTCATCTGTTCCCTCCCTGCAATTGCGCCGTTTGTCGAGGCGTGCGCACGCCCACGCGATGGAGCAGCACCTGCCCCTGAAAACCCAGATGCGCGCGAATGGTGCGCACAAGCTTTGCCTTTGATACGCCGGCCACGCGTGCATGCAGCACCGTGGGATATTCGGCCACCACGTAGCCACGCTGCAACGCGTAGACAAGCAACTCCGTGCCCGCCAGAAAGCCGTCCGCCTCAAAATCAATGCTCTTGACCACCTCGCGGCGGTAGGCACGGAAGAGCGCCGTGTAGGTGTGCAGATGGCGGTCCACCAGCACGCGGTACATGAGCGATGAGCCCTGGCTCAGCACCAGGCGATAGCCGGGCACATTTTCCACGCCGCCATCCGGGTGATAGGGCGAAGCGGTGACGATATCCACCGCCGGCGTCATGCAGTCGAGCAGCGCGGGAATCTCCTCCAGGCGGTAGGTGTTGTCGCTGTCGGTGGTCACCACCAGGTCACCCTCGGCAGCCGCAAAGCCGGTGCGCAGCGCTGCGCCCAGGCCGCGGTTGACGGTGTGCTGCGCAAAGCGAAAGGTGACGTCGGGCGGCTCCGCGCCGATGAAACTGGATTTCAGTGCGTCGAGCGTGCCGTCCCGGCTGCCGTCATCCACGAAGACAACTTCCACGGGACCGCGGCTTTTTGCCAGGCCGGCAACGACGGGCAGCAGGCCTGCGTGCAGCGAGGCAACGCTCTCCGCCTCGTTGTAGCAGGGAATGATGATGGAAAGCGCGGGTGCGCCCGTCCTGGTTGCGTTTGCCGTGATCGGGGGTGTGGACATAATCAGGCTGTCTCCGAACGCATGACGGGCGCCACTTGCCGTACTGTGGCAAGGCTCAACAAGTGGGCATGCGCCGTTTCGCGAATTTGCATGGCCAGACGCAGCGCCTGCGCGCCATGTGCCGCCGTCACCAGGGGTACCGCGCCTGTGCGCACGCATTCGAGGTAGTGCTGCATTTCGAGCAGCAACGGCTCGGCAATGGGCACGTGAATCGACTCCACAATGCTCTCCTGGCGGTACTTGACGCCGCGCGGCGCGTGGTTCACGTACTCGCCCACCATACTGCGGTGTACGGAGATGGATTTGTTGAGCAGGTCGGCGACTACATACGCCTCAAGCGTCGTCACCTCAATCTGGCGCACCTTCTGCTCGGTAAGGCGCGAGGCGGCCACGGTCACAAGCGGTCCTGTGGTCGAGCGCAGGCAGGCGATGACGTGGTCGAGCGAGCCACTGAAGGCCGTCACGCCCGAGGCATCAATCTGCGCGGGTTCGCTGCCGAGCAAATCGCCCATCAGGTCAAGGTCGTGGATCATCAAGTCGAGCACGACATCCACGTCCATGTTGCTGCCCGCGTAGGGGCTCAGGCGGCGGAAGTTGATCGCCAGCGGCGTCATATCGGCCAGCACATTCTTCAGTTCGGCATAGGTGGGGTTGAAGCGCTCGATGTGCCCCACCTGCACCACCAGCCCCGACGCATCGGCGATCGCAGCCAGGTGGTCGGCCTCCTCGACGGTTGAGGTAATCGGCTTCTCCACAAAGACGTGGACGCCCATTTCCAGACAGCGCGACACAACCTCAAAGTGGCGCGTGGTGGGCACGGCGATCGTCACCGCGTCCACATGCTCCAGCAATTCATCCACCGAAGCATAGAATGGCGCCTCATACTGGCGGGCAACGGCCACGCCCATTTGCACATTCTGGTCGCACACCCCTGCAAGCGTGGCGCGCCGCAGCCCCGCCACCACACGACAGTGGTTCTTGCCCATACGGCCTGCACCAATCACGCCTATGCGTACAGCTTCCTTGTCCATATCTGCCTTACCTGTCATCCGGCTATTGACACTGCCATTGTTGGCTATCATCCCGTCCCCCTTGTCTTACCTCTTGCGGCCCACTGCAGCGGGCGCACCCGCGTCGTCCCGCTCTGTTCGTTCAGCTATGGCGCGTGCAGTTACGCGGCCACCGGAGTATGTGTAGATTCAAGCATCAATACTGCGTCTGCCAC